>NZ_SPQC01000005.1 GCF_004569295.1 Rothia nasimurium
GGTTAGGAGCGGGGGCGGCGGGTAAAGCGCACCCAGGGCTTCTTCTTTTCTACCATGCTCAGGCGCGGAGGGGGCGCTAGTGATGGGGCAGGTTTTCCAATCCCTAGGGCATTTCGGCTGGTGTCGGCGAGCCCCTGTAGCTGGCAGGCCAGTTCTGTCTGTGGGGCTGCTTCAAGAATTGTTGTTCCTGCTAGGCGGGCTTTATCAGCGGTTGCGCTGTCTTCTGGTAGCTGGGCTGCTATGGGCAGGCTGGGCCCGAATCGCTCCCAGGAGTGTTCGAGGGCGGCCTGGGCAGATGGGCCTAGGGCCTCGGTTCGGACGCGGTTGAAGACAATGCTGATTCTTTCATCAAGGGCCGGTCCAAGTACCTGGCTAAGGGTGTCGTAGGCTTTGATAAGACGCGGTACGCCCACAAGGTCTGCTAGGCCAAGAGCTATCAGGTGGTCAGCTCGCCCCAGGCTGGTCAGGGTTGCGTCGTTTCGTTGGGGAGTCAAACCGTCAAAGCTCAGAGCTGGGTCTTCTTCAAGGCAGAAAGAAGTATCGATAACCACCAGGTCGTATGTTGAAACCAGTGTATCGAGTACGAGGTCGAGAGCGTTTGAGCGTACCTCTACCCAGCGATCTGGCCGGTTGATGCCGGTGATGATATCGAAGTAGTGGGAGCGGTACGAGACGGTGTGGGTAAGTTCTTTGAGCTGTTGCTGGGTTATGCCTCCCCGGTCTGCATGGTGGCAGAGTTGGGCGAGGCTTGAGTAGTCGTCAGTAAGGCCTAGAGCAGCTCCCACGGACGCCCCGTAGGTATCTGCGTCCACTAAACAAACCGAGTACCCTGTTTCTGCGTAGGCTGCTGCCAGGTTGATGGCCAGGGTGGTACGTCCCGGTGAACCGTAGGGGCCCCACACCGCTACCACCTTCCCTTCCGCAGGTGAGGGGGCAGGAGCGTCCTGCTTTTCATCGCCCCTTTTGGGGTGACTTTGAGCCGGGGCAGAGAGGGCAGGCTCCTCGTGCTGAGCCTGGTTGGCCTGCTCACCGGTCTGCTCTGAATTCAACAGGGTATCGACGGCCTTTTCGATCTCGCTAACGATCTCTGCGGTATCGGCTAGAGAATCAATCGAGTGGATGCCTTCTATAGGAGGCTGGGTTCCCTGGTCATTGACAAGACACACTGCCACCTCAAGGTGGTGCAGGGATTTGACCATGGAAAGAGTGAGCTCTTCTCCCCTGGTCACGATCAGCACAGCGCGGGCAAGGCCGCTTTGTGCAAGTCCCAGCATTTCACCGATATCGTGCACGTGTCTGACCACGCTCACCTGGCCACGCTGAGATTCAATGGCTGAAACGAAACGTCCGCCCTCATCGCCAACAACAACGACAGGAACCTGCATTAGTTCCCTCCTGGTGCGTAGGCCGACGGGACCAGGCTGATGACCGCTCCCCTGCTGGTGGCACCGAGGACTGTGGGCAGGACGTCATGGTTTACCCACAGCTCAACAGCCGAACGTCCGGTTCCTCCAATCACAGATTCTTGGGCCGTTACAGAATGCACCTCGGCTGATTCTGCGATGACCACGGGATCACCGTACGAGTTGGCCCCCTCTGTCTTGTAGGCAACCCAAATATCTACCCGGTTGCCAGGAACATATTCGGCTACCGCGTACTGATCAAGTAGCAGGGTAACGAGCCTGCGCCCATCGCTTACCTCGGTGGACAGCGACCGGGGTGAGAGAAGCTCCCCCGCCGTTAGCGGACGGGTAGCTACCGATCCGTCAGCGATTACTTGCTCCGCTGAAAGGTAGAGACCTGCTGATTCACCTAGCTTGACCTGGGCAGTTGTCACGTTATCAGTGGTAATTTTTTCACCAATACCGATATCTTTACTGGCAACATAGTAGGGCTGAGTCTGATTGGTAGCTCGGATAAGGCCGACGACGCCCAGAACCGAGAGAAGAATAATTAGGACGCCCGCCAGCAGCTTAGGATCGCGGAACCCCAGCTTTCTGAAACGGGGAGCAAGATTTTCTTGAGCCATCATGACACCTCTTTGAGTCAGGAAGTTTTCCTCGTTGACAGCAGTTTCCCTAATCAGAACATCAATTTCAAAGATTGCACGTATTTTTGACCAAAGTTACGCAAAATCCAGCAAGTTATCCACAGGCCTTGCTTCTTCTATCAAGGTAGTTCAAAATGCACTAAACTAAGCAAAGAATCCCCCACTCACTCCCCCATTTCAGAAGGAACCAGATATGGTTGAACAGCGCTTTCTCACACTGACCGACGTCGGTGAAATTCTCAATATATCCCCCAGCCAAACTCGCGCCCTGGTGCGCTCGGGGGAGCTGAAGGCCATCCAGATTGGCGGCAGAAACCAGTGGCGGGTTGAAAAGAGCATGCTCGAAGCATATATCAGCGAGCGCTATGCGATGACCGAAGAAGCTATTCGGGCCGAGCAGGCCGAACGAGCCGATATCTCCTAAAACAGACTGTTTATCCCGCTACCCTGATAGCGGCAATTGAGGTGAAGAGGACGCATCGTGGAGTTCCCCGAGTTCCGCGGGAGTCCTCTTTGTGCGCCTGTATGCCTATGATTTCACAATAGTCAGCGCCGACAGCCCGAACCCTACCCGCACTGGTGAGACCTGTTCCTCCTGCATGATAAATGTGGATATCACGCTGGGCTGCGCTGAGAGCCCGCAGGGCAGACCCCAGCGTGAGCTTGCGAGACACTTCATGGGCTTCACCCACGGCCTGATGGTTTCCGCCCTCCCAGTAAAGAAGGTGCGCAAGCGGAAGAACGAGGCCGCCGGCGTCCGTCTCTAGCTGAAGCCAACCCAGCCCTAAAGTCTCCAGTCTCCCCCACCAAATATCTCCAGTAGACCCGTGAATAGTCAGCAGCTGCCCAAGCTGGGCTGCCAAACGGTCAGCCACGGTGACTCGAGAAAGCTCTATCTGGCGGAGCTCGCGAGCATCCGCCTCGTAATCTCGGTGTTTTTGTGCTTCCATCTGGATTTCGTAATCGCGGAAGAGCAAATCTAGGTGTGCCATGCACTGAGGATACCCCGCCAACGAAAATTTGTTGAAAAATTTGCTACAAGCCTCTTGAATCCACCACAAAGGGAAGTAATATGATACATAAATCATCAAACTACATCAAATGACATGATTTGAGGTGAAAGAAGTGGCATCGCGATTTTTTGCCCTATGCACAGCTAATCTGATTCCCCTCCTAGCGCTGAGTGGAGCTGGCGCATCAGGCATGCTACTTCACTCACTTCTGAGCGAAGAGAATCAAGGTCTAGGGCTCACTTCTCGTAGCCCGGGCAGCTGGATGAGCCTGCTAGTCTGCGCTACCGCTGGCTTGCTTTGCCTCTGTATCGCCCTCTGGTGGCTAGCTGGTTTAGGCTTCTACTACAGCGCCCTAGCTCGTGCCCGACGCTCTACCCTGCACATACAACTGCCGGCCTGGGCCCCAGGACTCCTTAAAACACTTGCGGGAGCTTCTTTAGGTCTGGGGGCCTTAGCACCCACCCAGGCCTATGCCCTTCCCCTTGAGCAAGCTATTTCGGTAACAGCAAGAGTGCACAACGGCGAAACAAGCTCGCCCCTATTCCCTCATGCTTCTCAAATTAATCACGACGTCGAGGCATTATCAGATGACTCCACCCTAGCCTCTGCTACTTCACCCCTCTTTTCCCAAGCACACCCCCAGGGACGTGCAACAATCACGGTTCTTCCCGTTACGACAAAGAGCTACCAGCCCATTTCCCCCCCCCTCTTCGGGGGTGCTACCCGCGTGCAGCCGGATTTTTCAGAAGACGTAGCAGCTACTACCTATACCGTGGCCCCGGGTGACTCGCTATGGAGTATCGCAGAAGACCAACTGACTCCCGATGCCTCAGGAGCTGAAGTACTAGCGCTCGTGCACACTATCTGGCAACTCAACCACAAAACCATCCCCACCCTGGACACCCTAATTTTCCCAGGTCAAACGATTACCCTACCCCGCTAGGTTTTGCAAAGGAGCACACCATGAAAACCGCTTTCCCAGAACGCGATGACCGCAAATACATCATCGTCGAAGCTACCGAATACGCCGAAAAATATGCACCCTACTTTGAAAAGGGCCAGCCAGCAGAACCTGCCGTCAGCCTCTCCTTTATCAATCAAGAAGAGCAGGCCCTTGAGCAGCTGGGGGTTCGCATTGGTACCGCTGCCATCGAAGTTTTCATGGGGCGCAGGCCTCAGCACCATCTAGCTCCCTGGATGACAACCGGCTGCTACCGCACCCTAGAAAAGCAGCTTGAACAGGCAAAAGCCGCCATTCGCTACCGGCAGCGTCATTACCCCCAGGCCCTTTGCCCCAGCAAGCCACCTGCTGTAATCCGCCCGCGACGTATCATCGTCCAGAAAGTCGCTGAAACTGCCTATGAAATGAGTTTGCTGGTGACCGACGACGTCCGTACCCGGGCCGTAGCCCTACGGGCAGAACGCAAACGGGGCAACTGGAAAATCGCCACCCTCGCCATCGCATAACTCCCAGATAGCTAGCAACTCCCACCTTCTCTTATGCCAGCAGCCCCATCAAAAAAGCGGGTGCCCTCGAGTCAGAACACTCAAGGGCACCCGCCTATACCGCACTACAGTAGTTCGGTTTTTAGTCTAGGTAGTCACGCAGAACCTGGGAACGGCTGGGGTGACGGAGCTTAGACATAGTCTTTGATTCAATCTGGCGGATACGCTCGCGGGTAACGCCGTAGACCTTGCCGATTTCATCAAGGGTCTTGGGCTGGCCGTCGGTCATACCAAAGCGCATAGCAACAACACCTGCTTCGCGCTCAGAGAGGGTATCAAGAACCGAGTGCAGCTGCTCCTGGAGAAGGGTGAATGAGACAGCATCGGCAGGTACTACTGCTTCGGAGTCCTCAATCAGGTCGCCAAACTCAGAGTCGCCGTCCTCGCCCAGAGGGGTGTGCAGGGAGATCGGCTCGCGGCCGTACTTCTGAACCTCAATGACCTTTTCAGGGGTCATATCGAGTTCCTTAGCGAGCTCTTCAGGGGTGGGTTCGCGGCCCAAATCCTGCAGCATCTGACGCTGGACGCGGGCCAGCTTGTTGATAACCTCAACCATGTGCACGGGGATGCGGATGGTACGGGCCTGGTCAGCCATTGCACGGGTGATAGCCTGACGGATCCACCAGGTTGCGTAGGTTGAGAACTTGAAGCCCTTTGAGTAATCGAACTTCTCAACGGCACGAATCAGGCCCAGGTTACCTTCCTGAATCAGGTCGAGGAAAAGCATGCCGCGGCCGGTGTAACGCTTGGCCAGTGAGACCACCAGACGCAGGTTGGCTTCCAGCAGGTGGTTCTTAGCGCGACGTCCGTCGTGAATCACCCAGCGCAGTTCCTTCTTGAGCTGCGGGTCCATGTCGGGGTTCTCTTTGAGCTTGTGCTCGGCGTAGAGTCCGGCCTCAATACGCATAGCCAGGTCGACTTCCTGCTCAGCGTTCAGCAGGGCAACCTTACCAATCTGCTTGAGGTAGTCCTTGACGGGGTCTGCGGTAGCACCGGGGGTAACGACGCGGACGGCAGGAGCGTCGTCTTCATCGTTGTTGGTCAGGACGAAGCCAGAACCCTTAGCTGCTACAGCTTCAGCTTCTTTCTTCTCTTCCTTGGTGACAGAGTCTGCCTCGTCTTCATCGACATCTTCGATGTCGTCGCTATCGAGGTGCTCGTCGTCCAGATCGATATCGTCGTCGGCGAAATCGTCGTCCTCGTCCTTAGCCTTGCGGCTCTTCTTGGGGGCAGCCTTCTTAGCTGCGGTCTTCTTGGGGGCTCGCTGAGGTGCGGCGCTTTCTTCGTCGTCTGCTTCTACGGCGTCTGCTGCCTCGTCAGCCTTTTTTGCTTTGGTGCGAGTTGAGGTTTTTTTAGCGGTGGCTTTGGTTGCAGCGGTTTCGCTGGCTGCTTTCTTGCGTGCGGCTGGTGACACAGAAAACCTTTCTGAGCTAGTTGACCGTAGCGAGTGTGATGCGGTGTTCGCGGTCAAAACACCTAAGACCCTGTCAAGTGATCGATTCGCACAATACAGTTTCCAGGGTATCTATCGGTGGGTATAACGCCCGGGTAGGGGCTTCTATTCCCGATAGGAAGCTGTATTTTTGAGAGACACTTTGAGCGGGGTCAATAGTCAAGTATGACATGTTTTAGGTTTTCTAGCGAAGAAGGCTCGGCCGCTTATCTGCTGTTCTTGGTCACGTAGGTCTCTGGGGCTCCACCGGGCAGAGTAAGCCAGGTAGGGAAAGCACTGATACTCAAAAGGTAATGCAGGGGTAAAGAGCCCCCATCGCGGTAGGTGCTGTCAATAGCCTCCAGCAGGTAGAAGGCTTCCGTAGAGTTGCCCCGCATCCAGCTCACCCACGCTTGTGCAGCAAGAAGGGAAGCTTCGGCCTTTCCCGTAGCGGAGCTTTCCAGCACGGCTGCCAAATGCCACAAAGCTTCCAGGCGCTTCCAGTCTGGCGGGGTGGGATCTACACCAAAGAGAGTTTCAGCCATTTCCTTCAGACTGTCTTCGGTGCTATCTATCTGCTCGTGCACACCCTGTTCAGACTGACTGAGACGATCGAGCTGGTACCGGTGCAGGGTTGACGGCAGGGGCAGAACCCTATCCCCCGCAGTTTGCCTGTTCAGCCCCAGCGCTTGGCCCCCCTGTTCTAGAGCTCTCAGAGCTGCTAACGAGTCTTTGAGGGTGCGGCAGGCCTGAAGAATCACGAGCTGGAGGGTTGCAAAGCTATCGAAAGAAGCGATCAGAAAACCAGCTGCATCGGGAATCACCTTGGCGCGTATAGTATCGGCTAAGGTCCCGAAGTAGAGCCCCCTGCTACCCTGCGACCCAACAAGCAGGGAAGTAACAGCATCTATAGCCTGCTCCCACAGCTCTAGTTCAGCAGCAATTTGGCAGGCTTCTTGGGAATTTTGCTCTTGTTTCTCTTCCAAGTAGAAAGCGCTATAGGCTTCCGCATTAACCTGCCAACGTTCTTGCCCATCAGGGTCCTCAGTTCCCAGCGCCGTGCGATTCTTAAGTTCCTGGGCTTCATGTGCATCACTCGCGACAAGCGACCCGTGGGCTACCAGTTCGCTATACAGCGGGCTAGTCAAGATCTCGTCTAGAAAACCGGCAGGAGCCAGCTGCCCTTCAGCCGGGTTCACAGCCCAGTAGGCCTGCTGCCCTACCGCAAGCACATCGAGTATATTCAGTCCGTGAAGGGTTGCGTGGGCTGGCGCGAGCTCCGCATAGCATTGGGCTGCTTCTAGGAAGGTTTTTTCTACCGAAACATCCACTTCTCCGGAGGCTGCGCCGTCGGCGAAGAGCAGCAAGAATACGCTGGTGATGGGGTCCCCTGTAGGGCTATGGGTGGGGAAGGCCTCGAAGGTATAGGTCAGAAAGTCATCCGGCGCTACCTCAGAAACATCGGGCATATCAACGCGCAGCAGGGGCCCTGCTCCCCCGTCACTCAGGGCCAAGAGCATGATGGACTTTTCAGGCCAGTAGCCTAAAAGATGCAGGGCAAGGGCGAGGACGTCGCGCTCCGAGCTGAGGTAGGTAACGATAGGTTCTTCTGGGGTGTGGTGATTCTCTGTCATACCTATCAGGCTGATAGAGAAGAGTATCTAAGACGAGCCCAAGCGGGCCTGTGGATATTCCCCACCCGCTGGGCATCCGGTATCCGCCCATGTCAAAGGAAATAATCAAGCCTTCATGGAGCACATGCTTCCCATAAATCGGTGAACCTGTGACGCATCTATGACGCCCTTAAAGCGGGTTTCCACAGGTAGCTTCACCGCGGGGCCAGGCCCGGGCCGGTTTAGGAACCGGAGGGGCCCAGGCCGCGGGGGCCGTCGCCGTCCGCATCCCGAGTGTTGTGATCGAGCTGAGCCAAGAAGGCCTCTACCTCATAACCGATTTCATCCCGGCTGGGCACCCGACCAGCGGCACGCTCAGAAAGGGGGAGGCTACCGAACCCCTGGGCGGCGTTCGCGTCGTAGGACTCTTCGAGGCGCTGAATCATCATCTGAATTTCAGGGCTAGCGCTAGCCTGCTCGTCAATCTGTAGCTGAACGTTCTCAGACAGCTCACGCAAACGGTCTGAAGGCAGGCTCAGCTTAGCGGCCAGTGACAGGTGCTCCATAGCAACAAGCGCGGTCTGGGGCAGCTCCGACTCCGACAGGTACTGCGGCACATTCACTGCGAAACCGGCGGTTCCAATGCCGGCCTCGGTCAGGCGCACCTCCAGCAGGCTCGATACCGACCCTGGCACCAGAGCCTCGGGCTGGAAGGAGGAAATGCCGACCGTCAGGTCCTTACGGGACCCGTGCGCTGTCACGGGGATAGGTCGGGTATGCGGCACTGGCATGGGGAAACCGGTCACGGACAGGGCCACCGACACTTCAAGACGCTGGGCAATATCCACCACATCGGCCGTAAATCGCTGCCAGAGCAAGTCGGGCTCAGCACCGGTCAGCAACAAGAAAGGCTTACCCAGGCGGTCTTCTACCGCGTACAGCTTGAGTTCGGGAAGTACCGGGTTGGTGTAGTGGTCTTTTTTGAAGGTAATGCGAGGTTTGCGTGACCGGTAGTCGTGCAGGCGGTCAGCATCAAACTCGATGACCGGCACATTATCAAGTTCATGCAGAAGCACTTCACCCAGGTGCCCCGCGGTGCCACCGGCGTCCTGGGGGTGTGAGAGGGCAATGACGAGGGGCAGACCTCTCAATCGGTCGTTTTCAAACGCCCCGGCGTGAGCTATATACAGCCGATCTTCGTGCGCCATCTTCCTAGCCCCCTTCTTTCTTCCCGTCTTCTGTGAGTCTCTATAGTACTCCAGGGTGTAGCCACTGTGTAGCCTAATGTCGCAGGTATAACGCTGGGAATATACAGAACTATTCCTTCCAAGACCATAAATTCTCACCCTGGCGCCTCTGCCTGTTCGCTCGGCGGTGATTTAGCAGCAAGGGGCGTTGCGCAGATTACATTCGCGAGGCTTTTAGGACTAGGCTTATAGACGATACTGCAGTTGCCCTAGAGTGCGACTGCCCCTCTTATATCTACTGCGAAGGGAGATTTCTGTGAGCGATTCTCACGATTTGTTATTCTCTGTAACCGCCCCCGACCTTGAAGCCCTTGAGGCCGATGTGCTGGTGCTCGGTGTGTATTCCGGCAAGGAAGGCCCCTCACTGGCCACTAACCCCCTCGACGCAGAAACCGCCGAGGGCCTTGAGGCTATTTTGGAAGATTTGGGCGTCAGCGGCGGGCAGGACGAGCTCGTTCGACTTCCCGGCTTCGATGAAGCCGGCGCCGACGTCGTTGCCCTCATCGGCCTAGGCTCTCAGAAGGAAGACGCCGCTGCCCACCGTGTTGCCCTGCGCTACGCAGCGGGCTCAGCCGTCCGCCAGCTTGCCGGTGTAGAGACCGTAGCCCTCGCCCTGGGCGCAGAATCCGTTGAGGAAGTAGCAGCTATTGCAGAAGGCGCCGCCTACGGCGCTTTTGCCGATACCCAGCTGCGGGCCAAGACTGCCGAATCGGTCAAGGCTTCCGTCGCCGAGGTTCTCATTGTCACCGATGTAGCCCCCGCTGAGGCAGAAGGTGCTCTGACTCGGGCTCTCATTTTGGGTGAGGCCGTTGACCATACCCGTCGCCTGGTCAACACCCCGCCCTCCCATCTCTACCCCGAAACCTTCGCAGAGCGTGCCCTTACCCGCGTAGAGGACCTTGAAAATGTTCAAACCAAGGTCTGGGACTACGAAGAACTGGTCGCCGAAGGCTTCGGCGGCATCGCGGGTGTAGGCCAGGGCTCAGAGCGCAAGCCCCGCCTGGTAGAGGTCAAGTACACCCCCGAGAAGGCTGAAAAGACCATCGCCATTGTGGGGAAGGGCATCACCTTCGACACCGGTGGCATTTCGCTCAAGCCCGCCGGCTCCATGACCACCATGAAGTCCGACATGGCAGGTGCCGCAACCGTCCTCAACGTCGTAGCAGCAGCTTCTGAGCTCAACCTGCCGGTTGCCGTACACGGCTACCTCTGCCTGGCTGAGAACATGCCCGGCGGCAACTCCATTCGCCCCGAAGATGTGCTGACCATGCGCAGCGGTCACACCGTTGAAGTCATGAATACCGACGCCGAAGGCCGCCTGGTCATGGCCGACGGACTGGCCCTGGCCTCCGAGGGCGAGCCCGACGTCCTTCTCGACATCGCAACCCTCACCGGCGCCCAGCTCATCGCCCTGGGCGTGCGCACCGCAGCGGTCATGGGTGACGATACCGTCCGCCAGCAGGTTGTTGAAGCAGCTACCGAAGCCGGTGAAGACTACTGGCCCATGCCTATGCCCGAGCACCTGCGCAAGAGCCTCAAGTCACCCGTCGCCGACCTGCAGAACATCGGCTCCCGCTACGGTGGCATGCTGGTAGCAGGCCAGTTCCTCGAAGAATTCGTGGGCGAAAAGGACGGCGCCAAAATTCCCTGGGCCCACCTGGACTTCGCAGGACCCTCCTTCAACGAGGAAGGCCCCTACGGTTTTACCCCCAAGGAAGGCACCGGCCACTCCATCGCCACACTAATTAAGTTCATCGAGGCCTACGCCTAAGCCTTACTTTCCAGGGAACTTTTACATTTGCACCCCGTTGCCCGCGTTCTAGCAGGTAACGGGGTGTAATCATACCCACCCGAGCAATAAAACACCTGCCAATAGTGGCAGGTGGACGCGTTCAAGGGATAAGCTAGAAAACGACAGTACATAAGGGGGCTTAGGCCTCCGCGACCCATGCAAGGGAGCGTCAACGTGGCCGATTCGGCAACAACAGAATTCGATATCCTCATCCTCGGTGGCGGTAGCGCCGGTTACTCCGCAGCTCTGCGCGCGGTACAGCTGGGCTTCACCGTAGGTCTGATCGAAAAGAGCAACCTGGGCGGCACCTGCCTGCACACCGGTTGCATCCCCACCAAGGCTTACCTGCACGCTGCAGAACTCGCTTCCGAGGCTCAGCACGCTTCAAAGTACGGTGTAAACACCACCCTCGAGTCCATCGACATGGCTAAGGTTCGTGACTACAAGGACGGCATCGTCGCCGGCAAGTTCAAGGGCCTGACCGGCCTTCTCAAGATGAAGAAGGTCACCGTCATCGAGGGCGGAGGCAAGCTCACCGGCAAGGATACCATCACCGTCGCTGGCACCGAATACAAGGGCAAGCACATCATCCTGGCATCCGGTTCTGTCTCCAAGACTTTCGGCATCGAGATTCGTGACCGCGTGCTCACCTCCACCGAAGCC
Source organism: Rothia nasimurium (assembly GCF_004569295.1). Classification (GTDB taxonomy): domain Bacteria; phylum Actinomycetota; class Actinomycetes; order Actinomycetales; family Micrococcaceae; genus Rothia; species Rothia nasimurium_B. Next base: position 11,317 of record NZ_SPQC01000005.1, read on the forward strand.
CTGCAGATGGACTACCTGCCCAAGAGCGCTATCGTTCTGGGCGGCGGCGTCATCGGTTCCGAGTTCGCCTCCATGTGGAACTCCATGGGCGTAGAGGTCACCGTCATCGAGGGCCTGCCCCACCTGGTTCCCAATGAAGACCCCTCCATCATCAAGGTCGTTGAGCGCGAGTTCAAGAAGCGCGGCATCAAGTCCTCCCTGGGCAAGTTCTTCAAGACCGTTGAACAGGACGCCAACGGCGCCAAGATCACCCTTGAAGATGGCACCGTCTTCGAGGCAGACATCGTTCTTGTTGCTGTCGGCCGTGGCCCCAACACCGAGGGCTTTGGCTACGACGAGCAGGGCCTGACCATGGACCGCGGCTTTGTTATCACCAACGAGCGCCTGCACACCGGCGTTGGCAACATCTACGCTATCGGTGACATCGTCCCCGGCGTCCAGCTGGCCCACCGCGGTTACCAGCAGGGCCGCTTTGTTGCCGAAGAAATCGCAGGCCTTAACCCCCAGGTTGTTGAAGATATCAACATCCCCAAGGTCACCTTCTGCGAGCCTGAGATCGCCTCCATCGGCTACTCCCAGCCCAAGGCTGAAGAGAAGTTCGGCAAGGAAAACGTTGAGGTTGCAGAGTACAACCTGGCTGGCAACGGCAAGTCCTCCATCCTGGGCACCGGCGGTCTGGTCAAGGTCGTCCGTGAGAAGAACGGCCCCATCATCGGCGTTCACGCTGTTGGTAAGCGCATGGGCGAACAGATTGGTGAGGCCCAGATGTGGGTTGTCTGGGAAGCCTTCCCCGAAGATGTCGCCCAGTTCATCCACGCCCACCCCACCCAGAACGAATCTCTGGGCGAGGCTGCAATGGCTCTGGCAGGCGCGCCCCTGCACGGCTAAGACAAGCCCCTGCGGTAGGCACTGGCCTTGACCCTGGTTATAGGGCCAGCGCCTACCCCCTACAGATTTTTATCACTCACAAGGAGAGCACGAAGGACTATGTCCACCACCGTAGAACTGCCCGCACTGGGCGAATCCGTAACCGAGGGTACCGTTACCCGCTGGCTCGTTGAGGTTGGCGAAACCGTTGAGGTTGACCAGCCCATCGTTGAGGTTTCCACCGACAAGGTCGACACCGAGGTTCCCTCACCCGTAGCCGGTGTTGTTGAGAAGATTCTCGTTGAAGAGGACGAGGACGTCGAGGTCGGCGCGCCCCTCATCGTTATTGGCGACGGCTCCGGCGCAGGCTCATCTGACGATGCCCCCGCCGCAGAAGCCCCCAAGGCTGAAGAGAAGGAAGAAGCTCCCGCAGCTGAGGAAAAGAAGGAAGAGGCACCCGCTGCCGCACCCGCGTCCTCAGGCTCAGCTTCTGGCACCGAAGTTACCCTGCCCGCCCTGGGCGAGTCCGTCACCGAAGGCACCATCACCCGCTGGCTCAAGGAAGTTGGCGAAGAGGTTGCTGTTGACGAGCCCCTCGTAGAGGTTTCCACCGACAAGGTCGACACCGAGGTTCCCTCACCCGTAGCAGGTACCCTGCTCGAAATCCGCATCCAGGAAGATGAGGACGCCGAAGTCGGCCAGGTTCTGGCTATCATCGGTGACGCTTCAGCCGCTTCTGCTCCCATAGAAGAGAAGAAGGAAGAAGCACCCGCTGTTTCCTCCACCGACGAAGCTGCCGAGGCTCCCACTGTTGAACTGCCCACCGGCGAAAACGGCGAAGCCTACGTCACTCCCCTGGTCCGCAAGCTGGCCAAGCAGGAAGGTATCGACCTATCCACCATCAAGGGCACCGGTGTTGGCGGCCGCATCCGCAAGCAGGACGTCCTGGCTGCTGCTGAAGCTAAGAAGGGCGCTGCTCCCGCAGCATCAGCACCCGCTGCTGAAGCTCCCGCAACCGCAGCTCCTGCCAAGAAGGAAGCCCCCAAGGCTGCAGCGTCCTCAAAGCGCGGCACCACCGAAAAGGCTCCCCGTATCCGCCAGACCGTTGCTAAGCGCATGGTTGAGTCACTGGCTGTTTCAGCTCAGCTGACCACCGTCCAGGAAATCGACCTGACCCGTCTGGTTGCCCTGCGCAACAAGGCTAAGGCCGGCTTCGAGGCTCGCGAGGGCACCAAGCTCACCTTCCTGCCCTTCTTCACCAAGGCAGTCACCGAAGCTCTGCAGCAGTTCCCCCAGTTCAACTCATCCATGAGCGATGACTTTAAGGAAATCACCTACCACGGTTCCGAGAACATCGGCCTGGCAGTTGACACCCCCAAGGGCCTGCTCGTTCCTGTTGTCAAGGACGCCGGCGACCTCAACATCGCAGGTATCGCCAAGAAGATCAACGACGTTGCCAAGCGCGCCCGCGATGGCCAGGTCGGCCCCGAGGAGCTGTCAGGTTCAACCTTCACCATCTCCTCCACCGGCCAGACCGGCGGTGTCTTCTTCACCCCGATCATCAACCAGCCCAACGTAGCGATCTTGGGCATCGGCTCCACCAACAAGCGTCCTGCTGTTATCCAGGATGCCGAAGGTAACGATGTTATCGCTATCCGCTCACTGGCCTACTTCTCACTGACCTACGACCACCGCGTTGTAGACGGTGCAGACGCTGGCCGCTTCCTGGCCTTCCTCAAGCAGCGCCTTGAAGAAGCAGCTTTCGAAGCTGAGGTTGGTCTCTAAACCACAGCTCTTAGTTCTCTGAACTAGGCTTTCGGGTGCCCCGCTGGTAGCAGCCAGCGGGGCACTCTTCTGTCTTTTATAGGGTCTTGCGTGGTCACCCCCACACCGGTTTTAGTGGCGAACTGTCGCTAAACAAACAGGTATTACGTAGACTTGTCATCATGGCTATCGCATTTTCAATTCTTCTTTTCTTGCACATCGTTGGTGCCGCAATGGTTTTCGGCCTGTGGCTAGGCACCTTTAAGCAGGGCATCGTTCTGCCCGGCCAGTTCCACGCGGCCCTGCTGCAGGTCGTTACCGGTTTTGCTCTCTACTTCATCCAGATGTCACAGAACATGACTCTGAACCACATGATGATTGGCATCAAGATGGTGATTGCCCTGGTCATCGCTGTAGCTGCCTTTATGGGCCAGAAGAAGTACAAGGCTGCCCGCGCCCTGGGCACCCCTGAAAACGGTAAGAACGTAGCCCTGGCCCATACTGTTGGTGGCCTGGCTCTGATCAATATCGCTATCGCTGTTTTCATGCAGTACCCCCAGATCTAATAAGGCGAGAACACCTAGGTTCTTGATAGCAGGGGCGGTGTACCGGTTTGGTGCACCGCCCCTGGTCTATATAGCAACAGAGCAGCAGGGACTAGAGGGCGGACAGCTCTAGGGCTCTAGGGACAGGGGCCGCGCCTCAATCAGCAGGTAGGTTCCACCCTCGGCTTGGAGAATCAGCTCCACGCTTTGGAGCACCCTACCATCCTGCCGGCTTATACCCTGCGTTGCCAGTTCCTGGTCACTACCGGCGGGGCTATAGCCGGTCGCTTGCACCGTAGCCAGGAGCCTGTAGCCGTTCTCGGTTGCCGTAATCTCGCTGATATCAACCAGTTCTGTGCTCATATCGGCTAGAGCGGCTGCACCTTCATTTGCCAGTAGCTGGCTATCGGCTTCAGCCAGGGGTGAGCCTAAAACCGTATAATCGCTCATTCTCGCTGTTTCTCCCGAAGCAAGTACCCGGCTCCGGGCGGCTACGAGCTCTGCTGCGAGAAGAGCTATGTCGTCATCGCTGGGTTCTAGGGCTACTGCCTGGTCTTGCTCAACCGCTGCCGGGGTAGTTACATCATGCTGGGGCTCTGATGAGAACAGCTGGTACCCGGCCCCGCCCAGGGCTAGAGCCCCTATCAGGAGAGCGCCACTCAGGGCCCAGCGCTCCCGCAGATGCTGCCCTACCGGTAGTCGTCCGGGGCCTTTATCTTTCCTCCTAATATGGGGCAGCCCGCCTTGAGGCACCTTGCTCCCCCGCGATACATCGGGCAGTTTCCCGTAAATCTGGCGGCGTTGTTTCACCGCCCGGCGGGGCTCTACTGGCGCAGGCTGCCTGTAGGCAGGAAGACGGGGACGCGCGCTCTGGTGGGCGCTGAGATGGAGTTCGAGGGGCTCGAGGTCTGCCGCCAGTTCAATAAGTGCTAGTAGGTCAGCAAGCTGGGGCTGCTGGGCACGAGAGTCGATAGCGTCCTCAAGGGTCTGGGCCAGGGCCTCGCTGGCCTGGGGTACAGCCAGGTTCAGGGGAGCCCTCAGCCGCATAGCTTTAGGCTCTTCCCCGGTGAGACAGAGCCAGAGCAGGGCAGCGCAGGCTGCGATGTCATCTGCCTGCCGGCTCTTCTGTACCGCGGACGCCAGTGGGCGGGTATCGATATCGGGGGCAAGGAGTTTCAGCTCGCCCCGCACGGTGAAAACACAGTGGCGGGCCACTAGCGCAGAATAGGCAAAGCCCTGTTCGTGGAGGTAGGCCAGTGCCTGGGTGAGAGCCCGGGCAACGGTGGTTACCTGCCCCAGGGGCAGTTTTCCCTTGGCTCGGCAATAGTCGGCGAGGGTGCCAGCCTCGGCCGGTTCATACCAGATATGGTAGGAGTCCTGCGATGAGGTAACCGCATCGACCCTCAGCACTGCGGGGTGAGGGGTAAGGGAACACAGCCGTTCTGCGGCTTTCGCACTAGCTTCTGTGTCGCCGGTGATCTGAGTCAGGGTATAGGGGCCCGCCTGCAGCTCGAGGTGCGCGGCACTTTGATAGCCGCAATCCACTATCCAGGTGCTGTGGTGGGCTCCGCTTTCAAGGCGGTAGCGCGGGGTTACATCGGGTAGGTTACCGGGTATCGGCAGGGCCTGGTCGTTTTCTGGTTCAGGCGGTGCGGACGCCCGGGTCGGCTGGGGTAGGTCTATGGGGGTACTCATGCTTTAGCTATACACCACCTGGCAGCGCCACCGCCGGGAGTATCCACAGGGGCAGCATTTACACTAGTCAACTGCATGAAGGTACCCTGTGGATAAAAACGGCATCTATCGTCACAGCGCCACACCCCAGGTTCAGACGACCAGAGTCTCCCTGAATATTTTCACCCCACCACCAAAAGGGCTACCCTAGAAGGTATGGCACTTTTGTTTGAACGGGTCGGGCTTGCCCCCGACTATGTGGAATATACCTCCGCGCTGGACTACCAGCGCACCGTCCACGAAGAAGTCGCCACCGGCGTCCGGCAAAATACCGTCCTACTGCTAGAACACGAAGAAGTCATTACCGCCGGTAAGCGCACCGAAGACCACGAATACCCGACCGATAACCGCGTGCCCGTCATCAAAATTGACCGCGGCGGTAAGCTCACCTGGCACGGCCCTGGCCAGCTGGTTGGCTACCCCATCGTGCAGCTGCCCGAGCCTATCGACGTCGTCCGCTACGTGCGGGTGCTCGAAGAGGTGCTCATCAATGTCCTGACCGACCTGGGCATCACCTGCCAGCGAGTCGAGGGGCGTTCAGGCGTCTGGGTGCTAGGCGATGGCGCCCTGGTGCAAGACAAAAAAATTGCAGCTATCGGCATCCGCGTTGCAAAGAACACCACCATGCACGGCTTCTCCATCAACTGCAACAACCCCACCGACCCCTTCGGCGCCTTCATTCCCTGCGGCATCACCGATGCGGGCGTCACCACCATCAGCGAACAACTTGGCCGGAATATAACCCCCGCCGATATTGTTGACCGGGTAGAAGAAGAGCTGGCCCGTTACGCCGACCAGCTCGCCGCCGACTTCACACCGGCCCCCAGCGCATAAACCGCTCCCCCGGCAGAAGCTGCCAGCACACCCACCACAGGTTTACCACCAAAAGGAGAACCCCACCTCATGAGCGCCCAGCCAGAAGGCCGCAAGCTACTTCGCGTTGAAGCCCGCAATGCAGAGGTCCCCATCGAGAAGAAGCCCTCATGGATCAAAACCAAGGCCAAGGTTGGCCCCGAATACAAAGAAATGGTTGACCTAGCCCGAGGCTCTGGCCTTCACACCGTGTGTGAAGAGGCCGGCTGCCCCAACATCTACGAGTGCTGGGAAGACCGCGAAGCAACCTACCTGATCGGCGGTTCAGAATGCACCCGCCGCTGCGACTTCTGCATGATCGACACCGGTAAGCCCGTTGCCATTGACCGCACCGAGCCCCTTAAGGTGGCCCTCAACGTCAAGAAGATGGGGCTGCGCTACGCCACCGTTACCGGCGTGGCCCGTGACGACCTTGAGGACGGCGGTGCCTGGCTTTATGCGGAAACCATCCGCCAGATTCATCGCGTTTCACCCAACACCGGCGTCGAAATCCTGATCCCCGACTTCAAGGGTAAGGAAGAGGACGTCCAGCAGGTCATCGACGCAGCCCCCGAGGTCTTCGCTCACAACCTTGAAACCGTCCCGCGTATCTTCCGTCAGATTCGCCCCGCCTTCCGCTACGAGCGTTCCCTGGACGTCATCACCCAGGGCAAGGAAGCCGGTCTGATTACCAAGTCCAACCTGATTCTGGGCATGGGTGAAACCAATGACGAGGTGTACGAGGCCCTCTGCGACCTGCACGATGCCGGCTGCGATCTGATTACCCTTACCCAGTACCTGCGCCCCGGCCCGCTCTTCCACCCTATCGAGCGTTGGGTCAAGCCCGCCGAGTTCATTGAGCTCTCAAAGATGGCCGAAGAAATTGGCTTTGCCGGCGTGATGGCAGGCCCCATGGTGCGCTCATCATACCGTGCAGGTAAGCTCTGGGCCCGTGCCATGAAGAAGCAGGGACGCGAAATCCCTGAGCACCTGTCGCATATCGACGACTCAGGCTTTGCTATGCAGGAGGCCAGCTCCCTGGTAGCAGCAGGGGCCTAAAGGAGGCTAACCCCTAGGGTTTCAAAGCGCCCACCGGTTTCATCGGTGGGCGCTTGCCGTATAGAATGGGTAAGTTAGGGCGCGTATCGTACCCGCCCGCTCAGAATCGACTCACGAAGGAAACACAGTGGCTGAATCCCGTGGCAGCGCCCGCGCACAGACCCGCGAAGAAAAGAAAAAGGCTCGCGAAGAGCGCCGCGCCCAGCGCGGCCCCGGCATGTTTGCTCAGATGAAGCAGGTCTATGCCATGACCCGCGAGCAGGACCCCAACATCCCCTGGATTCTTGCTCTGGTCTTCTTTGGCACCGTCCTGGTCTTCCTGCTCATCGGCCTGCTGCTCAACAACTGGATTACCTTCCTTCTCATCGGTATCCCCCTGGGCATTCTTTTCGCCGTCATGGTGCTCTCCCGCCGGGCAGAAAAGGCAGCCTTCGCCCAGTTGGAAGGCCAGCCCGGTCGCTCCGGTGCAGCTCTTTCAACCCTGCGTCGCGGTTGGATTTTCGAGCAGCAGCCCGTAGCCGCTAACAAGTCCCAGGACGTCGTCTTCCGCGCCATCGGCCGCCCCGGCATCGTCCTGGTCACCGAAGGGCCTACCGGCCGTGTCAACGGTCTGGTCCAGAAGGAAAAGCTCAAGTACGCCAAGATCGTACCGACCGTTCCCGTAACCGTCATCAACACCGGGCACGCTGACGGCCAGGTTGAACTCAAGCAGCTCACCAAGACCATGAACAAGCTGCCCAAGAAGCTCACCCAGCAGGAAATGCACCAGGTAGCTAACCGCATTGATTCGCTCTCGAAGCACAACAACATGCTGAACGCTATTCCTAAGGGTATTGACCCCATGCGTATGCGCCCCGACCGTCGGGGCATGCGCTAAGCCGCAGGTTTCCCATCAAGAAGGGGCCCGCTCAACAGATGTTGAGCGGGCCCCTTCTTGATGCGTACAGGCTTCTACTGCATGGGCTTCTTCTTTGAACCGCGCCACCAGTTCATGATGAAAACGTAGGCGATCAGTGCCAGGGTTATCTGCATCATGTAGCGGTCAATGGTCTCAAGAGTGGGCTGGATGCCCTCGCCGAAACGCAACCCCAGGTAGAGGTAAAAGAGCTTATTGCCGATTGCTAGCAGGTAGATGTAAAGGCCGATAACCCAGCCCTTGAGTTTACGGATACCGGCGATAGCCACCAGAATCGTAGCCGGAATCGGTGAGAAAGGGATAAAGCCCAGCAGCAGACTCAGAAAGAGGTGCTTCTCAACAAAACCTTCAAGTTTGCGCCACCACAGGGGGGTGTGGTTAGCGAACAGCCAGGTGATGAAGTCCTGCCCCCAGTGCTTCCCCATAAAGAAGTAGACCGCCATGAACTTGATGTGGCTGGCGGCAGCAGCTGCGGTTAGGGCTGCCAGCATGAGGGCAGCTCCCTGATTCTGGGCAGCGGTGATTAGCAGTCCCAGCCCCGAACCGGTCAGCAAAGAAACCAGCCAGGGCGCGTTGACCAGCAGACTAGGTCGCAGGGGAATCATGACCATTGAGTAAATGGTCATGAAGGCGAGCAGGCTCAGCAGAACCTTGTCGATTGGCCTGGGCTGGGTCAGAAAGGACGGTAGCGCCGGGTCGTTCTCTTTCTGTGGCTCTTCGCCGGTAGGGTTCGTCATATCGTCTTTCATTTATCGAATCATCACCAAAATAGTGTGGCGGGCCCGGTCGTGCAGGCCGCGCTGGTCGGCATCCATAATGACAACGGGCAGCACCAGCATGACCATAGACTGACGGATCAGAGCGGTCAGCCAGCCAGCGGGCTTACCATCAAGTTGCTGTACCTGCATACCGAGGGCAAAATGCCCCACCATGTGCCCCATAAAACCGGCAGCAGCAACCATATAAAGCCAGAAAATAACCAGCTGGGCAACATCAAGCACAGCGGTATTCACGCCCGGAAAAACCGTCTGCCCCAGCACAAAAAACATGCCCTCAATGAGCAGCCAGTCAATCCAGAAGGCCAGCAAACGGCGCACCGGGCGGGCGATAGAACCCCGCCCCGACCGCGGCCTGCCCATATTCTGCCCGGGGTACTCCTGGTCGGTAGGAGCCCCCTCTATCCAAGAACCTAAATCTCTTCTCGTAACCACCCAACTAACCTTACCCGCTCTTAGCCCTTTTCCGCCCAAGAAAACCGGGCGCAGGCGTCCTACCCTCTGAGAAACCTGACCCCAAACCACCTACACTAGAAAAGGGAAACCTAGCCACCCAAACCCACGTAACACCAATGCAACTCAAGCGCCGGTACGTTACACACGCGAAACAAAAACGATACTTTAGGGCAAAAAATACGCCCTAGGCTAGAAACAACAGCGAGGGAGCCCACCCAACCGGGCACCCATGGGTCGAAAACAACTCAAGGAGAACAAACGACCATGTTCACTACCGCACAGGAAGTCCTCGACTTCATCAAGAACGAAGACATCAAGTTCGTTGACATCCGCTTCTGCGACCTGCCCGGCGTGCAGCAGCACTTCAACCTGCCCGCTAAGGCTATCGACGAAGACTTCTTCACCGTAGGCCAGATGTTCGACGGCTCCTCAATCCGCGGCTTCCAGGGCATCGCCGAATCAGACATGCAGCTGATCCCCGACGTCACCAGCTGCTACGTTGACCCCTTCCGCCTTGAGAAGACCCTGGTCGTTACCGGCTCCATCGTCAACCCCCGCACCGGTGAATCCTACCACCGCGACCCCCGCGGCGTCGCCGAACGCGCCGAAGAATACCTGAAGTCAACCGGCATCGCCGACACCGCCTTCTTCGCATCAGAAGCAGAATTCTTTGTCTTCGAAAACGTCCAGCACGAAGTTACCCCACAGTCAGTCTTCTTCAAGATCGACTCAGATGAGGCACCTTGGAACTCCGGCCGCAAGGAAGAAGGCGGCAACCTCGGCAACAAGACTAACACCAAGGGCGGCTACTTCCCCGTTTCCCCCGTCGACAAGCAGGCCGACCTGCGTGACGCCATGTGCGTAGCCCTCGACGAGGTAGGCCTCGAAGTAGAGCGCTCCCACCACGAAGTAGGCGCCCCCGGCCAGGCTGAGATCAACTACAAGTTCTCCACCCTCACCCAGGCAGCAGACGACCTGCTCAAGTTCAAGTACGTCATCAAGAACACCGCGGACCAGTGGGGTAAGACCGTCACCTTCATGCCCAAGCCCGTCTTCGGCGACAACGGCTCAGGCATGCACTGCCACCAGTCACTCTGGCAGGACGGCGAGCCCCTCTTCTACGACGAGCGCGGCTACGCAGGCCTCTCAGATGTTGCCCGCTGGTACATCGGCGGTCTGATTGAGCACTCCTCATCAGTTCTTGCCTTCACCAACCCCACCGTCAACTCCTACAAGCGCCTGGTTCCCGGTTACGAAGCCCCCATCAACATGGTCTACTCCCAGGGCAACCGTTCCGCCGGTATCCGCATCCCCATCACCGGCACCAACCCCAAGGCCAAGCGCCTCGAGTTCCGTGCACCCGACCCCTCCTCCAACCCCTACCTGGCTTTCGCAGCCCAGCTCATGGCAGGTCTGGACGGCATCCGCAACCGCATCGAACCCCCTGCACCCATCGACAAGGACCTCTACGAGCTGCCCGCCGAAGAAGCAGCAGACATCAAGAAGGCACCCGCCAACCTTGAAGAAGCCCTTGACGCCCTCGAAAAGGACCATGACTTCCTGCTGGCAGGCGATGTCTTCACCGAAGACCTCATCTCAGCCTGGATTGACTACAAGCGCAGCAACGAGCTCGTTCCCCTGCTGCTGGTCCCCCACCCCCTCGAATACCAGATGTACTACGGCGTCTAAGCCCCGGTAAACTGACATTCACAAGCACAAAGCCGCGCTAGGCGTCCGCACCTCAAGGACGCCGCAGCGCGGCTTTTGCGCACCACCCCCGCTTACTCAAGGAGAGACCCATGAGCCCCCAAAGCACCATTCTCGAAGGCCGCAGCACCATCTACCGCAACGAGGTCTTCCAAACCGGCCTGATGAGCCAGCTTCTCGACGGCATCTACGACGGGGATATGACCATCGGTGAGCTACTGGGCCACGGAAACTTCGGCGTGGGCACCTTCGACGGCCTCGACGGGGAAATGATCGTGCTTGACGGCACCTGCTACCAGATGCGCTACGACGGTTCCATCTCGCTCGCCTCGCTCGACCAGAAGACTCCCTTTGCCGTCATCACTAATTTCGTGCCCGCCATCAAGCGCGACCTCCCCACCAACCTGCTGCGCACCTCAGCTAGCCAGGTGCTGGATAACTTCACCCTGTCAGATAACTACATGTACGCCATCAAGATCGTGGGCGACTTCGAGTGGGTACGCACCCGCACGGTCAAGAAGCAGGAGAAGCCCTACCCCAAGATGGTAGACGCTGTAGAAGGTGAAGACATCGTCCAGTTCGACAATGTACCCGGCACCATCGTGGGATTCCGTACCCCCATCTACGAGCAGGGTATCGGTGTGCCCGGCTGCCACGCCCACTTCATCGACGACGAGCGCACCCGCGGCGGGCACGTGGTCGACTTCAAACTGCGCAGCGCCCACGTGGAAATCTGCCCCGGAACCGGCCTGCGCCTACGCCTGCCCCTAAACGAAGCCTTCTCGAACGCAGACCTATCACCCGAAGACCTGGCAGACCAGATTTCAAAGGCTGAGAAGCACTAGTGAGTTAGGCTGTTGCCCCCAAGTAGCGCTACCGGGCTCGTAGCGAAGCTGCTGGCTCGGGGCTGGCGTGAATCGTCTTGTGAGCGCTAGCGAACCAGATGAGAGGGTCGGCAGCGAGCACGAGCCCGGTAAGCTACCTAGAGCGGTAAACCGTCTTCTACCCCGGGTAGAACAGCTTTTCGTAGACGGCCCGGGCCTGGCGGGTGATGCGTAGGTAGTCATCTTCGAGGACGCGCGCAGAGTTGGGGGCATACCCGCACCAGCGGGCGACAGCTTCAAGGTCTGAGCGGGTGGTCGTCAAGGTGTCCGAGGCGCGGCCGGTACGGAGCACGTTCAGGCCGCGTATCTTGGAGGCCAGTTTCCAGGCTGATGAGAGCAGGGTGGCGTCCCGTTCATCAACCAGCCCTGCCTGCACAGCGGCGTCCAGGGCTTTGAGGGTGGAGGTGGTGCGCATGCCCTCGACCCGGTGAGCGTACTGGAGCTGTAGAAGCTGGACCAGCCACTCGACGTCCGTCAGCCCGCCTCTGCCCAGTTTGAGCTGGCGGGTCTTATCGGCCCCGCGGGGCATGCGTTCGGTTTCGACCCGGGCTTTCATACGGCGGATTTCGGTGACCTTCTCCGCGGGGAAGGTGGTGGGGTACCGGTAGGGCTCGATGAGCTCGATAAAAGCTGCCCCTACGTATTCGGAGCCCGCGAAGAGGCGGGCCCTCAACAGGGCCTGGAATTCCCAGGTGTCTGCCCAGCGCTCGTAGTATTCGCGGAAGGATTCCAGCGAGCGCACCATGGCTCCTGCCTTGCCTTCGGGGCGCAGGTCAGCGTCGATTTCGAGCACTTTTTCGGCGCGGATTGGCGGGGTGGTGGGTTGTTTGAGCAGGGCGACCATGCGGTTGATGAGGTCGGTGGCTTCGATCTGGGCGGCTTTTTCGTCGGCTCCATCGCGCGGTATGTGCACGTACATGAGGTCGGAGTCTGATCCGTAGCCAATTTCGGCCCCGCCCTGGCGGCCCATGGCGATGACCGCTACGTCGGTTAGCGGGGTGCGGCCATCGATGTAGGTTTCTCGTTCGGCGATGGCAAGAGCCGACTGGATGGCGCCCCGGTCGATGTCGGATAGGCCGTGGGCTACTTCTGCGTTGCTGTTGATGCCGAGCGCTTCGCCCATGGCGAGGCGGAGAATTTCGCGGCGGCGCACCATGCGGACGGCTCGGATCGCTTCGGCTGAGTCGGTGTGGCGGGTGAGCTGGGAGCGTAGTTCGCCGATGATGACGTCGGTGGCGCGGGGTTTGAGGTCTTCGGTGCGGTCGAGCCAGGCGATAGGTTCGGGGGTGTCTTCCAGCAGGTCGGTGATGAAGCGGGAGGACGCCAGCAGGGTGCAGAGGCGCTCTGCAGCGGCCGGTGAGTCGCGGAGCATTCGCAGATACCAGGGGGTGCCGCCCAGGGACTCGCTGATGCGGCGGAAGCCGAGTAAGCCGGCGTCCGGGTCCACGCCCTTGGCGAACCAGCCCAGAAGCACGGGCATGAGGGTGCGCTGGATTTCGGCTGAGCGGCGTAGACCCTTGGTGAGGGCTTCGATGTGGCCCATGGCGCGGCGGGGGTCCTTGTAGCCCAGGGCTGCCAGGCGGTCTTGCGCCGCCTGCGGGGTGAGGGCCACTTCATCTTTGGAGAGGTGGGCGACAGCGGCCAGCAGCGGACGGAAGAAGAGGCGCTCGTGCAGGGATTTCACGGCGCGTTTGATACCGGCCCACTGCTTGAGCATCTCTGGCTCGGTCAGCTGGGTGGGGGCCAGGGGGGAGTTCATGGCGCGCGCTAACGAACGCCGGTCGTTTTCTTTGACCGGCATCAGGTGGGTACGGCGCATGTAGAGCAGCTGGATGCGGTGCTCCATCACACGCAGAGTTGCGTAGTTATCTGCGAAGTCGTGGGCGTCCTTGCGGCCGATATAGCTGGCTTTTGCGAGGGCCGCGATGGAGTCGGTGGTGCTCTGGGTGCGGACGCTTTCATCGGTGCGGCCGTGCACGAGCTGCAGAAGCTGAACGGTGAATTCTACGTCGCGCAGGCCACCGGGGCCGAGCTTGATTTGTCGGTCAATCTCAGCTGCAGGGATGTTGTCGGTGACGCGTTGGCGCATGGCTTGCACTGACTCTACAAAGGAATCGCGGGCGGCAGATTCCCAGATGAAGGGGCGCATGGCTCGTGCCCAGCGGACGCCCAGCTCGGGGGTACCTGCGATGGGGCGGGCTTTGAGCAGGGCTTGGAATTCCCAGTTTTCGGCCCACCGCTTGTAGTAGGTGGTGTAGGACTCCACGGTGCGTACCAGGGCGCCGTCCTTACCTTCGGGGCGCAGGTTAGCGTCGACCTCCCAGAGGGCGGGCTCGGGGGCCGGGGCCATGATGGCCTTGGAGAGGATCATGACCAGCTCGGTACCGATCTGGGTCAGGGTATTTTCGTCGAGGGGGGCAAAGTCTTCCGGGAGGTCAGCCAGGGGTTTATGGGCGACAGCGTAGACCACGTCGACGTCTGATATGTAGTTGAGTTCGCGGGCGCCGCATTTGCCCATGCCGATGATGGCAAGTTCTACAGCGGCTACGGTTTGTTCGCTGCGGTTCTGGGCTACTTCGGCGCGGGCGATTGCCAGGGCCCCTTCGAGGGCTGCTGCGGCCAGGTCTGCCAGAAGACGGCCAACGGTGGGCATGAACTGCACCGGTGCGAAACTGGTGAGGTCGTAGATTGCTAGTTTGGTCAGGTGACGGCGGTAGGCAACACGCAGGGCAGTGTAGGCTTCCTTGCCGGTGAGCTGGGCGACCGGGGCGGACGTAGCCGGATCGGCTCCCACAGCCGTTAGCAGGTCGCGGCGGTAGACGGTATCGAGCGGAGCGATAGGGGTGAGGTATTCTTCGTCGGTCTCGGGCAGCAGCGAGACGGGAAAATCTTGGCCGTCAAAAGCCGTAGGGTTAATCTCTAGCAGGTCTGCGTGCTCGGGGTGGCGAACCAAGAACTCCCCCAGCGCCTCGGAGCCGCCCAGTAAGCGGTAGAGGGCCTCGGCGTCCGCCCCCAGCTCTGCTAGCTGCGCCACCTTGGGGGCGCGTTCAATGAGTCTGACCAGGGCAGGCAGGGCGATATCGGGAGAAGGAGCTAGGCGCAGACCCTCAAACAGCTTGGCGCGGTCTAGACCTTCTAGCTCCCGGGAGTTGAGCCAGCGGGCGCTTTTAGCCGCATCGTAGAACCCCAGGGATGCCATCTCGCTCATCAGACGCACCTGGGCCTTGCGTTCTTCTTCGGCGCGGCGGGCGGCTTCTTCAGGGGTTTCGTTCTGCGGGGTCTGGGTCACCGCTGTCTCCTTAGGGATTAATTACAGCAGGCGCAACACCGCCTGTGGTGTTGCGCCTGCATACGGGCACTAGAGGATACCGAGATTGTTCTTGAGTTCGTAGGGGGTTACTTCGGCGCGGAAGGCGTTCCAGTCGCGGCGCTTGTTGCGCAGGAACTGGTCAAAGACCTGCTCGCCGAGGGTTTCGGCCATGAACTCTGATTCTTCGGTGCGGTGGATGGCGTCGTGGAGAGAGGACGGCAGGGCGTGGTAGCCCATGGCACGACGTTCTGCGCTGGTCATCACCGAGATGTCTTCGGTGACGGCGGCGCTGGGCAGCTCGTACTCGTTTTCGATGCCCTTCAGACCGGCTGCCAGGATGACGGCGTAGGCCAGGTAGGGATTGGCAGCTGAGTCGATACCGCGGTACTCCATGCGGGCTGACTGCATCTTGTTGGGCTTGTAGAGGGGAACCCGCACCAGGGCGGAGCGGTTATTGTGGCCCCAGGAGACGTAGGAGGGGGCCTCGCCGCCGCCCCACAGGCGCTTGTAGGAGTTGACGAACTGGTTGGTGACCGAGGTGAACTCGGGGGCGTGGCGCAGGACGCCGGCGATAAAGTGCTTGGCGGTGCGGGAGAGCTGATACTCGGCCCCTGCCTCGAAGAAGGCGTTGGTGTCGCCCTCGAAGAGGGAGAAGTGGGTGTGCATACCGGAGCCTGCGTGCTCGGTAAAGGGCTTGGGCATGAAGGTGGCGTAGATGCCCTGGGAGAGGGCGACTTCCTTGATCACGGTGCGGAAGCTCATGATGTTATCGGCGGTCTGCAGGGCATCGGCGTGACGCAGGTCGATTTCGTTCTGGCCGGGGCCGGTCTCGTGGTGGGAGAACTCCACCGAGATGCCGATTTCTTCCAGGGTGGTCACTGCCTTGCGGCGGAAGTCCTGGACCACGCCGCCGGGAGTGTGGTCGAAGTAGCTTTCGGAGTCGACCGGTTCGGGGAAGCCGCTGGGGCCCAATTCCTTTGACTTGAGCAGGTAAAACTCAATCTCGGGTGAGGTGTAGCAGGTAAAGCCCATACCCGCTGCTTTAGACAGCACGTTCTTGAGCACGCCGCGGGTATCTGAGGCGCTGGGCTCCCCGTCAGGGGTGAGAATATCGCAGAACATGCGAGAGGTCGGCTCTTCATCCCCGCGCCAGGGTAGCACCTGGAAGGTGGAGGGGTCAGGCTGCAACAGCATATCTGACTCGTACACGCGGGACAGGCCCTCAATAGATGAACCGTCAAAACCGATACCCTCGTCGAAGGCGCTCTCAACCTCAGCCGGTGCAATAGCAACAGACTTAAGCTGGCCCACCACATCGGTAAACCAGAGGCGGACGAAACGCACGTTGCGCTCTTCGATGGTGCGCAAAACGAATTCTTGCTGACGATCCATGTAACCTATCCGTTCATGTCTAAAGGTGGCGCCCGCACCCCGGTGGGCGGGCAAACGAATCCTTAGCATCAACTCTAGAGCGTAACCACCTTACGTGCCCACCTGGCACGCTCTCAGCCCGGTAACAGTAACGTGTTTTAAACATTTCTTTCACCGACTGAGATAAAGCGGGCCCACTCCGGTTGCGGTGCGCCTACAGGCTACTAGAGTTAAAGCATGCTCAACGAAGAAACAGCACCCTACGGGTCCTCAACTCCTACCCCCGCCAACACCCCTCAGGACGCCGAGGCAAGCGTCCTCGCCGTCAAAAAGGTGCGCACCGTGCACCTGCAGCAGGCCAAGGACGCCGGTGAAAAGTTCGCCATGCTCACCAGCTACGATGCCCTAACCGCCACCATCTTCGACCGGGCCGGCATCGAGCTGTTACTCATTGGCGACTCTGCGGGCAACAATGTGCTGGGGCAGGAATCAACCCTCACCATTACCGTTGACGAGATGATTCCCCTGGTCAAAGCTGTTTCTACTGCAGCTAAGCGGGCTATGGTCGTCGCTGACCTGCCCTTTGGCTCCTACGAGCAGTCCCCCGCCCAGGCCGTAGCAACCGCCGTGCGCTTCATGAAAGAAGGCGGAGCGCACGCGGTCAAGATGGAAGCCACCGCCCACCACGTAGACCACGTGCGCGCCATGGTTGCAGCGGGCATACCCGTGATAGCCCACATCGGCTTCACGCCCCAGTCTGAACACGCCCTCGGCGGCTACCGGGTACAGGGCCGCGATGGCGGTCAGGCACTTAAAAACACAGCCCTGGCCCTCGAAGACGCCGGAGCCTTCTGCCTGCTCATGGAAATGACCCGCTCCGACGTTGCCGCCGACATCGACGCCTCAGTACGCATCCCCATCATCGGTATCGGGGCGGGCGCGGACGTCAGCGGGCAGGTGCTCGTCTGGCAGGACGCCTTCGGCCTGCGGCAGGGCAAGATGGCCCGCTTCGTCAAGCAGTACGCCAACCTCTACGACACTCTGCTCGAAGGAGCAGCCGCCTACCGGGCAGATGTGCGCTCAGGCACCTACCCGGCGGCGGAGCACCGATTCGACAGTTAAAAATTCTGCGTTGCCAAGAGTTAGGGAGGCAGCTAACCCGGGGCTCGCGCTCGCTGCGAGCCCGGGTCAGTTTTCTCAACGCTAGAGAGAAGTTCCTTCCTTACCAGGCGTCCTTGCCCTCGTCCCATTCTTCGTTGCGCTTCTTCGCCTTCTCCATGGCCTGCTCTGCCTCTTCGCGGGTAGCAAAGGGGCCCCAGAGCTCAGTGATTTTGGACTGCTGGCCCTCCTCGACCTGGCCGGTGCTGAGGTTGTACCAGTACTGGGTGTCGTGGGGGCCAGGAGTGTAGTCGTTCAGTGACACAGGGTCTCCTTTGTAGTTGATTGATGTTGCACGCACCACTTTACGCCCGGTTAGGCAAAAGATACAGCTTTTGGCAATGCTCCTAGGCGGGCCAGCCGGTGCGCAGCGGATAAGCTAGAAGGCATGTCGACATCATCAAACAGCCACAACCTCCCCACTGAGCCGGGTAAAGCCCCCGTGGGCAACCTGACGCCCGGCGTCGTAGCCCCCATGCGCCCGGTACCAGCGCATATCGTCCGCCCCGAATACGTGGGCAAGCCCGAAGCCAACGAGGGTCAGGGTTCAAACTTTTACACCCCCGAAGAAGTAGAAAAAGTGCGGGCAGCCGGCAAAATTGCCGCCGGAGCCATCGTTGAAGCTGAAAAGATCGCTGTTCCCGGCACCACCACCAACGACATCGACGTCTTGGTGCACGAATACATCTGCGACCACGGGGCCTACCCCTCAACCGTTGACTACCGCGGCTTCACCAAGAGCGTGTGCACCTCGCTGAACGAGGTCATCTGCCACGGCATTCCTGACTCCACCGTGCTTGAAGACGGCGATATTCTCAACCTCGACGTGACCGCCTACCTGCACGATATGCACGGTGACACCAACCGCACCCTGCTCGTTGGGGATGTGGATGAAGAGTCCCGCCTGCTGGTTGAGCGCACCGAAGAGGCCCTGAACCGCGCCATGAAGGCGGTACGCCCCGGCCGTGAAATCAACGTCATCGGGCGCGTCATCGAAAAGTACGCCGCCCGCTTTGGTTACGGCGTGGTGCGTGACTTTACCGGTCACGGTGTGGGCCGTGAATTCCATTCCGGCTTGATTATCCCCCACTACGATGCGGCCCCTGCTTACAACACCGTTATCGAAGAGGGCATGATTTTCACCATTGAACCCATGCTCACCCTGGGCACCATCGAATGGGATATGTGGGAGGACGACTGGACCGTCGTCACCCGCGATCGCAAGCGTACCGCCCAGTTTGAACACACCATGGTTGTCACCGCTGACGGCGTGGACATCCTTACCCTGCCCTAAACACCATCACTCTCAAAGGAGCGCTCATGACTGACGCAGTCACCCCCGTGGTCCCGGCACCTACCGCAGCTGACCTGGTTATCGGTATCGATATCGGAGGCACCGGCATGAAGGGCGGTATCGTTGATATCCGTACCGGCCAGCTGGTGGGCGAGCGCTTCCGCATCCCCACCCCGCAGCCTGCCGCCCCCGAGGCCTGCGCATCTGTGGTCCGTGAGATCGTTGATGAGCTGCAGGGCCGCGAGCTTGCTCCCCTGCCCGATGCGGCTATCGGTATCGACTTCCCCGCCATCGTGAAGAACGGTGTTACCCTTTCTGCTGCGAATGTGCACGAGTCCTGGATTGGCGCTGACCTTGAGGGCATCATGAGCGAGGCCCTGGGCGGCCGTACCGTCTACGCCCTGAACGACGCGGACGCTGCCGGCCTGGCTGAGGCTACCTACGGCCAGGGTAAGGATAAGGACGGCCTGATTGCCGTGATTACCCTGGGCACCGGTATTGGTTCAGCCCTCATCATCAACGGCCAGCTGATTCCGAACACTGAGCTGGGTCACCTTGAGATTGACGGCCACAACGCTGAATCTCGTGCATCAGCCCGTGCCCGCGAGATTCACGAGCTGTCATGGAAGAAGTACGGTAAGCGTCTGCAGCGCTACTTCTCCCACGTGGAGTTTCTCTTCTCCCCCGACCTGTTCATCATCGGCGGTGGTATCTCGAAGAACCCCGAGAAGTTCATGCCCTACTTTGAGGATGAGATCCGCACCCCCATGGTTATGGCCCAGCTGCGGAACAACGCTGGCATTGTGGGTGCTGCCCTGTGGGCAGCTGGCCACCCCAGCGAACACGAGCGCCGCGCCGCCGCCCAAGGCTAGGCCCCGCTAGCACCCAAAAATAAGGACGCCACCCGCGCACCTTTCTTGCCGCAAGGCAGAAGGTGGGTGGGCGGCGTCCTTTTAGCTGGAGCTAGAGCAGGGTAGGCTGCTCCCCCTCGTCCGCCCCCGCCTCGCGCAGAGCAGCGATAGCCCGCTCAAAGTCATCGAGCGACTCAAAAGCCTGGTAGACACTGGCGAAACGCAGGTAGGCTACGGTATCCAGCTTCGACAGGGGCTCAAGAATAGATAGCCCTACCTCATGGGCGTCAATCTCAGCGATTCCCTTAGCGCGAATTGCCTCTTCGACTTCCTGCGCTAGCTTAGCCAGGTCGTCCTCCCCCACGGGCCGCCCCTGGCATGCCTTACGCACGCCAGAGACAATCTTGGCCCGGTCAAAGGGTTCGGTCACGCCGCTTCGTTTAATCACCGAAACAGCGGTGGTTTCGACAGTGGTGAACCGCTTGCCGCAGTTGCTGCACTGGCGGCGGCGGCGAATTGCTGAGTTATCGTCGGTAGTTCGCGAGTCGACCACCTTTGAGGTGGAATTACGGCAGAAGGGACAGTTCATGTGGTTCCTCCGGTGGGTACCTTATTTGGTCTGGCCGGTACGCGCGGTGATAGCTTCACCATGGGCGGGCAGGTCTTCGTCGTGGGCAACCGCGACAATGGCATCGCCGATCTCGGCCAGGGCGCTCTGACTGTAGTTAATCAGCTGCACAGCCTTCATAAAGACGGTGGTGTTGAGCCCCGATGCGTAGGCAGCTGAACCGCCGGTGGGCAGGACGTGGTTGGACCCTGCCGCGTAATCGCCCAGGGGCACCGGTGAGTAGGGGCCGATGAAGATAGCACCGGCGTTGCGAACCCGCCCAGCTACCTCTTCTGCCTTCTCAGTGTGAATCTCAAGGTGCTCTGCGGCGTAGGCGTCGGCCACCGCGATTGAGGCTTCGAGGCTGTCAGTGAGCACCACGCCGGACTGTGGGCCGGTCAGGGCAGTGGCAACGCGTTCGCTGTGCTTGGTCGCTGCTGCTTGTTGATTGATGGCCTCCTGCACAGCGGCGGCGAGGGTAGGGCTGTGGGTAATGAGGACGGACCCGGCGTTCGGGTCGTGTTCGGCCTGGGAGATCAGGTCGGCGGCAACGTAATCGGGGTTGGCGGTGTCGTCGGCGATGACGGCGATTTCGGTGGTTCCAGCTTCGCCGTCTACACCCACGACGCCCTGCAAAGCCCGCTTGGCCATGGCGACAAAGATATTGCCGGGGCCGGTGATGGTGTCGACGGGTTCAAGAACCTCACCGGCGTCGTCCAGCCCGTAGGCCATAGCGCCCAGAGCACCGGCGCCGCCGATGGCCCAGACTTCGGTAATGCCCAGCAGTCCGGCTGCGCCCAGGATGGTGGGGTGGGGCAGTCCGTCGAATTCTTTTTGGGGCGGGGTGCAGAGCACAATGGAGCCGACGCCCGCTGCCTGGGCGGGTACGGTGTTCATGATGACCGATGAGGGGTAGACGGCCAGACCGCCGGGCACGTACACGCCGGCGCGGCGCACGGGGGTCCAGCGGTTGGTGAGGACGGCCCCGGGGGCAACTTCGATGGTCTGGTCGGCGGGGCGCTGGGCGGCTGCAAAAGCGCGGGTGCGTTCGATAGCGATTTCTAGGCCCTTGCGGACGCCCGGGTCGAGGTTCTCGACCGCCCGGTCGATAGCGCTCTGCGGTATGCGCAGGGCGCCCTGCTCTACTCCGTCGAAACGGGCGGAAAGTTCTCGCAGGTAGTGAGCGCCGCAGGCCTGTACGTTCTCGAGGATTTCGTGCACGGTAGTGAGCGCGTTGCCCACGAACTCTGTGGTCTGGCGCGGGACGATACGGCGCAGCTCGGCATAAGAGTGGTTGCTGCCGCGCAGGTCGATGGTGCGCAGGGTGAAGTCTGCGGGTGCAGTGGAGTTCTGGGTGTTGTCTGTTATGCTCACTCTTTGATTTTAACGCGGCCGTCAAGCCGCTGCGGGTTAGGCTTGTGGGTTTTCCGGCTGGTGAGATTCTGCCGCCTTGAGTTTTTCTGCCACGGCCTGCCAGCCGGGCGGACGCTTGCGGGCGGGCAGGGTCTCGACCACGGTGAGGTAGGACTCGGCGATGAGCTCGGCTAGCAGCTCGCCGGTCACATCTGGGTGGGGTACGAGACTGTACCAGTGGGTTTTGTTCATATGCCAGGCAGGGCGCGCCGCCGGGTGGGTTTCGATAATAGCTGCAACGTCTGCCGGGTGGGCTTTGAGGTTGACCAGCTGGGTGCCGCCCTTCTCAGCTAACACCATGAACCACTTGCCGCCCACGTGGGCGGCTTCGGCGTCGCTGCGGGAGGTGAAGCGGTAGAGCTCGGTTGCAGGCAGGGCCAGAGCGGACGCGGACGCCGCCTCGTAGAGAGCGCGGAAGGTGGAAAGGGGCATGGACTCCAGTTTAGTACCCCCCCGTTAAAGTGCAGATACCCCAGTTTTTACCTGGGGTATCTGCACGAAAACTGGGGTATATAGCTAGAGGGCTGCCTTGATCTCGGCCGCACTCGCGGTCGGTGAGCCCACCTCGACCAGGCCGCGCTCGGTCACGGCCAGTAGGGTGGGGTAATGGTCCACGCCCAGCCCCAGCACCTGCTGATGCTCGGCAGCTGCGCGGGCGGCGACGTCCGGATCTTTCAGGGCTACCCGGACGGCCTCAGCATCTAGCCCCAGGCGCTCAGCGCTGGGGGCGCTGCGGTCGCCGGTGAAAAGAGCACCGTGACGCACAGTTAGGCTCACCTCGGGGTCAGCCACCAGCTCCCGCACGGTCGGGCCAAAGCCGTAGCACCAGCCGCAGTAGGTATCGAGCACATAAACGAGTTCACGCATGCTACTTCCCTTCTTATCCAGAGTCTGTTCTTACTGACCCTGGGCAGCAGCTTCGTCGGCGGAGGCAACAGTGAAGCGGGCACCCTGGTGGGCTGGCTTTTCCAGCTCATCGATGGCGGCGACCGCAAAGTCCTGGGTTGAGACGAACATGCCGGCGGGTACATCCAGCTTGGTGCGGTAGTCACCGGTACGAGCGCCGGGGGCGATCATGGGTGAGGGAGCCAGCATGGTCCAGTTCAGGTCGGACGCTGCACGGTAGTCATCGAGGACGGCTGCGAAGGTCTTGGCTTCGGTCAGGTATTCTTCGGGGAAGTCGGGGGTTTCGAAGAGCTGGATATCGCCGGCCTGCAGGGCGCCAGCACCGCCGACGATGAGGAAGCGTCCGATGGGGGCTGCTGCGATGAGGGAGCGGTGGGCGGCGATGGCTGCGGAGTAGTCGTCGCGGCTAGCAACGGAGATGACGGTTGCCTCGGATGAGTTGATGACATCTACCAGGGCGTTGGTGTTGGCCAGGTCTAGGGCCAGTGTGCCTGCTGAGCCGCTGCGGGTGTAGCTGGTTACCTGGTGGCCGCGGTTCTGGGCTTCTGCAACGATTGCTGAGCCGACCATACCTGCTGCGCCGATCACTGAGATGTTCATGGGGTTTTCTCCTTGAAGAGTTGGTTTTCCGTATCGAACAATTCTATAGTATATTTTAGAAACCAATTACCTCAAGGTAACTATTAAAGGATTTTTAAAAAACTTTCAGAAAGGCCCACCGTGACATCATCGCCCCAGGTCAGCGCGGACGTCCGCCCCGCCTCCCAGCCGGCAGCAGAGCAGCTACCCACCAACGTCCTCGACCAGAACTGCCCCTCGCGCACCGTGCTGCGCCATCTCACCGACCGGTGGACTCCCCTGATTGTCACCGTGCTGGCAGACGGTGAGCCGGTACGGTTCAAGGATCTCAAAAACACCATCCAGGGGGTCTCCCCCAAAGTGCTGACCGAAACCCTGCGCTCTATGGAACGCGACGGGCTGCTGACCCGCCACATCACCGCCAGTGTGCCCCCGCGCGTGGACTACCAGCTCACTGACCTGGGGCTGACCACCGTTGAGCCGCTCACCGCCGTCCGTCTCTGGGCAGAAACCCACCTGGAAGAGGTGCAAGCTAACCGCGAGCGCTACGACGCCGCCCAGGCTCTCTAACAGCACCCTTAAAAAGAATGTGCCGCCCGGTTCCGAGTGCAGGAGTCTTACTCCCCCGCTCGGATTCAGGCGGCACGTTCAGTGCTTTTTAGGTACCTAGAGGTCCAGGCAGGCCGGGCCCAGCAGCACCTTGAGGTCGCCAAAGAGGGCCGGGTTGGGGTTGACCCGCAGGTCAGCACCTAACCGGATGAGCAGGCGTTTGGTGCGGGTGGTCATCGCGATACGCACCTCTGATTCCCCCTTATGATTCCACAAAATATCGCGTAGCTGGCCCAGGGTCTCCTCGGTCGCCTTGTACTCGGGAATAGCGATAGTGACCGGGCCGCCGGTGCCGTCGGCTGAAATCTCGGGGATATTCAGCTCCTGGGCGCTCAGGGTCACCGAACCGTCATCGCGGCGTTGCAGGCGGCCCTTGATGGTGCAAATCAGGTCTTCGGCCAGCACACCGGCAATCGGCTCATAGGCGCGGCCAAAGAACATGACCTCGATAGAACCGGTGCGGTCTTCCATCTCGATACGGGCGTAAGGGTTGCCCGAGTTCTTCGCGATACGGCGGGAGACGCTGGTAATCATGCCCGCAACGGTCACAATTGCGCCGTCCGGCTTGACCGAGTCCTCAGAAACCAGCCCCTGAATCGTGGAATCTGACAGCGCATCAAGGGCATCTTCGAGACCGCGTAGGGGGTGGTCAGAGACGTAGAGGCCCAGCATTTCGCGCTCAAAGTTGAGCTTATCGCGCTTCTCCCACTCGGGGACATCCGGAATCTGCACCGCCAGCTCGCTCGCCGGGTTATCGTCGTCCAGCCCCAGCCCGCCGAAGAGGTCGAACTGGCCGGCAGCCTCCTGACGCTTGACCGAGACGGTCGCGTCGACGGCCTCTTCGTGGATCATGGAAAGCGGACGCCGGTCATGACCCAGCGAGTCAAAGGCACCGGCCTTGATGAGGGAGTCCACGGTGCGCTTGTTACAGACGACAATAGGCACCTTGGCCAGGAAGTCGTTGAAGTTCTCGTAGCGGCCCTTTTCTTCGCGGGCATCGACCATGGCAGAAACCACGTTGGCACCCACGTTACGGATAGCGCCCATGCCGAAGCGGATATCGTCACCCACAGGGGTGAAGTTCAGGGCCGACTCGTTCACATCGGGTGGCAGCACCGTAATCTTCATGTGGCGGCACTCGTTCAGGTAGAGGGCGAGCTTGTCCTTGTCATCACCCACTGAGGTCAACAGTGCTGCCATGTACTCCTGGGGGTAGCGGGCTTTCAGGTAGGCCGTCCAGTAGGAGACCAGACCGTAGGCCGCTGTGTGGGCCTTGTTAAAGGCGTAGTCAGAGAAGGGCAGCAGAATATCCCAGAGAGCCTTTACCGCCCCTTCGGAGTAGCCGTTATCGAGCATGCCCTGGTGGAAAGTGGCATATTGCTTATCCAGTTCCTCCTTCTTCTTCTTACCCATAGCTCGACGCAAAATATCTGCCTCACCCAGGGAGTAGTTAGCGACCTTCTGGGCAATCGCCATAACCTGCTCCTGATACACGATCAGGCCGTAGGTGGTATCGAGGATCTCTGCCAGGGGCTCTTCGAGCTCCGGGTGGATGGGGGTGACCTCCTGCAGGCCGTTCTTACGCAGGGCGTAGTTGGTGTGGGAGTTCGCACCCATGGGGCCAGGGCGGTAGAGCGCCAAGACCGCCGAAATGTGCTCAAAGTGGTCAGGCTGCATGAGCTTGAGCAGCTGGCGCATGGGCCCACCATCGAGCTGGAAGACACCCAGGGTGTCACCGCGCGCCAGGAGCTTGTACGACTCGACGTCATCCAATTCCAGGGTTTCAAGGTCCAGGTCTTCGCCGCGGTTGAGCTTAATGTTCTCAATCGCATCCGAGATGATGGTCAGGTTGCGCAGGCCCAAGAAGTCCATCTTAATCAGCCCCAGCCCTTCACAGGTGGGGTAATCGAACTGGGTGATAACCTGGCCGTCCTGCTCACGGCGCATGATGGGGATAACGTCAATCAGGTCGCGGCTCGACATGATGACGCCCGCCGCGTGCACACCCCACTGACGTTTCAGGCCCTCGATACCCTTAGCGGTCTCAAAGACCTTCGAAGCATCGGCATCAGATTCGATGAGGTCGCGCAGCTCCTGGGCATCGTTATAGCGCTTATCCTCGGGGTTGTAGACGTTGGCCAGGGCAATGTTCTTGCCCATGACGTCCTCGGGCATGGCCTTGGTCAGGCGCTCACCGGTGGAGAAGGGGTAGCCCAGCACGCGGGAGGAGTCCTTGAGAGCCTGCTTAGCCTTGATGGTGCCGTAGGTGACGATCATTGCCACCTTGTCTTCGCCGTACTTCTCGGTCACATAGTGAATCACTTCAGAACGGCGGCGATCATCGAAGTCCACATCGAAGTCGGGCATAGAGACGCGGTCGGGGTTAAGGAAGCGTTCGAAAATCAGGTCGTGTTCCAGCGGGTTCAGATCGGTGATACGCATGGCGTAGGCGACCATGGAACCTGCACCCGAGCCACGGCCCGGTCCCACGCGGATGCCGTTCTCCTTGGCCCAGTTGATAAAGTCAGCAACCACCAGGAAGTAGCCAGGGAAGCCCATCTGCGAGATGATACCCACCTCGTACTCGGCCTGTTTGCGCACCTCATCGGGCACGCCCTTGGGGAAGCGGTAGTGCAGGCCGCGCTCAACCTCTTTGACGAACCAGGATTCCTCGTTTTCGCCCTCGGGCACGGGGAAGTTGGGCATGTAGTTGGCCTTGGTATTGAATTCCACGGAGCAGCGCTCGGCGATTTCCATGGTGTTGTTGCAGGCCTCAGGGTAGTCGCGGAAGAGCTCGCGCATCTCAGCCGGCGACTTGAGGTAGAAATTATCGGCGTCGAACTTGAAGCGCTTGGGATCCTGCAGGGTGGAGCCTGACTGCACGCACAGCAGCGCGGCGTGAGCCTTGGCGTCCTCTGCGTGGGTGTAGTGCAGGTCGTTAGTGGCAACCAGGGGAAGCTTCAGTTCTTTGGCCAGCTTGAGCAGGTCGGCCATGACGTTCTTCTCGATATCAAGCCCGTGGTCCATGAGCTCGCAGTAGAAGTTTTCCTTGCCGAAGATATCGCGGAAGTCGCTGGCAGCCTGCATTGCCTCCTTGTACTGACCCAGGCGCAGGCGGGTCTGAACCTCACCCGAGGGGCAGCCGGTGGTGGCGATTAGGCCCTTACCGTAGGTCTGGAGTAGCTCCCGGTCCATACGCGGCTTATAGAAGTGGCCTTCAAGCGAGGCCAGAGAGGACGCCCGGAACAGGTTGTGCATGCCCTGGGTGTTCTCTGCCCACATGGTCATATGGGTATAAGCACCACCACCGGAGACGTCATCGCGCCCGCCCTCACCAAATTTCACGCGGGTGCGGTCCTGACGAGCAGTACCCGGAGTCAGGTAGGCCTCCACACCGATAATGGGTTTAACCCCGGCGTTATTGGCCTTGTTCCAAAAATCGAAGGCACCAAAGAGGAAGCCGTGGTCAGTGGTTGCCAGGGCATTCATGCCCAGCTGCTTCGAGTGCTCAAAGAGGTCGGTTAGACGGGCAGCACCATCGAGCATGGAGTACTCGGTGTGCACGTGCAGGTGGGTGAAGTCGGTGTTAGCCATGCGGGTTGCGTCCTTAGCGTCGGGCTCTAGAAGTTGCCCTCACGCAGGGTATCGAGAGCGTACTGAAGGTCAGGGGTGTAGGGGCTTTCGAACTCCACCTGCTCGCCGCTGGTGGGGTGGGTGAAGCCCAGACGGTGGGCATGTAGCCACTGGCGGGTGAGGCCCAGATGCGCGCTCATGGTGGGGTCTGCCCCGTAGGTCAGGTCGCCCGCGCAAGGGTGGCGCAGGGCAGAGAAATGCACACGAATCTGGTGGGTGCGGCCGGTTTCAAGGTGCACCTCAACCAAGGACGCTGGCCCAAAGGCTTCGAGCACCTCGTAGTAGGTGATGGCCGGCTTGCCGTCCTCGTTGACCGCGAACTTCCATTCGCTGCCGGGGTGGCGGCCAATGGGGGCATCGATAGTGCCCTTGAGCGGGTCGGGTAGCCCCTGCACCAGAGTGTGGTAGACCTTGGTGACGGTGCGGTCCTTGAAAGCCTTCTTCATGACCGAGTAGGCTCGCTCATTCTTGGTCACAACCATCAGCCCCGAGGTGCCCACGTCCAAGCGGTGCACAATGCCCTGACGCTCAGCAGCACCGCTGGTAGCAATATCGATACCAGCGTGCTTCAGGGCCCCGACAACCGTGGGGCCGTGCCAGCCCATCGACGGGTGGGCAGCAACACCGGTGGGCTTATCGACCACCACGATGTCGTCATCCTGGTAGACAATCGAAAAACCGTCAACCTGCTCAGCCTCAACCTGCGTGAGGTCACGCGGCGGGGTACCGGAAGCCTGCACGGTCATTTCCTCAAGCAGTTTGGACGAAGCCTTAGCCTTCACTCCCCTGCCCTTGGCATCGAGAAGCTGAACCTCGCCGTCCTTAACCCAGCCACTCACCGTTGTGCGCGACTGGCCGCTCAGCTCAGCGAGTAGGGCATCAAGCCGGGAACCTGCCTGGTCGACTCCTACCACAAATGTCAGTTCAATCTTCTGAGACACTAGACCCCCACCTCGTTCTTCTTGGCCTTATCGGCTCGTACTTCACGCTGACCGTCCATGCGGTAGCCCAGAAAAGTCAGCAGAACAATCGCCGCCATCGATACGCAGATAGCGGCATCGGCAATATTAAAAATCGCAAAATTCGGTACAGAAATATAATCGACCACGTGCCCGATGCCAAAGCCAGGCTCACGGAAGAGGCGGTCGTGCAGGTTGCCCACAATACCCCCTGCCAGGGTTGCCAACAGAATAACCCAGGGTAAGGTCTTAGCCCGTACCAGTAGGGTCAGCGCCACCAGGGCACCCACCGTTGAAATCAGGGTGAACAGCCAGGTCGACCCCTCTCCCATAGAGAAAGCAGCACCCAGGTTCAGGTAATAACGCCACCAGAGCAAGCCGTCGATCACGGTGATGGTCTGCCCCACGGTCATGGTGGTCTCTACCAGGTGCTTGACCCACTGGTCAGCTCCGTATACCAGGGCAAAGAGGGCCAGGGCTAACAGGGTCTTAGCCACCCCAGGAATCGTACGAACCGGCACCAAAACTGTGCCCTCCTGCTGGGTATTAGCCACCGTACTCCCTGCCTTCAAACATCAAAAACTGCACACACCAGCTTATCGTGTTCGGCACCCAGCTGGTACCGCAGGGCGGTATCTTAAACATCTCAGGCGGCCTCTCTTACCGAGGAGCCGCCTGAGCATATTGAGGCTACCGCCTAAACACTAGGAAAGCCTAGGAGTTGTTGCTGAAAACCCCGTTACGCTGGCCAAACGCACCGAAGCCCTGGGACTGTGATGCCGCTGCGGCGGGAGCGCCCTCAGCCTTGGGTTCAAGAGCGGGGGTCTCTTCGAGGGTGGTCAGCTGCTTGTTCAGGTAATCGCGCAAGGAGGTGCGGTACTGGTTCTCGAAGGAACGCAGCTTGGCAACAGAAACCTCGAGGTTGCTCTTGGTCTTTTCAAGGTCACCCAGAACACGGTTGGACTGTTTCTGGGCTTCTGAGACCAGCTGAGCTGCTTCTTCGCGGCCCTCGGTGATGAGGCGTTCACGCTCGCGCTTGCCCTCGAAGACGTAGTCATCGTGGACCTTCTGGGCCATAGCCAGCAGGCCGGTGGCGCTAGAGGGTGACAGGGTGGGATCAGCGGCGGCAGGTGCTGCTGCCGGAGCAGGAGCTACTGCAGCGGGCTGAGAATCAACCACGATTTCAGCCTCGGCCAGGGCACCGCCCTGCTGCTGGGCAGGAGCCAGTGAAATCTTCGCCTCAGCCTCTTCAAGCTGACGCTTGAGGCTAGCGTTTTCGGCGTTCAGGCGGCGCAGTTCAATGACAATCTCATCAAGGAAATCGTCAACCTCTTCAAGGTTGTAGCCTTCCTTGAACTTAGTCGGCTGGAAGCGCTTATTGATTACTTCCTCAGGCGTGAGTGCCACGATCGTTCACCTCTATTTTCTAAAAATCTTTATGCTTTGGCCCGTAGTGTTCCCGGTGCGCAGTATGTGCTGGAGTCAGGCGCATGAAGCTCGAACTTTCAGCGCGCTAAAAGTTCGGGTAGTCCCCTAATTTACTACAACACAAAATTACCTGGCAAAGGGGCACCGCGCAACACTATGACCCCAGTTAAGTGTGAGCCACTGGTCACGTCACCACTTGAGGGGACAACCCCCAGCCTGCTGACCGACAAGCTTCATCAGCCACCTGGCACGCTCTGCGTGCAACAGGCATGTGCCCACCCGGCTCTAAACGGAGAGGTTGTAGGCCAGGTTGGTTAGCAGAGAATAGGCGAACCAAAGAGCCATCAACAGAATCATGAAGCCCAAATCCAGGGAGATACCACCCAGGTTAATGGGTTTAATCAGGCGGCGGGCGGCGTTCATGGGCGGGTCAGTGACCGCATACACAAACGAAGCAACTACCAGCACTAGGCCCTTGGGCCGCCAGTAGCGGGCAAACATCTGCACCCAGTCGAGCACCAGGCGAATCATGAACACAACAATTAGCAGGTAAGCCGCGATGGCCAGCAGTGCAAAGAGATAGCCCACTGCGGTTTAGGCCTGGTTGAAGGGGGTGACGTCGTCGCTGTCCAGAGCTACCGGAACCTCGGTGCCCTCGGCACCAAGAACCTCAAGGTTAGCGGGGGTCAGCAGGAAGACCTTGTCGGTCACACGCTCGATGTGGCCGTTCAGAGCAAAAGCCAGGCCGGCAGAAAAGTCGATGAGACGCTTGGCGTCGGTATCGCCCATGTCGGTGACATTCATAATCACGGGGATGTTCTCACGGAAGGACTCACCGATAATCTTGGCGTCGTTGTAGGAGCGGGGGTGAATGGTGGTGATACGGCGCAATTCTTCGCTGCTTTCTTCGGAGAAGGAGGGGGTCAGGGCGGTTGAGGTATAGCTAGGTGCCTGCTGGTGGGTACCGGGGAAGTCCCAGTCGGTGCTAGTGCTTTCGGCCTGCTCAAGAAGCTGGTCGTCGGCCTTGGCTACAGAAACACTGCCGGTGGCTGCTTCGGGAGCCGGACGGCTACGGGGGGTCTCAGGTGAAATACCCAGAAGGACGTCGCGGTCGGCGGTTGATGAGATATGGGCGCGCCCTTCGGCGGGAGCCAGCTCATCAGGGTAGGCGTCGTAGTGGTCGTCGGCCTCGAAAACGGTCTCTTCGTAGATCGTTTCGGAGCGGCGCTGGGGCCGCTCTGTGCGCTGCGCTTCGTCTTCTACCTGGCCCAGGCCCAGGTAGGCCATTGCCTGGTGTAGTGTGCGAGCCATTCTTACCCTCCCTATGAGTAGCCTGTCCGCCGGTTGACGGGGGCTCAAAACCTCTGTTCCTATCAACCTTTTACGGTACCAAAAAGTTGCCTGTCTTTCTCGCAGACAAGCCCAAGGGAAACCTCAGTATTCCCGGTGAATTATGGGCATCTGCCCTTAGTGGGCCGGACGGGATCCCATAATCGAGGAGCCAACCCGCACCGAGGTAGCTCCCCAGCGTATGGCCTCAGCCAAGTCGTGGCTCATACCCGCTGAGATAGTGGTGGCCTCGGGGTAGTGTTCCAGCAGCTGCTGGGAGTAGCCGTGCAGTCTCTCAAAGGCGGCTACGGCGTCCTGACCCAGCGGGGCAACCGCCATGAGCCCGCCCAGGGTGAGGCCCGGCAGGGAGCTGATGTGGTCGGCGAGGGCTAAAATCTCGGTGGGGTCTGCTCCCCCGCGTGCGCCCAGGGCAGCCTGCCCGGCGGTGGCTTCAACAGTGGTATCGAGCCCTACCTGGATGAGGCAGCGCAGACCACCCTGTGCCAGTGCTGCCGGAGCGTCTGCCTCACCGTTCTCATAGCGGGCCAGGCGATTGACGTAGGCCTTAGAGAGGGCATCGGCAAGCTGGGGGCGGTCAACCGACTGCACCTCGTGCGCATACTGCACCACAGACTTAGCCTTGTTGGTCTGCAACTGGCCGATAAAGGACCAGTGCAGCGGGTCATCGCTGCCCGTGTAGGCGGCCAGCTCACGAGCCTTGCCAGCGGCCTCCTGGTCGCGGTTCTCACCCACAGCGCGCACACCCGCATCGTACAGGGCGGCGGCATCTGAGGCCGGGAAAAACTTAGTAACCACAATCAGCTCGGGCAGGGGGGACGAGGCAGTTCGGGCGCCACTCACATCTTCCGCGGCATCCTGGATGCGGGCCTGCACCTGAGCCAGGCGGTCGCTGAGTTCTGCACGGCGTTCGGGGCTGTAGATCAGAGTCATATTTCCATTCCTTAGAGCGGGCATCTGGGTTACAGGCGGGAGGGGCTGGGCACCTCAGTGGCCAAAGGGCTAGCTTCTACCCAGACCAGGCCGGCGATGCGCCCGGCAGGTTCCTGCCTCTGAGTATGGCCGCGGTGTGAGAAGAGGTGCTCATTTTCAAAGGTACAGGCCGCAAGGTCGCTATGCACGCGGGTTACCTGCGGCAGGGCGGCAAGGACGGCGCGGGCCCCGGCAGGCAGGTCAAGACCGGGGGTACCCCAGGAGGTAGTGGAATAGACCTGGGGAATCAGCTCAGCAGATTCCTGCCGCATGGCTTCGGGAACCTCGTAACAGCGTCCGCAGATCGAGGGGCCAGTCCAGGCCTGAATGTTCTCGGCACCCTTCTGTGCCATGGCCTCAACCTGGCGTTGAATCACTCCATCGAGCAGGCCCCGGCGCCCGGCGTGGGCCACGCCCAGGACCGGCCGGCCCGTTACAGCGTGCTCCCCCACAAAGACCAGGGGAATGCAGTCAGCCACCATAATGGCCAGGGGCCTATCCTCACGAGAGACGGCGGCATCGGCGACCGGTGCAGTATCGAGAATCTCTTGAGGGCTAAGACCCTTCTCAGTTTCGACACCCTGCCGGTCTGAGACATCCGCATCAAAGACCACGGTGCCGTGCACCTGGTTGAGGTAGCTAAAGCCACAGGAGGCCTCTTCTCCCAGTAGCGTGCTTTCAAGGGCCTGACGGTAGGATAGCGTCTGCTCAAGATTACTACCCACGTGCAGCCCCAGGTTACCGGCAGCAGCCGATGTGAAGGCCACATTGACTCGAGCGCCGTTTGCCAGAGTTACTAGCCGATGGGAGAAAAGAGCGTCGGACATGGGCCTTGCCTATCTTTCGAAAAAGAGCGGGAAATGCTGAAGGGGGTGAAAGCTAAGTCTAGCTTTCACCCCCTCTCGACCTTTAGACGGCTTATTTTCCGTCTAGGGTGGGTCTGAAGTTTTTACTTCAGGAAGTCGGGCACATCGAGGGTATCACGACGTGCTGCCTGGGAGTCCTCAACAACGGGGGGCAGGTCAACGTCGAAGCCAGCGTTGGTGGGAACGTCGTTGCCGCCCTTGTTCCAGCTATTACCTGCTGCGGGTGCTGAGCCGAAGCCAGAACCTGCGGCGGGAGCTGCTGAAGCGCCACCGAAGTTCTGCTGGGTACGAGCAGCCTGGTTAGCGGCGGGGTTGGTGTTGTTGGAGTTGGTTTCGGGGTTGACCGAGTCAAAGCCTGCAGCAATAACGGTCACGCGAGCCTCGTCACCCAGAGCGTCGTCAATGACGGCGCCGAAGATGATGTTGGCATCGGGGTGAGCAACTTCCTGCACCAGGCGGGCAGCTTCGTTGATTTCGAAGAGGCCCAGGTCTGAACCACCCTGGATGGAGAGCAGGACGCCGTGAGCACCGTCGATGGATGCTTCCAGCAGGGGTGAGGCGATAGCCAGTTCGGCTGCCTTGACGGCGCGGTCTTCACCGGAGGCTGAGCCGATACCCATGAGAGCTGAACCTGCACCCTGCATGACGGACTTGACGTCTGCAAAGTCGAGGTTAATCAGGCCGGGGGTGGTGATCAGGTCGGTGATGCCCTGGACACCGGAGAGCAGAACCTGGTCTGCTGACTTGAAGGCGTCGAGCATGGAGACGTTACGATCCGAGATGGAGAGCAGGCGGTCGTTGGGGATAACGATCAGGGTGTCGACCTCGTCGCGCAGGGCGGCGATACCGGTCTCGGCCTGGTTGGAGCGGCGACGGCCTTCAAAGGTGAAGGGACGGGTCACAACGCCGATGGTCAGTGCACCCAGGGAGCGGGCGATGCGGGCAACAACGGGAGCGCCACCGGTACCGGTGCCACCACCTTCACCTGCAGTTACGAAAACCATGTCGGCGCCCTTGAGTACCTCTTCGATTTCCTGTTCGTGGTCTTCTGCTGCCTGGCGTCCAACGTCGGGGTTAGCGCCTGCACCCAGGCCGCGGGTCAGTTCGCGACCCACGTCGAGCTTGACGTCGGCGTCAGACATGAGCAGAGCCTGGGCGTCGGTGTTGATCGCAATGAATTCAACGCCACGCAGACCAACCTCAATCATGCGGTTGACAGCGTTGACGCCACCGCCGCCGATACCGACGACCTTAATGACTGCCAGGTAGTTCTGGGGAGTTGCTGTATCCATGGATTCCCTACTAATTTGTGCCTTGTTTCAAACCAACTCAACCTCAGAGTGAAAGTTGAGATTGGAGTAAACCTATTGTTTCAATCAATGAAAGAGTATCAACTTCACCTTGCAATGTCGCCCTCGTTTCACCCGTGACCTTATTTTTCTCAGAAAATATCAAGGTCAAGGAGGAACTTTAGGTAGAAGTTGAAACTATTTTACGGTGGGGACGAGGGGGCTTGAAACATCGTAGGTTTCTACGGCCTGCTGGCTATTCACGGAATCCATAAGCTGAACTAGAACCTTAGCTTTAAGGCCGCTGTCTTCCGGGGTTCCCCAAACCACCTGCGTCCCGTCCACCATTTCCAAGGTAATGGTTGATGCAGAGTCGGCCTTAGCCTCAGATACCTGAGACAAAATCGAGGTCGGCAAGGCCGCCAGTACACCGGTTACGGTACTAAAAGCAGCCGATCCCAGAATATCCAGGCCTCCGGCAACCAGCGGAACGCCGGCGTCCTCGACCGAGGCTGCGGTGCCCAGTTGCACGCCCTCGTTATCAACCAGCACGAAGCTACCCTCATTCTCCACCACAGCCACGGGCACCCGCTCATGCAGCTGCACCACCAGCTCGTGGGGCGGATTCGCCTGCAGGGTCACCCCGTAGAGCACGTTCTCGTTACCGATTAGAGAGGCAACCTCAGCCTCGCTAATGCGGGTCATGGGCGCTCCCTGGAGCTGGCTCAGCTGCTGCTGCACGGTAGCCTCGTCTAGCAGAGAAGCGCCTTCTACCGTAATCGTCCGGGTAGCCAGCAGGGGCGAGAAGAAAACAACCCCCACAAAAATCAGGGTAGCGAGCACCAGGGTACCCGCCCCGTAGGCCCACTTCTTCCAGCTACCAGCTGCCCGACGCTTGGGGCGCAACTGCACGGGAGCAGAAGGCAGGCTCTGAGGCTCGCTCTGCCCGCTCTGCCGCTCCTCTTCCTGGGCCTGGCGCCACTGGGCGAAACGACTGTTTTCAGAGATATCCACCAGGTTATCGCCAGCCTCTGGTAGCTGGCTTACCTTAGCGGAGTTCAGGCGAATACGGGGCTTCTTTTCATCGGCCACTAGAGCGCAGCACCTTCACGGGCAGAAAGTTTCTCTACCAGCACCCGCCCCAGGGCAGTCACGTCACCGGCGCCGACCGTCATGATGATATCGCCGGGCAGAGCGGCGGCTACGACAGCGTCAATCGCCTGGTCAGTGCTCTCAGCGTAGTACACCTCGGAGAAACCGGCCTCGGTGATGAGGTGGCTGGTCACCCCCTCCATGGGCTTCTCACGGGCAGGGTAGATATCAAGCACGTAGCTGCGGTCAGCCTGAGACAGCGACTCAGCGAATTCGGTAGCGAACTCCTTGGTGCGGGAGAAAAGGTGGGGCTGGAAAATCACGTAGAGGTTATGCCCGGCGGCAACCGTGCGGCCAGTTTCCAGAGCACGGTGCACCTCGGTAGGGTGATGGGCATAGTCATCAAAGACCTTAACCCCGGCTGCCTCGCCGCGCAGGGTAAAGCGGCGGTCAGTACCCGAGAAGTGGGCCAGCGCTTTCACGGCCTCTTCGGGGCTGGCACCTGCCAGCAGGGCACAGACAAAGGACGCCGTAGCGTTGAGCTGGTTATGAATGCCGGGCACCGGCAGGGTCAGGGTAATCTGCCCCGCGAACTGCTGGCCGCCTACGGTGAAGTCCCAGACCAGGTTTGAAGAGCAGTCGGTTCCTTCAGAGGTGATACCGGTCAGGCAAACCATAGCGCCCCCCCCCTCACCGTAGGTGACAACCTGCACGCCGGCGTCCGCGGCCTGAGCCGCGAGGGTGGCTGCGCCGGCGTCGTCAGAGCAGGTCACGAAGACACCGCTGGGTGCCATAGAGGCGATAAAGCGGTTGAATGCCTCGAAAACCCGCTCGTTGGTGCCGTAGAAGTCCAGGTGGTCGGGCTCGGCGTTGGTAATAACCGCAATCTCGGGGCGGTAGCGTACAAAGGAGCCGTCGGATTCATCAGCTTCAGCTACGAACCAGGAGTCCGGGCCAGACGCCCCCAGGTGGGCATTGGTGTTATAGCCGGAGATGGTAGAGCCAACCGCAAAAGAGGGGTCCAGCCCCAGGCCGTCTAGCATCACCGAAATCATAGATGAGGTAGTGGTCTTACCGTGGGTACCGGCGACCGCAATCACCTTGGAGTCCCGCATGGTCGCCGCCAGAGCCTCAGAGCGGTGCAGCACGCGCAGGCCGCGGGCCCGGGCAGCAGCGAGTTCGGAGTTATCCTCACGAATCGCGGTTGAAATCACCACGGTATCGACACCCTCGATATTTTCAGCTGCCTGGGGCACCGATACCAGGGCACCCAGCTCTCGCAGGCTATCGACAGCGGCACTTTCAGCCTGGTCAGACCCGCTCACGGTCATGCCAGCGCGCAGCATCAGCCGGGCGATAGCCGACATACCGGCCCCGCCAATACCCACAAAATGCGCCCGGCCCAGATCGGCCAGGGCCGGACGCTCGGGGAAGGGAGGGTTGAGGGGTGCGGGAAGGTCGATTGAAAGATCCATTAGTGAGGTGCTCATGCGCGGGCCGCCTTCAGTACTTCGTCTGCCATAACCTGCGCGGCATCGCGGATGCCGTGCCGGTAGGACTTTTCTGCCATGTCGGTAAGTTTATCGGTGTCTGCCAGCAGAGCAGGTACATTCTGGCGGAACCAGCTAGCGGTGAAATCTGAGTCGTCTACCAGCAGGGCTGCCCCGGCAGCCACCAGGGAACGGGCGTTGAGAGCCTGCTCGCCGTTGCCGATGGGCAAGGGAACAAAGATAGCCGGTAGGCCCACGGCAGCGACCTCGCTGACGGTTGCCGCACCAGAGCGCACAATCATAAGGTCAGCAGCTGCATAGACATCTTCCATGGAGGTAATGAACTCAACCTGCTGGTAGCCGGGGGCGGTACGGAGTACCCCGGACTCGTCCTTAACCGCCTTGTCACGGCCGGTGATGTGCAGTAGCTGGTAGCCTGCCGGGCCAATCTCATCGATGATTTCGGCAACTGCCCGGTTGAGGCTCAAGGCGCCCAAGGACCCGCCGGTGACCACCAGAGTAGGCAGGGCTGAGTCAAGGCCCAGACGCTCCCGGGCAGCACCCTGTTCAGAGGCACGGTCGAGGTTGGCGATGTTCTGGCGCATAGGCATACCCACGGTGCGGGCACCGGCGATGGGGGTATCGGGGAAGGCGGTAGCTACCAGGGCAGCCTTCTTCGCGCCAACCTTGTTGGCGAGGCCAGGCTTGGCATTGGCCTCGTGGATTACTACGGGTACACCGAGCTTACGGGCTGCCAGGTACATGGGGGTGCACACGTAACCACCTACGCCCACTAAGACGTCCGCCCCGGTGTCGGTCAGAATCTTCTCGGCCTGCTTGAGCGATGCCCGGAACCGGCCAGGGAACTTGATCGCGTCCAGGTTGGGGCGACGGGGGAAGGGCGCCTTAGGGATAAAGCTGATGTCGAAGCCTGCTGCCGGTACGAGCCGGGCCTCCATACTGTTTTCAGTGCCGACAGTCATGATGGTGACGTCAGGCTCGCGCTCCTGGAGGGCTCGGGCAATGGCCAGCATGGGGTTGATATGCCCGGCTGTGCCGCCGCCTGCCAGCACAACAGTGGGTGCGTGGGTCATCAGGTTTCACTCCCTTAGTGTTCTGTTTCGACCCTTAGTTTACGCGGATTGGGCTACAGGCACACCTTGAGGCCTCTTGTCGTGAGCCACCTTACCCTCTTAGTGCTCCTCGGGGAGCTTGCGGGCTTTGCGGATAGTGCGCAGGCCAGCGGGCAGTTTTTGCTCCTTGGGGGCGGGGGCTTGCAGCTCGGTGGTCTGCGGTCCGGCAGGCTGATGGGCAGTAGCTCGTGAGGCTGCCGCAAGCAGCTTGACTGCGGTGGTGGGCGCAGCCGGGCGGGCAGGGTGCTGGGGCTGAGCCGCAGTGGTGCGGGTGTGAGCCTGCTGCACGCTGGCAGAGGGGCGGGCACCGCTGGCCGAGCTAGAGCGTCGGGCCATAGCGGCCTCGGCGCTGGCTTCAGCTGACAGGGGGCTTGACCGGCGGACGGTCTGGGCGGACGGACGCGCCGTAGCTGCCGAAGGCCTCACGGTGCGTGCACTCCCCTGGGTGCGTTGAGGGGCGGACGCCGCCGGTCGTGCCGGGGTACGCCCGTCGACGAGGGCGCCCAGGCGGGTGGTGAGCTTATCGAGAGTCCAGCCTGTGCCGTCGGGGTCTGCAGCGATGACGGCCTGCTCCCGCTCAGCGATACGGGCCAGGGCAAGGCGGCGGGCGGCGTCCTTTTGCATCTTGCTGTTGGCGATGCCGGTACGCTCCCCCACAATCGGGTTAAGGGGGGTCTGCCGGGCAAAGGCGATAAGAATACCGATGCCGGTCAGCGACGACACCAGAGCGGAGCCACCAGCAGAAATAAAGGGCAGGGGCACACCGATGACAGGCATGAGCCCTACTACCATGGCGATGTTGAGCAGGGCCTGGCCGACGATCCAGGTGATGATGCCGATGGTGGCGTAGCGGATAAAGAGGTCAGAGGAGCGCAGCAGGATACGCATAGCGCAGTAGATCAGAGCTGCGTAGAGCAGCAGGACGGCGATAGCGCCGATCAGACCCAGTTCTTCACCGACCACCGCGAAAATGTAGTCGTTGTGGGCTTCGGGCAGGTAGTTGTACTTCTGGCGGGACTGGCCCAGGCCCACACCCCAGAAGCCGCCGGTAGCGAGCGCTGCCAGGCCAGAGTTGGCCTGGTCGCAGGTGGCCTCAACGCAGTCGCGCCAGAAGGCAAAGGTGTTGAAGAGACGCTCGATGCGGTTGGGGCTGATGGCTACCATCATGATGGCTGCCAAGGTGCCCAGGCCCGCGCTAATCATCACGAGCCCGCGGGAGGGACGGGCCGCCAGGAAGATTGCACTGAAGAAGAGAGCGTAGATGAGTACGGTGCCCACGTCGTGGCCTGCCAGGATCAGGGTGATAATCAGACCAAAGCCGAGGAGGGCAGGAATGAGCCCCTTGTAGGCGGTCTGGGCCAGGGTTCCCCGGTCGATGCGCCCCTGACGGGAGTAGACCGAGGCCAGCCAGAGAATCATGATGGGTTTGGCGAATTCTGAGGGCTGAATCGAGAAACCAGCGATGTTAATCCAGTTGCGGTTGCCGTTGACGGTGCTACCTACAAAAATCACGGCGATGAGCAGTAGGGCTGCTGCCCCCAGCAGGGTGTGCACCGCCCAGGGCCGCCGGTACCAGATTACCGGTACCAGGTAGCCCACGAGCAGCATAGCAACGAGACCCAGTACCGCGAACATGCCCTGGGAGCGGGCCTGGCTGAAGGCTCCCGCACCCGATGAAATCTGTTCCACACTTGAGGCAGAGAGCACCATCATCACGCCGAAGAGGGTGAGCACGGTGGCGGTCACCA
The DNA here is from genome assembly GCF_004569295.1 of Rothia nasimurium. Classification (GTDB taxonomy): domain Bacteria; phylum Actinomycetota; class Actinomycetes; order Actinomycetales; family Micrococcaceae; genus Rothia; species Rothia nasimurium_B. The sequence continues at coordinate 50,932 of NZ_SPQC01000005.1, forward strand.
CCAGTACGATGGGCACATCGGTCAGCACCATGGAGCCCAAACGCACCTGGGCGTTCTCCCAGGTGCTCCGGGCCCGCCCCCAGGCTCGTCGAATCAAGCCAGGACGCTGCGGTGACCGGGTTTCTGTTGCCAGTCTCATAGTCTTTTCGCTTCTCTTCTCTCGGGTAAGGGCGCCCCGCCCTAGGTGCGGTTAAAGGTGAGGGAGGGTGGGAACCAGTGGTTACTGATTACCCGCCCTCCGCATCGGTAGGTTTTAGGAATTAATCTGATTGACCAGGTCGGCTACCGCGTCGATGAAGGCGTTGCCGCGTTCAGCGTAGGAGGTGAACTGGTCCATTGAGGCTGCGGCAGGGGCCATGAGTACGGTGTCGTTCTGTTCCGAAATCTCGTGGGCCTTGGCGACCGCCAGTTTCATGACGGCTCGTCCGTCGCTGGCATCGGCCAGCAGGGAGCTCTCGCTGATCTTGTAGACCGGCACATCTGGGGCCTGCTCAGCCAGCGCTGATACCAGGGCTGCGGTGTCGGTGCCGATCATGACCACGGCCTTGAGGCGGTCCTTGTGTTCAGCAACCAGCTCGTCGTAGGTCACGCCCTTCGAGAGGCCACCGGCTACCCAAATCACGGGGTTGAACGAGGCCAGCGAAGCATTCGCTGCGTGGGGGTTGGTGGCCTTAGAGTCGTTGACCCAGAGCACCCCGTGGGTGTTGGCCACCAGCTGGATGCGGTGGGCACCGGGCTCGTAGTTCTGCAAGCCTGCCTTGACCTGTTCAGGTTCAATACCGGCTGCCCGGGTCAGGGCAGCGGCAACCAGGGCGTTTTCTACGGTGTGCTTGGTCGGCAGCTGGCCGGTATCTGCAACTTCGGCCACTTCCAGGGCCTGGTTGCGGCGGTCACCGAGGAAGGCCCGGTCAATGAGCAGGCCGTCAATCACACCCAGCATGGAAAGACCTGGAGTATCGGCCCAGAAACCGATGGCGCGAGCGCCCTCGACGACGTCCGCCTCTTCGACCATCTGTACGATCTCGGGGTAGTTGGCGTTGAAGATGCAGGCTACCTGAGTGTTCTCGTAGATACGGGCTTTATCGGCCAGGTAGTTCTCGTAGCCAGCGTGCCAGTCGACGTGGTCTTCTGCCACGTTGAGCACGACAGAGGCTAAGGGCGAAATGGAGTAGGTCCAGTGCAGCTGGAAGCTGGAGAGCTCCACGGCGAAGAAGTCGTAGTCGACGGGGTCGCGCAGGGCATCCAGGATGGGGGTGCCGACGTTACCCACGGCAATGGCCTTGTAGCCTGCGGTCTGCAGGATAGATTCGGTCATGCCTACGGTGGTGGTCTTGCCGTTGGTGCCGGTAATGGCCAGCCAGGGGGCGACCTTGCGTCCTTCGCGCTGGCGCAAGCGCCAGGCTAGCTCTACATCGCCCCAGATCTGGATCTTCTGGGCTACCGCATCGGCCAGAATGCCGATGGTGGGGGCAAGCCCGGGTGAGGTGACCACTAGGTCAGCGGGCTGGCCCTCGACTAGGGGCAGGGCGTCCATGGCTCCGGTGCCCAGCACCGAACCGGCTGCGCCCAAAATCTTGAGGGTATCTGCCTTGCCGCGGGTGACCTCGTTATCGTTACCGTCCACCACAACTACGCGGGCACCCAGCTCGATGAGGGTGTCAGCGGATGAGAATCCAGAGATGCCCAGGCCCGCTACGACCACGCGCAGGCCGGCCCAGTCGGATTCCCAGCTGGTCAGCGCTTCCAGGCGCTCGTAGCCGTAGACGGGGTTTGCGTTACTTGCCTTCATTAGAAGACACCTCCATTGCTCAGCAGCCAGTCACCGTAGAAGATGCCCAGGGCCACTGCCACGAACAGGTCAGCCAGAATCCAGAAGCGGATGACAACGTTGACTTCGGTCCAGCCCTTGAGCTCAAAGTGGTGCTGCAGGGGTGCCATACGGAAGATGCGCTTACCGCCACTCATCTTGAAGTAGCCCACCTGCAGGATGACGGAGATGGCAATTATGACGAAGAGGCCAGCGATGATGGGGAGCAACATCTGGGTGCGGGTGATGATAGCGAAAGCAGCTAGCGCACCGCCCAGGCCCAGGGAGCCGGTATCGCCCATGAAGATGGTGGCCGGTGAGGTGTTCCACCAGAGGAAGCCGGTCAGGGCACCAATCAGGGAGGCAGCCAGCATAGCCATTTGCCCTGAATCAGGTACCTCGTAGCAGACGTTATCGAGGGAGACGGGGGCGCATAGGTGCTGCTGCTGCCACATAGAAATTAGCAGGTAGCCGCTGAAGACCATGATGGCGGCACCGGTTGCCAGGCCGTCCAGGCCATCGGTGAGGTTCACAGCGTTTGTCGTAGCGGTAGCAATCAGGTTGGCCCAGATGATGAAGAGGATGATACCCACCACGGGCCCGGCAAAGGCCAGGTCGAGCCAGGAGATATCGCGGGTGAAAGAGAGATTGAAGGAGGCAGGTGACCAGCCGCGTTCGTCCTTAATCAGCAGGGCGCCCACGGCAAAGAGGGTACCAATCAGCCCCTGGAGCATAATCTTGCCCTTGGGGGTCAGGCCCTCACTCTGCTTCTTCCAAATCTTCTGGAAGTCATCGATGAAGCCAACGCCCGCCATGCCCAGCATAAGGAACATTGCCAGCAGCACCGAGGCCGACGGGGCCAGGGTGGTGCCGGTGAGCAGGGCTGAGAGACCCAGTGCCAGGAAGAAGCCGAGGACGGTTGCTGCCATCATCATGACGCCGCCCATGGTGGGGGTGCCCCGCTTGGTCTGGTGTGAGGTGGGGCCGTCTTCGCGGATGAACTGGCCGAACTGCTGCTTCACCAACCATTTGGTGTAGAGCGGGGTTCCGGCAATCGAGATGATCAGGCCGAAAGCGGCAGCCAACAGGATGGAAATCATGTGGTGTCTGTGCCTTCCCGGTTATGAGTTATCTGTGGTCTTGGCGGCAGCATCGGGCTGGGCGCCACTGTCTGAGTTTAGTGCCTGAACAAAGTCACCGGCGCTTAACCAGGGCTGTGATTGCCCACTATCACCTTCATTGTGAGTGAGGTTGCCCTCATAGTCAGCAACTTTTTGGCCGAGAAGGCCCAGGCCAGCCCCGTTTGAGGACTTGAAGAGGACGATATCGCCCGGTTCTAGGGCGCCGCGCAGGAGTTCGAAGGCTTCCTCGGTGCTGGCAACCCAGGTTGCCTCACTGCCCCAGGAGCCTTCCAGGTGGGCGGTGTTGTAGATGGGCTTGGCGATGTCGCCTACGGCAATGAGCTTAGAAATGTTGAGGCGTACTGCCAGCTGGCCTATGCGGTCGTGTTCGGTCAGGGTCTGGTCGCCCAGTTCTAGCATGGCACCGAGCACGGCCCAGGTGCGGTTGGTGGAGGGTTGACGGCCCAGCTGGGCCAGGGTCTGCAGGGCAGCGGTCATGGACTCGGGGTTGGCGTTGTAGGCATCGTTAATGACGGTCACGCCGTCGGCCCGGTCGGTACGCTGCATACGCCACTTGGAGGCTGCCCCAGCGGTGTTGAGCTGCTGGGCAATGCGGTCGGGGGCGATTCCTACCTGGTAGGCAACGGTGGCTGCCGCCAGAAGGTTGTAGACGTGGTGTTCACCGATGAGCTGGGAGCTAATTTCGTAGGCCTGCCCGTCGGGGAAGGTCAGGGTGAAAACGGGTTTGCCTTCATCGGTGGTGGTGAGCTTGGACGCGGTGATGCGGTTTTCTGCCACGCCGGGGTTAGCGGTGTGGGTTAGTTCCGCTTCGCGTCCTTCAACGCCGAAGTAGGTGACGGGGGTGGACGCCCGGTTCAGCATGCGCCTCACCCGGTAGTCATCGATGTTCAGGCCCAGGCCCAGGCGGACGCCCTCGGCCATCTCGCCCTTGGTCGCTTCGATATTATCGACGCCACCAAACTCACCGGCGTGGGCGGTGCCCACTTTGAGCACAACCCCGTAGTCCGGGGAAATCATGTCTGTCAGGTACTTGATGTTACCTACTCGGTCAGCGCCCATCTCAATGACCAGATACTTGGTGTCTTCTTCGGCCCGGAAAACGGTCAGCGGTACGCCGACTTCACCGTTGAAGGAGCCGATGGGAGCTACGGTCTTGCCCTCTGCACCGAAGATGGCGGCCAGCAGATCCTTGGTGGTGGTCTTACCCGCAGAACCGGTAATGCCCACGACCATCACGTCGCCGCGCTCACGCAGACGGGCCACGATGTAGGCGGCCAGACGGCCCATAGCCAGCACAACGTCGTCTACCAGAATTGAGGGGTAGAGCTTACCGGCGGCGTCCTGAACCTCACGTTCAACAAGAGATAGAGAGGCCCCCTGCTCGAAGGCGGCGGGTAGGAAGTTATGGCCGTCCGTTACCTCACCGGGCTTAGCGATAAAGAGGCAGCCGGGGCCGACCTCACGGGAGTCAGCGGTAGCAGAAGTGCAGGTCAGGGCAGAAGCACCGGTGGAGTCTAGGCCCAGCAGGGTACCCGCTACAGCTTCTTCAATCTCAAGCGCTGAAAGTTCAATCATAGGTTTACCTTTAGGTTACTTCTGGTGGTTCTGGTAGGCCGGGAGCACACTAAAACCGGCAGCCTGAAGGGCGCGGGCGGTCTCTACCCGGTCGTCAAGGTCAATATCGGTACCGGCAACGTCCTGGGCTACCTCGTGGCCGCGGCCAGCGACCAGAATCGAGTCCTTGGGGCCGGCCAGGGCGATAGCTTCATCAATGGCAGCGGCACGGGGCACAATGTTAAGCACCCGGTGGACGCGGGCACCGGCTTCAAGAGCCGCGAGAGCACCGGCCTCAACAGCCTCGCGGATGGGGGCAGGGTCTTCGCCGTGGGGATCATCGTCGGTGACCACCACGATATCGGCGTAGGTAGCCGCGATTTCGCCCATAAGAGGGCGCTTGGTCTGGTCGCGTTCACCGGTTGCACCAAAAACGATAATGACCTTGCCGTCCGCATCAGCAGGCTCAATTGCCTCAAGGGCACGTTTGAGGGCATCGGGATTGTGGGCGAAGTCCACCAGGGCAGTGGGTTCGGTGGAAATCAGCTGCATGCGGCCGGGGACAACGGGGGTCAGGGTCTCGGTGCGGGCTAGCACTTCAGTGATGCGGTCGCGCTCTAGCCCGTCGCGGGCGCTCTCAAAGACCATTACGGCAGCTAAGGCAGCGTTCGAGACGTTGAAATCTGCCGGGAGTAAGGTGGCGCTGGGCAGTTCAAAACCGTCGCCACGGCGCAGGGTAAAGGAGTGGCCGATACCGGAGGAGCGCTCTACCTGCACCAGAGCCCAGTCCTGGGCAGCAAGGGAGGTGAGAGCGTCCGCCCCCGGCTCGTAGCCGGCACCGAAGTTGGTATAGAGGCGCACCACGGCGCGGGCTCCCAGGGCCTGAACCGCGCGCTCTGCCATGGCAAGGCCCCAGCGGTCGTCGGCGGTAATGACGGCGCGGCGGGTACGGGCCGGGGTGAAGAGCTCGGCCTTGGAGTCAAAATAGCTCTCCATGGTGCCGTGCAGGTCTAGGTGGTCCTGGGTGAGGTTGGTAAAGCCCGCAATGTCGTAGCGGATGCCATCGACGCGGCGGTAGTCCAGGGCGTGGGATGACACCTCCATCGCTGCACTGGTAATACCCTGCTCACGCATCAGGGCAATGAGGGAGTGCACATGGGGGGACTCGGGAGTGGTGAGCTTAGAGGGAATAGCCTGGCCACCGGCAAGAATCTCGATGGTACCAATCAGGCCGGTAGTGTGGCCCAGGGCCTGCATGATCGAGTTGGTCATGTAGGTAGTGGTGGTCTTGCCGTTGGTGCCGGTCACCGCAAAGAGACGGGGCGCTCCCCCACTACTGGGCTGGGAGGCATAGATACGGGCAGAGAGCGGGCCAACAGCAGCTCGCACCTGGTCGGTAGTAACCATGCCCAGGCCCTCGGGAAGGCCCAGCTCGCGCACAATCTCAAGGCCCGCTTCGTCGGTCAGCAGGGCGGATGCCCCCAGCTCGATTGCTGCAGGAAGGAAGGAGGCACCGTGGGCCTTTGCTCCGCCCAGGGCAACATAGAGGTCACCGGGCTGCACTTCGCGGGAGTCCATGGTAATACCGGTGATAGGGCGGGCGGACGCCTGCACCAGCTGGGCCGCTAACCCAACCTCGGCCAGCCAGTCGGCAACCTCAGCGCAGGTGCGCTCGGTAACCTGACGGGGGCGCAAGGTCTGGGCGCTGCCATCAAGTGCTCGGTTTTCTGTCACGGGCTTTCCCTCCAATGGGCGGTCTATGTCAAGGTGCGCTGTGCGGCGCGAGTGCTAATAGGGTCTACTTTAGCCGTTTTCGTCGTGGCCCTCAGCGAACTTAGGGGTCTCTTGCGGCTCGGTAGTGGAGCGCGGCACATTGTAGATGTGCAGGGTTTTCTCCATAATCTCCGCGAACTGGGCCGTAGTGTTGGCCAGGCCAACAGCCGATGCCGTGGTCTGCGGACGGTGCATGGTTACCGAGACCAGGAAGCGAGGGTTCTCGGTAGGAGCAACCCCCACAAAAGAGGTAGTCCAGCCGTCATAGGTGCTAGAACCTTCACCCACGTTTTCTGCGGTACCGGTCTTACCAGCAACCCGGTAACCGTTAATCTGGGCCCCCTTAGCGCCACCCTGGTAGACCACAGCTTCCATCACCTGCAAAGTCTTACGAGCTGTTTCCTCACTCACCATGCGGGTACCTTCATCGCCCTCGCGGACTTCCTCGGTGCCGTCCGCATCAATCACAGCATCAACGATTCGGGGCTTGAGCATAACCCCCTTATTCGCCACAGCCTGGAAAATCATTGAGGTCTGCAAGGCCGACTGGGCAACGCCCTGGCCAAAGAGAACCGTATACTGCTGGCGGATATCCCAGTCCCGCCAGTCACTGACCAAGCCCTGGGACTCACCGGTCAGCTCAATACCGGTGAACTCCCCCATGCCAAACTTCTTAAGCCAGTTGTAGCGCTGCTCCTTGGTGAGCTTGCTGCCCATCATGACGGTACCGGTGTTCATCGAGTCAGCAATAATACCGGCAACAGTGCGCTTCTGGGCGGGGTGCACGAAAGCATCGGTGATGGTCTGCTGGTCAATTTCGAGCTCAGCAGGCACATCGTAAACGGTCTCAGGTTCAGCAATACCCTCTTCAAAGACGGCCGCGGTGGTCAAAATCTTCTCGGTAGAGCCAGGCTCAAAGACCTGGGTAATAGCGCGGGGGTTCATATCGGCCAGCTCAAAACGCTCAGCACCGGGGTCCATCGTCGAAGAATCTGCCAGGGCCAGAATTGAGCCGTCACGCACGTCCATCACAATGGCCGTACCCCACTCAGCCTTCAACTCCTCAGCACGGGCCTTGACCACCTGCTGGGCAAAGTACTGCACGTCCTGGTTAATGGTCAGACGCACGCTCTTACCGTCCTGGGCAGGGATATTCTGCTCGTCCCCAATAGGGATGCGGACGCCATCGGCTGAAATTTCGTAGATACGTTCACCGTCAATACCGGCTAGGTGCTCCCCCATGGTACGTTCGATACCCACCGAGTTGTTCACCTGGCGGGTCTCGCCGCTGGTACCGTCCACGGCTTCTTCAATAACGCTAAAGCGGCCCACCACCGAGCCACCCACCTGGCCGTTGGGGTACTTACGGTCAGACAGAATCTCCCCGTAGATATAGGGAGCGCCCAGGGCATCTACCTTGTTATAGATCGCAGGAGTGACGTTCTCCTTCACGATCTTGTATTTGAGGTCGCCATCGAGCGCCGCCTTCACATCGGCGTCGCTCATTTCAAGAATGTCGGCCAGCTCATACACCAGCTCGGTGGGGGTCACCTCAACCGGGTCACGGCTTTCCTCGGTGTAGCGTTTAAAATTCGCCACGGCAGACTGATCAACGGTGATGTTGTACCGCTGCACACTGCGCGCCAGCACGTTGCCGTTGATATCGAGAATCTCCCCGCGCAGGGCCGGGATGGTCTGCTTACGGGTACGCTGGGCCTTAGCAGCGTCGGCTAGACCGTTCGGGTCAAGACCCTGCACCCAGGCAAGACGCAGGCCCACGACGCCCAGACCACCGATACCCAGGGTACCCGCGATAAAGCCTCGCCGCCCAACGGTGCGTTTGATGCCCTGTACGGGTTCGTTCTGCTCAGTGCCGCTCATCGTCCCCTATTTCTCTTCCGCTGTGGTTCACTCTTTACTGTGGCCCGCGCGCCGCGCGGTAGGCCCGCTAGCCCATAAGGCGAACAGGTGCCCGCCACCAGGGCAGGCACCGTATCACGCGCTTGCTATTGACCGCCTGTGCTCGCCGCAGCGGACGGCTGGGCTGAGGTCTGGGCCGCGGTTGAGGCGCTGGCAGGAGCTGAGGCCTGGGCGCTCGCTGAAGCGGCAGCGCTGGCTGATGCTTCTGCTGAGGCCTTGGCTTCGGATTCTTCCTTCTTGCGCTGTTCCTCGGCCCGGGCGCTGGCCTCTTCGTAGGCCTGGGTATCGGCCAGGGCAGGGGGTGCAATCAGGTTCTTTGTTGCTGCTTCGCCTTCAACAGCGGCCAGGGGGGTGCCGGTGATTTCACCGGTTTGCAGGTCAAGGGTGGCCTGGCTAGAGGCAGCTACCAGCCCTAGCTGGCTTGCGCGGATAGCCAGATCCTGGGGGGCCTGGTGGAATTCGATTTCCTGGGCCAGGGCCTCATTCTGCTGGATTAGGGCCTGCTCTTGAGCACGTAGCTCAACCAGGTCGTACTGGCGGGAGGCCATGACGATGCTCAGCACCAGCACGGTGAGCAGGGCGACGAGCATGGCGCCCAGGGCCACGAAGACGCGCCAGCGGTTGGAGGTAGCGCGCAGGGCCCGGGAGCGTGAGAGTGGACGGCGGGCGGGGGCTGCTTCTTGGGGTTCATCGCGCACCACAGACAGGCGGGGCTTGTTCAGCTGCCCGCCCTCGTCGGTTGAGGTAGGGAAACGGGGTTCCGCGCTCATCGTGTTGCCTTTGGTGTCTTGATTTTTTCTGCTGCCCTCAGTTTTGCGGACGCCGCCCGCGAATTCTCTTCAATCTCCTGCTCGGTGGGGGGTTCAGCACCGCGGGTGATGATTTTGAGTTCGGGTTTGTGTTCTTCGAGCTCAACGGGAAAACCCTTGGGGGCGCTGGAGGTGGCCCGGGCGGTGAAGGCTCGTTTGACGATTTTGTCTTCGAGGCTGTGGTAGCTCATGGCCACGCAGCGTCCGCCCAGGTTGAGGGCGTCGATTGCTGCCGGTATGGCACGCTCTAGGGCATCGAGTTCGTGGTTGACCTCGATGCGCAGGGCCTGGAAGGTGCGCTTGGCGGGGTGCCCGCCCTTGCGCTGGGCGGCTACGGGTACGGCCTGCTGAATTACTTTGACCAGCTGGCCGGTCGTTTCAAAAGGACGCTCGGTGCGGGCCGCTACGATACGGGAGGCAATGCGGGCTGCGAATTTTTCTTCACCCCACTGGCGGATGATGCGGCGCAGCTCTGCTTCTTCGTAGGTGTTGACCACGATAGCGGCGGTGAGTTCCTCGGTGTTGTCCATGCGCATATCGAGCGGGGCGTCGTAGGAGTAGGCGAAGCCGCGTTCGCGTTCATCGAGCTGCATGGAGGACACGCCCAGGTCAAAGAGCACGCCGTCGACCTGGGTGACGCCGGCTTCTGCCATAGCGCGGGGGATCTCGTCGTACACGGCATGTACGGGGATGAAGCGGTCCCCGAAGCGGGCCAGGCGCTCACCGGCGAGTTTGTGGGCTATGAGGTCCCGGTCGATACCGATGAGGGTGAGGTCTTCGAAGCGCTCAAGCATGGCTTCAGAATGGCCGCCCATGCCCAGGGTTCCGTCGATGACGACGGCGCCGGGGCGGGAAATTGCGGACGCGAGGAGGTCGAGGCAGCGGTCAAGCATGACCGGCACGTGCCTGTCTTTGGCATCCTTGCCGGGTGAGAGGTTCTCTACCTGAGTCAAGGGGTGCTCCTCGCGTTGGTGGTTTTGTGGTCCGCTGTCTTTTGGGGTTAGAGCATGAGCCCTGGCAGGATCTCATCGTCGGTGCCGGAGAAGGCTTCTTCCTGTTCCTTCAGGTAGGCCTCCCAGGCTTCGGTGCTCCATATTTCTGCTCGTGAGCCTGCGCCGATGACCGTGAGGTCTTTTTCTAGCCCAGCGTAGTCTCTGAGGTTTTGAGGTATGGTGATTCGCCCCTGCTTATCGGGTACCTCGTCGGAGGCGCCCGATAGAAAAACTCGGATGTAGTCTCGCGCCTGCTTTGACGACAGCGGAGCTGTGCGCAACTGTTCGTGGATGCGCTCAAACTCGGTCATGGTAAAGACGTAGAGGCAGCGCTCCTGCCCGCGGGTAAGCACTAGACCTGCTTCTAGTTGCTCGCGAAATTTCGCGGGAAGAATCAGGCGCCCCTTGGCGTCCAGACGCGGGGTGTGGGTTCCAAGGAACATGGCACCACCGCCTCTACCTGTCGTCTGTGCTTCCCCCAGCAAGAGGGAAACTACACCAGTGTTGTTCTATCTCCTCCACTTTACTCCACTATGCCCCACCGAATGTACCAAATACGGAATTTTTACCGGGTTTTTGAGTGTTTTCACACGGAATGTGACGGTTGCAACCGATTCTGCCACAGAGGACTCAGCTCGAACCCTTTCACCGAGGCCAGCCCGCCGCTCCGTATATAACTTTGGAGGCATACAAAAAAACCGCCCGGCACAAACCGGGCGGTTAATTTATAGGGGTGGGAAGGGGGCTAGAAACGGGAGCCACCTTGGCGTTCGTCCCACTTATTTTCGAGGTTCTGCATGAAGCGGGAATTGCCCTTAGCTTTTGAGGGGGCTGGGCGGGCGGACGCTCCACCACCGGTAGCTTTCGCGCCCTTGGGGGCGGTGGTGGCAAAGTAGACTCCGGCAGCTGCTAGCACGAAGCCAAGAACGCCCAGAAGAATAATCTTGGTGGATACCCCGGCAATAATAACGCCCAGGCCAACAACGGCAGCAAGGGCACCAATGACCAGGTTACGGGGAGATAAGGTAACAGCGGGAGCCACCAGGGGCTGAGGGCCGGTCATGGTTGACGCGAAGGCGGGGTCTTCGTTGAGCTGCTTTTCGAGCTGGGCAAGAAGTTCCTGTTCCCGTTCTGAAAGCGCCATGGTGTCTCCTTAGCTTGTGCGGTGAGCCTGAACGCGCAGGTGGGGCGAGCAGCCCGTACGCGAGCGCGCGTTAGGTTGTCTACTCATCTTACCGGTAGCTCTTGGGTGCAGCCTAGACGCTCCCTGAAAATGACCTCTCATTTCATCGCTCTTTTCGGCCGCCAGGGGTGAGCAGGCTAGCGGGTAGGAGGCCCTTGGCACCGAAGCGGGCATTGATGGTGTCCATGGCGTTTTCCGCCTCTTCCCATTCTTCGGCAAAGGAATCCTGGGTCGGCAAGGCAGCTTGTTTAGCCGCTCCGGGTGAGCCTGGGGTGAAGAGTTGCATCTGCACACCGGCGTCCCGCCCTTCAAGTTTTTCTGCGCGCACGCCGAGCAGGCGTATTGGCCGGTGGGAGGAGCCGTCCGCCTGTAAGACCTCGAGCTGTTTGAGGTGGGCGATGACGGCATCAAACATAACGCGGCCAGATACGGTTGCAAGGGGTAGGGGGCAGGAGCGGGTGAGGGTTTCGAAGTCCGAGTAGCGGATTTTGAGGCTGAGGGTTCGGGTTTGCCGCCCGGCGGCCCGCAGTCTGCGGGCTACGGTCAGGCAGAGGGAGTAGAGCTCGGCGGCAATCGCTTCGGCATCGGTCTGGTCGGCAGTGAAGGTATGTTCGGCCCCGATTGATTTTTCGATACGCTCGGGGGTGACCTCGCGGCGGTCTATACCGCGGGCTAGCTCATAGAGGTGCAGGCCTGCCGCTTGCCCGCAGCGGCCCTGGAGCCAGGGCAGGTCGTATTCCCGCAGCTGGGCGACGGTATGAATACCCAGCCCCTCAAGGTGGGTGGCACTTTTAGCTCCGACGCCCCAGAGCTTGCCCACCGGCAGGGGGTCCAGGAACTCCTGCACCCGGTGGGGCGGGACCACCCAGAGGCCGTTGGGTTTGGATCCGGCCGAGGCCATCTTGGCAACGAATTTACTCGATGAAATCCCTACGGAACTCGGTAGGCCCAGCTCGGTTTTAATGCGGTCCCGGGCCTGCTGGGCGATATCGATGGGGCTCCCCTGGGCACGGACGGCCCCGGTCAGATCCAGAAAAGCTTCATCAACGCTGACCTGCTCTAGGCGGTCGGTGATGGCTCCCAAGATAGTCATGACCTGGGCCGAGTAGCTGCGATAGTGGGCGGACGGCTCCAGCAGCAGGGCAGCTGGGCAGAGCTGGCGAGCGCGGGCCAGGGGCATGGCTGAGCGCACCCCGTAGCGGCGGGCTTCGTAGGAGGCGGAGAGGACGACTGAGCGCGGCGAGTTGCGGGCAACGATGAGCGGACGCCCGCGCAGCTGGGGCTGTGTAAGAAGTTCGACGTTGACGAAGAAGGCGTCCATATCGAGGTGCATAATGATGCGGGCAGGTGCGTCCGCATGCCCACCCCTAGCAGCCAGCTGGCCCATGCACCCCACCTCATCTATCGAAACTATGTTCTAATCTATCCTAGCCAGTCAGGTAAGTTTTGACCAGGTGCAGGCCCCTATCTACTAGACTGGTGTGCAGAGCTATCCCCAGACCCAAGGACGTCATGACCCCCCAGCCAGCCCCCGCTACCGGCCCCGACGAGTCCGCAGCCTACCTTGAGGCTCTCGAAGCCGAAATGGGCCGCTTTTTTGATACCCAGCAGGAACTTATGGCAACCGTCTCGGTTGAGACCCTGCCCCTGTTGGAGTCCGTCCGCGCCCTTTCCACCGGCGGTAAACGTCTTCGGGCGCTGCTAGCCTACTGGGGCTACCGCGGGGCAGGTGGAGCGGGAGCGACCGAGTCCATCGTTCGGGCGGGTGTAGCGATCGAACTTTTCCAGACCGCTGCCCTCATCCACGATGACATCATCGACGCCTCCGACACCCGACGGGGTGCCCCCAGCGTGCACCGCCGGTTTGAGACCATGCACCGGGAGCTAGGCTATAAGACCAGCCCCTCATCCTTCGGTGTATCAAGCGCAATTTTGGCTGGAGATCTGTGCCTGTCGTGGTCAGAAATGGTGTTCTCGTCCATTCCTGAGCTCACCGCCGCCAGCGAGGCCCGCTTTATCTTTAACCTGATGCGCACCGAGGTCATGGCCGGCCAGTACCTCGATATTGTGGGCGAAGTCGTGCCCGAAGAAGAGCCAGAAGTTGTCCTTGAACGGGCCAAGAATGTGATTCGCTACAAGGCCGCTAAATACTCCTGTGAACACCCCATTGCCCTGGGCGGGGCCCTGGGGCTGGGCCTGGCTCACGGCCAGGACTCTGAACTGGTTGCAGGCTACCGGGCTTTTGCCCTGCCCCTGGGCGAGGGTTTCCAGCTACGCGATGACGTACTGGGGGTCTTCGGCGAGCCCGAAACCACCGGCAAGCCTGCCGGCGATGACTTGCGCGAGGGCAAGCGCACCGTCCTCACGGCCTTTACCGCCATGAAGAGTAATGCCGGCCAGCGGGCTTTCCTCGAAGAATCCCTGGGCTCCCCCACCCCGGGGGCAGAAACCATCCAAGAGCTCCAAGACCTCATGCGAGACTCCGGTGCCCTCCAGGCCGTCGAAGAGATGATTCAGGCCAAGGGGGACGAGGCCCTAGCTGCCCTTGAGTCCCTCGACCTCGAAGCATCCGTGCAGCAGGCCCTGCGGGCCATTGCCGCCAAGGCCCTGCACCGCTCCTTCTAGCACACCACTGTAGAACTGATTAAACGCAGCAGGCTCACACCGGAGTGTGAGCCTGCTGTTCTCTATCTAAATCTTTAAAAGCCTTACCAGGCCAGGGCCGAGGCGCGGCGGCGGATTTCGGTCTTGCGACCTTCAATCAGGGCGTCGATAGGACGGCCGGGCAAGGTCTCGTCAGCAGTGTAGAGCCAGACGATAGCTTCTTCTGCAGTGAAGCCGGCATCGGCCAGCACGCTCAGGGTGCCCTTGAGGGGCTCAAGCACGCGGTCTTCACGCATGAAGAGGGCGGGGACCTTACGGACGCCGGTTTCGGGGTCGCGCACGGCCAGCAGGGTTCCGTCAGCCAGCAGGTTATGGACGCGGGTGACCTTGAGGTCAAGGGCTTCTGCGATATCGGGGATGGTCAGCCAGTCGCCAACCAGAGCAATTACTTCGGGTGTAGTTTTTTCATCAGTCACCTATCCATTGTGCCCCAGAAACCGGGGAATCGGTAGGCAAGCCCGCCCGGTAGCTCCCAAGGCTGGTTTTCGGCCTCTTCCCAGGGGCCGCCCGTACAATGGTGAGGATGACTGATGACTTCTCTGCTGCCCCCTGGCTGACCGGGGTGATATTCAAAGGCCATTTTGAGGTGGGCCACCTAATTGCGCGCGGTGGCATGGCCGAGGTGTACCATGCGGTTGACCTGTGGTCAGATAACCCGGTGGCTCTCAAGGTCCTGCTCCCCCATCTCTCTACCGACCCCGCCCAGCAACAGAAGTTTTTTAGGGAGGGCTCGGCGCTCAAGAAGATTCAACACGAGAACGTGGTGGGCGTCATCGACGAGGGCACCAAGCTGGTGCACGGCCAGCAGGTCATGTTCCTGGTGCTGGAATACGTGCACGGCTGTACCCTGGCCCAGCTCATGCAGCTGCGCCCGGTGCTGTCGGTGGGCGAGATGCTCGATGTCATGATTCCTGCGGTTGAGGGCCTGTCTGAGGTACATGCCCACCACCTGATTCACCGCGATATCAAGCCCGCTAACATTCTCTTAGAAGCCGATACAGAGGGCGTTAAGCTCTCCGACTTTGGCCTGACACGCAGGGCCGACCAGAGCGCCACCGGCCAGCTCATGGGCACCCCCTCCTTTGTGGCTCCCGAGATCCTCGACGTTGCCTCGCCGGTCGGTCCTCCTGCCGATATTTTTGCCCTGGGCGTGATGATGTACCGTATACTCACCGGCCGTATGCCTTTTGCCGGGGCCGATAACGACCAGCAGGTGCTCTACCACAACATGAACACCGACATTCCCTCGCTCACCCACCTGGCTGAGGGCATCTCCTCTGACATCGCGGGTGTGGTGAGCTGGTGCACCCGCCGCAATCCCCGCGACCGTCCCCAGGACGCCACCGAACTCTACCGGGCCCTGCGCGATATTGAGGCCCGCGCCAGCGAGCAGGAAAAGGGCTACCGCCTAGATCAGGCAGACCAACCCACTGCTACCCTCTGGGAGGATGTTGCCGACATCGCCGAACAGTCGGGGCGGGTACGCCACGGGCAGACCGCTATCACCGGCTTTGGGGCCGCCGATGACCTACTCGATGCAGGTTCTTCTGGCCCGCTCAGCGAGCATGAGCAGGCTGTTCGCTCTGCCGCGGATGCCCCCGTTGAGGTCTATGCCCCCACCGACTTCCCCAGGGTTGGGCCCAAGACCGAAACCCAGGCCGTCCTCGATGCCCAGCTCTCTGAGCATGAAGCTGACCAGGACCCAGCGGTGGTCGAGCAGCCCCCTATCTCAGCCGGATATAACCGGCAGCGGGCTGCCGCCTACCGTAGCGAGCGCGCGGACGCCACACCCGCGTCCGCCCCGCAAGCAGCCTCGGTGCGCCCCACCAACCCTGCCCAGTGGACCGACGCGCAGCGGCGTACCCCTGCTGAGCGCTGGCGTCCGCCGCTATCCCCGGCAGCCCTGGCCCTGATCCTAGTCCTGATACTGCTGGGCTTTGTGACCGCAGGTTTTGTGGGCTGGTGGCTGGCCAGCCTGATTCTCTAGCACCCGCCCGCTCCTGCCCGGCCCTAGTGCCCGCCTAGAAGCCACGCAAAGAAAAAGCCGCCGTGGCCCTGCTCTTGAAACCTGTGTTCAAGAGGCAGGTAACGGCGGCTTGCTCTGTACCCTAGAGGCCTTAGCCTTAGCGGCGGGCCAGGTACTCAGCGACCTGGAAAGCGATTTCCAGGGACTGCTGGTGGTTCAGTCGCGGGTCACAGAGGGTCTCGTAACGGTCTGCGAAAGCTGCTTCTTCGATGGGGTCAGAACCGCCCAGGCATTCAGCAACGTCGTCGCCGGTCATCTCTACGTGGATGCCGCCGGGGAAGGTGCCCAGGGCCTCGTGCACCTCGAAGAAGCCCTGAACCTCGTTCATGACGTCATCGAAGCGGCGGGTCTTGTAACCGGACGGTACAGAGATGGTGTTGCCGTGCATGGGGTCGGTGACCCATACGACCTTAGCGCCTTCCTTCTGCACGCCCTCAACGATGGCGGGCAGGTTTTCGCGAATCTTGCCGGCGCCCATGCGGGTGATGAAGGTCAGGCGGCCGGACTCGCGGTTGGGGTCCAGCTTGTCGATCAGGGCCATGGCATCGTCGGCAGTGGTGGTGGGGCCGAGCTTCACGCCGATAGGGTTGCGGATCTTGGAGAGGAAGTTGACGTGGGCATCGTCCAAGCCACGGGTACGTTCACCGATCCAGAGGAAGTGGGCGGAGGTGTCGTAGGGCAGGTGGGTGCGGGAGTCAACGCGGGTCATGGCGCGCTCGAAGTCCAGTAGCAGGGCCTCGTGGCCGGTGTAGACGTCGGTGGTCTTCAGGGGGCCAAAGTCGGTGCCACAGGCTTCCATGAACTTGATGGCGCGATCAATTTCGCCGGCGATGGACTCGTAGCGGGCGTGGGCAGGATTGGAGGTGAAGCCCTTGTTCCAGGAGTGCACCGAACGCAGGTCAGCAAAACCGCCCTTGGTGAAGGCCCGAATCAGATTAAGGGTGCTGGCGCTGGTGTGGTAGCCGCGCAGCATACGGTTGGGGTCGTGTACACGGGATTCTTCGGTGAAGTCAAAACCGTTAACCATTTCACCGCGGAAGGAGGGCAGGGTGACGCCGTCGCGAGTCTCGTCGTTCGATGAGCGGGGCTTAGAGAACTGCCCTGCCATACGGCCCATCTTAACCACGGGCATAGAGGCACCGTAGGTCAGCACAACGGCCATCTGCAACAGGGTGCGCACGCGGCCTGAAATCTTATCGGCGGTAGCACCAGCAAAAGTTTCGGCGCAGTCGCCACCCTGCAGCAAGAAGGCTTCACCTTCGGCAACGCGAGCTAGGTCAGCGCGCATCTGGTCAACCTCACCGGCAAAAACCAGCGGAGGGACGCTGTTCAGTTCATTGATGACGGCGGTAAAGTCGGGGTGCTCAGCCCACTGGGGATGCTGGTCGATGTGCAGGGAGCGCCACTCTTCGAGTTCGGGGAAGTCGTTCGGGGTGGGTACGGCGCCGGGGTTGGTCACGGGGTGACTCCTTTGTATGTGGTCGCTAGAGCCTAGCTGAGGGTTAGGCTCTTGTCTCTTATTCAAAAGTATTGGGGCTTGATGTGGAGGGTTCAAAGCTGTGTCCACCATGTGACATACAGCTCTTAGAATGGGGCGGACGAGCTAGGGGCGGGTTTCAAGCAGGCGGCTGGTAGCCTCGTCCGCACTGATTCCTTCAGCCGTCATAAGCTTCTTAACGTCGGCTGCATAGACCGGGGTGATGGGGCGGCCGATCATCTGGCTAATCCGCTCAATGACCAGGTCTGCCAGTTCCCGCTGGGCGGCCCATTCGTCGTCCCGCCCCAGATAGGGGGTCACGTCGATGGGTTGACCGATGACGGTCTTCACCCGGATCGGTTTGCCGTCCTTCCGCAGGCGCAGGCGGTTGGAGCCGGGCACCTGCACGTCCTCGTTACCGAACTGGGCAACGGGGATAATGGGGACTCCGGCCTCCAGGGCCAGGCGGGCCACACCAATTTTGGCCCGGTAGAGGCGAGCATCGGGGCTACGGGTCCCCTCAGGGTAGATACCCACGAGCTTACCCTCGCGCAGGGCAGTGACGGCAGCAGCCAGAGATTCAGCCGACTTAGCACCACCAGAACGGTCAATGGGCAGCTGGCCCACAGAAGTGAAAAACCACTTCATCAGGCGCCCCTTAAGACCGGGAGTAGTGAAGTAGTCTGACTTAGCCAAGAAAAATACCTGACGCGGAGCCGCAAGGGGCAAGAAAATAGAATCAATAAAAGACACATGGTTACTTGCCAAAATAGCGCCGCTTGCTACCGGGATATTTTCGACCCCCACAACCTCGTGGTGATAGGCCCGCTGCAAGAAGGGCTTGAGCACGGTGCGTAGCTGCATATACATGGTATCTCTCCTTGCGATAGGGCAATATCAGGGGTCTCGTGGCTAGAGCAGTCAGCGAGCGGCTTTCCACTACATATTGTATGCCCGAGGGCGACCAGCTCAGAAACAGGAGTTACAAAGCCCTCCCCAACGAGGTGAAGCTATTCCCCTCAGAGCGTCACACCCCGCAAAAGTGGGATTTTAGCCGGGGGCGGGCTGTAAAATGGCCAGGAAGAACCGCGTGCCCGGCATCGTCGCCAGCGCACCTTAGCCCTCCCCCGCCGCCGGGGCCCGTTAGAGACAAGGTAACACCGTGAAAGAAATTCACTCCCCCCAGATTGTTACTGTTGATCCGGCAGTCAACATCACCGACATGGTGGAACGCCGCGCTCAGGACAGTCGCAATCCTCTGGTCTACCGGGTGCAGAAATCGACCGGCAACTGGGTGCCCGTTACAGCAAAGGACTTCCGCCGTCAGGTCATTGATCTAGCCAAGGGTCTTATGGCCGCAGGTATTGGGGCGGGCGACGTCGTTGGCATTATGAGCCGTACCCGATACGAGTGGACCCTGATTGACTTTGCTATCTGGCACGCGGGCGCTGTGACAGTACCCGTCTACGAGACCTCATCTCCTGCCCAGGCTGCCTGGGCTCTGTCTCACTCCGGTGCTAAGGCTATCTTCGTCGAGAACAGCAAACTGGCAGACGTCATTAGCCAGGCCCGTAAGCTCACTGATGATGAGCTCTCCCTTGATGCTCTCAAGGACGTCTGGGTCATTGAAGATTCGATTCTCCCCACCCTGGTCTCCGATGGGTCTTCTATCTCTGATGAGGATGTCGAAGAACGCCGGTCCCTCGCCAACCTCGATACCGTAGCCACCATCGTCTATACCTCCGGTACCACCGGCCGCCCCAAGGCCTGCCCGATTACCCACGGCAACTTCGTCCGCCTCTCTGCCAATACCAAGCTCACCATCCCCGAGATTGCCAACGAGACCAACTCGACCCTGCTCTTCCTGCCCCTGGCCCACGTGCTGGGTCGCCTGATTCAGGTGCTGGCCTTCGACGCGGGCCTGACGGTAGGCCATGCCCCCGACATCAAGAACCTCTCCACCGACCTGGCCTCCTTCCAGCCCACCATGCTGCTGGTTGTGCCCCGCGTCTTTGAAAAGGTCTACGAGGGAGCTATCAAGAAGGCTGAGAAGGGCGGTAAGGTCAACGCCAAGCTCTTCCACCGCTCAGTAGACGTAGCTATCAAGTGGTCCCAGGCCAAGATTGCGGGCAAGATGACCCGCACCCTCACCCTGCAGCACAAGTTCTACGACAAGCTGGTTTACTCCAAGCTGCGCGACGCCATGGGCGGTAAGGTGCGCTTCGCGGTATCCGGCGGCGGACGCTTAGCCCCCCACTACGGTCACTTCTACCACGCTGTGGGCATCGAGGTCGTTGAGGGCTACGGTCTGACCGAGACCACCGCTCCCCTGGCCGTTGGCCGCATCCGCAACTTCGATATCGGCAACGTGGGTACCCTGATTCCCGGTGGCTCTGCCCGTATCGCTGAGGACGGCGAACTCGAGTTCAAGGGCGTCGGCCTGATTTCGGGCTACCTCGACAACCCCGAAGAGAACGCTGCGGCCTTCACCAAGGACGGCTGGTTCCGCACCGGCGACCTGGCCCGCATCGACGACGACGGCAAAATCTTTATTACCGGCCGCAAGAAGGAAATCATTGTCACCGCCGGCGGTAAGAACGTCATGCCGGTGCCCGCCGAAGACCGTCTGCGCCAGTCCCCCTTCGTTTCCCAGGCCATGCTGGTGGGTGATGAGAAGCCCTTCATCTCGGCGCTCATTACCCTGGACCCCGACGTCCTGCCCGATGAGCTTGAGCGTATCGGCCTGCCCCGCACCCTCTCCCTCAAGGAGGCGTCCACCAACCCCCGCGTCCGCGAGGCTATTCAGAAGTTCATCGACGACGCCAACGCCTTTGTGTCGAAGGCCGAGTCTATCCGTGAGTTCCGCATTCTCGATAAGGACTTCACCGAGGCCGAGGGGCATCTGACCCCCTCTATGAAGGTTCGCCGCAAGCAGGTGCTGGCTGATTTCAACTCCTATGTTGAAGATATGTACAACCGCACCAAGTCCACCGTGACCGAGACCGCCGCGCATACCGCTGAACGTGTTCAGGAGCTGCGTGCCGAGCAGGCCGAGAAATGGGACCAGTTCAAGGCTGTGCAGGCCGAGAAGATTCAGGAGTTCACCGAGGCCCAGGGGCAGAAGCTACACGAGCTGGCAGATAAAATCCAGCAGGTTGCTCCCCTACCCGGAGCTAAGGATCAGAGCAACGAAGAACAGTCTCAATAAAGCATATTCATAAGCGGTTTCGCAGGCTCACGCTCGCTGCCGGCCCTCTCGCCTGGTTCGCTTCGCTCACAAGGGCGATTCACGCCAGCCGCCGAGCCAGCAGCTTCGCTGTGAGCCTGCTCCACCTCCCATTATGAATAAGCAGTAGCCCCTTTATCTGCCCGTATATAGAAGAATCCCCGAGCCAATTTCAGCTCGGGGATTTTGTATTTCTATTGGAACACCTAGTCGAGCTCAAGCCCCAGCAGGGCGTTCTCCACAACCTCGGTCAGGGCCGGATGGATCCAGTACTGGCCGCGAGCCATATCGCAGGCACTCAGACCAAAGCTCATGGCCTGAATCAGGGGCTGAATCAGGTTGGGTGACTCCTCACCAATAAGGTGGGCACCCAGTAGCTCACCGGTATCCTTGCGGGCGATGAGCTTGCAGACACCTTCACTATCGTCCATAGCCCAGCCGTAGGCTACGTCACCGAACTTCTGCGCCTTAACGGTAATCTCGAACCCTTCAGCAGCAGCCTGCTCCCGTGCCTGGCTTTCGGTCAGGCCCACAGTGGCAATGGGCGGGTGAGTGAATACAGCAGCGGGCACGTAGCGGTGATCGGTGGCCCGCAGCTGGTCGGGGTGCACGATATTCCACTGCACGGTGCGCATCTCGGCGTTAGCCACGTGCTTGAGCTGGTAAGGGGAGCTCACATCGCCCAGGGCCCAGACGCCCTTGACCGGCTGGCCGCCGGAGAGCACCCGCTGGTACTCATCCACCTGCACCAGGCCCCGCTCATCCACATCAAAGTAGGTGGCGGCATCGAGGGTATCGGAGTTGGGGGTGCGGCCCGTTGCTACCAGCACCAGGTCAGCGGGTACGGTAACCCGCTCACCGGCGTCCTCAAATACCACCGTCGCAGACCCGTCGTCGGCAGGCTCGATAGCCTTCAGGGCGCGGTTGGTGCGCAGGTCCCACTGGCGGGCAGCCTCGCGGGTAAAGATTTCGGCAATGGTATCGTCGTGGCTGCGGAGCAGGCGGTCTGAGCGCACAGCCTGGGTCACCTGAGCACCCAGACCCGAGAAGACATGAGCGAACTCGGCTGCGATAAAGCCGCCGCCGATAACCACCACGCGCTCGGGCAACTCATCAATGCGCATGACGGTATCTGAGGTATGCACCTGGGGTAGGTCGATACCGGGGACTTGGGGCAGGGTAACGCGGGAGCCGGTAGCCAGTACCAGCTGGTCGGCGGTCAGCTCAAGACCGGACGCAGTAACCACGCTCCGGGGGCCGGTCAGCTTAGCGTACTCCTCGTAGACATCCACATTCCCAAGGGACTTCCGCCAGGCCAGCCCACCCTCGCTAATAGCGTCGATACGGCCGAAGATTCGGTCGCGAATCTGCCGCCAGGCAGTGTGCTTGTGCTCTAGCTCTACGCCCAGACGGGCAGCGTCCTTAGCGCGGGCAATGGTTGAGGCCGGGTAGACATACATCTTGGTGGGAATACAGCCCACGTTAAGGCAGGTACCGCCAAAGCGGCCGCCGTCGATGATTGCAATCTTCTTGCCCTCGTAGTCCTCGTTGGGCAGGGAGTTACCGGAGCCAGATCCGATAATGATGAGGTCGTAGTGGCGGGGTGAGCTCATGGGGCTACCTTTCGTGCGGGGTACGTCTGTGGTTTTCAACGGGATAGGCTAAGGTTTCATTCCCGGCTGTCAGCTCCACTGTGTGCCTGTGCTGCAGCTTCTGCATTTTCGCGGAAGTTCTTCTGCATCTGGCGGAAAACCAGCACGTTACCGACCACGATGTGCAGGAAGCCCAGAATCATCACATAGATATTCCAGCCGCCCTGCGGAGCAAGAACCCCAGCTAGCAGCAGGATCGCGCCAAAACCAATAATCATCAGGTGAGTTACGTTCATGCTTCCTAGCCTACAGGTATCGGCACTTTTCTGGTCCCTACTGGGAGCAAAAGAGCGGACGCCCGCCCCGGCTTACGTAAGCCGGGTGCGGGCGTCCGCCCCTTAGGTATTCCTGATATGGGGGTTACTTGACGTTGACCACGATCAACAGGTCACCACCAGCTACCTGAGAGACCTCGTTGTAGACAACGCGCTCGACGGTACCTGAAACCGCTGAGGTGATGGAGGCTTCCATCTTCATGGCCTCGATGGTGGCTACCTGGTCGCCGGCTGAGATTTCGTCGCCGGGCTTGACCGAGATAGACACGCCACCTGCGAAGGGGGCTGCAATGTGGCCGGGGTTAGAAGCATCCGCTTTCTCAGCTTCCTTCACGTTGGACTCCACGGAGGTGTCGCGGACGTTGACGGTGCGCTGCTGGCCGTTCAGGGTGCAGATAACCTCGCGCATACCCTTTTCGTCGGGTTCTGAGATAGCCTGCAGGGTTGCAATCAAGCGCACACCCTTACCCAGCGAAATCACGTGTTCGCGCTTGAACATCATGCCGTAGAGGAAGTCGCGGGTGTGCAGAATCGACAGGTCGCCGAATTCCTCGCGGGCCTTCTCAAAGTCGCGGGTGGGTCCGGCAAAGAGGAGGCGGTTGAGGGTGGCTCGGCGGGTGGCTGAGTCCCCGTTCAGGGCTTCCAGGTCTTCGGCTGACAGGTCGTTGACCGAGGGCTTGGAGAGCTTACGGCCTTCCAGGGCACGGGTGCGGAAGGGCTCGGGCCATCCAGCGGGCGGGGTGCCCAGCTCGCCGTTGAGGAAACCAATCACCGAGTCGGGGATATCGAACTTCTGCGGGTCCTTCTCAAAGTCCTCGGGTGAGACGCCCATACCGACTAGCTGCAGGGCAAGGTCGCCAACCACCTTGGAGGAGGGGGTTACCTTGACAATATGCCCCAGCATGCGGTCAGCAGCTGCGTACATATCCTCGATGTCCTCGAAACGCTCCCCCAGCCCCAGGGCGGTTGCCTGAGCGCGCAGGTTAGAGAGCTGTCCACCGGGGATTTCGTGGGTGTAGACACGACCGGTGGGCGATGACAAGCCCATCTCGAAGGGCTTGTAGATGGTGCGGACGGCTTCCCAGTAGGGTTCAAGCGCGCAAGCAGCTTCCAGGGTGATGGAGGGAGCGCGGTCAGTGTACTGGAGAGCGCCGACCAGGGCTGAGAAGGACGGCTGGGAGGTGGTACCTGCCATGGATGCAGAAGCCACGTCAACAACGTCCACGCCAGCCTCAACAGCGGCAAGCAGGGCGCCGACCTGACCACCTGCGGTGTCGTGGGTGTGCAGGTGCACGGGCAGGTCGAAGCGCTCGCGCAGGGCGGTGACGAGGCGGCGGGCAGCTTCCGGACGCAGCAGGCCGGCCATGTCCTTGATGGCAAGGATGTGGGCGCCGGCTTCTACTACCTGGTCAGCCAGGTTCAGGTAGTAGTCCAGGGTGTAGGTCTGCTCGGCTGGGTCCAGCATGTCGCCGGTGTAGCAGATAGCGACCTCGGCAACTGCGGTGCCGGTGGCTCGCACGGCCTTGATAGCCGGGGTCATCTGGGAGACGTCGTTGAGGGAGTCGAAGATACGGAAGATATCGACACCGGTCTCGGCTGCTTCCTTGACGAATGCGTCGGTGACCTCGGTGGGGTACGGGGTGTATCCCACGGTGTTGCGGCCGCGCAGCAACATCTGGATGGGGAGGTTGGGCATGGCCGCACGCAGGTGGGCCAGGCGCTCCCAGGGGTCCTCGGAGAGGAAGCGCAGGGCGACGTCGTAGGTTGCACCGCCCCAGGCTTCTACTGAGAAGAGCTCGGGGGTTACGTGAGCTACTGCGGGCGCGGCGGCCAGCAGGTCGCGGGTGCGGACGCGGGTGGCCAGCAGGGACTGGTGGGCGTCACGGAAGGTGGTGTCGGTGATCAACACTTCCTTGGTGTCGCGTACAGCCTTAGCGAACCCTTCGGGGCCCAGTTCGAGCAGGCGCTGACGCCAGCCTGCCGGGGGCTCGTGGGTAGAAGCGTCGAAGGGTGAGCGGTAGGGCTCTTCGATCTTATCGCCGGGGAAGGCAGGTAGCTTCCAGCGGGGGTCAAGACCCTCGATACGCTCGCCGTGGGGCTTATTCACGGTGACATTTGCCAGGTACTGCAGAGCCTTGGAGCTGCGGTCGGCTGAAGGCTTCTTTGTCAGCAGCTCGGGGTGCTCATCGATGAAGGGGGTAGAGACATCACCAGCGCGGAAGGTGGGGTCTTCGAGCACCGCCTTGATGAAGGGGATGTTGGTGGCGACGCCGCGAATACGGAACTCGGCCAGGGCGCGAGAAGCGCGGTGGACGGCGTCCTCGAAAGTACGGCCACGGCAGGTGAGCTTGACCAGCATGGAGTCGAAGTGGGGTGAAATCTGGGCACCGGTGTAGACGGTACCGCCGTCCAGGCGGATGCCAGAGCCACCGGCTGAGCGGTAGTAGGTAACCTTGCCAACGTCGGGACGGAAGCCGTTCGCCGGGTCTTCGGTGGTGATGCGGGACTGCAGGGCGAAGCCGCGCACGCGCAAATCTTCCTGGCGGATGCCCAGGTCTTCCAGGGTCTCACCGGCAGCAATGCGCATCTGGGACTGTACCAGGTCAACGTCGGTGACCTCTTCGGTCACGGTGTGCTCAACCTGGATACGGGGGTTCATCTCGATAAAGACGTGCTGGCCAGCGCGTTCACCGGCGGTATCGACTAGGAACTCCACGGTACCTGCGTTCACGTAGCCCAGTTCCTTGGCGAACTTGACCGCGTCGCGGAAGAGGGCCTGACGGATCTCTTCATCGAGGTTGGGGGCGGGAGCAATTTCAACGACCTTCTGGTGACGGCGCTGCAGGGAACAGTCACGCTCAAAGAGGTGAACGATGTTGCCCTCACCGTCGGCCAGGATCTGCACCTCAATGTGGCGGGGGCGCAGCACTGCCTGCTCAAGGAAGACAGTGGGGTCGCCGAAGGCGGTGTCGGCTTCGCGCATCGCCGCTTCCATAGAGGGGCGCAGGTCTTCACGCTTCTCAACGCGGCGCATACCACGGCCACCACCACCGGCAACAGCCTTGACAAAGATGGGGAAGCCAATTTCTTCAGCCTCAGCCAGCAGTTTTTCAACGTCTGCACTGGGCTCGGTGGACTTGAGCACCGGGATACCGGCACGGCGGGCAGCCTTCAGCGCTTCAACCTTGTTACCGGCCAGTTCCAGAACCTCCGGCGGGGGGCCGATGAAGGTGATACCGGCATCCGCGGCGGCGCGCGCTAAATCAGGATTCTCCGAGAGGAAGCCATAACCCGGGTAGATAGCATCAGCGCCGGCTTCTTTGGCGACGCGAATAATCTCCTCAACATCGAGGTAAGCACGGACGGGATGGCCCTCTTCACCAATCGGGTAGGCCTCATCGGCCTGCTGGCGGTGAATGGAGTGGCGGTCTTCGTAGGGGAAGACGCCGACGGTCTTAGCGCCGAGCTCGTAGGCCGCGCGGTAGGCGCGGATTGCGATTTCGCCGCGGTTAGCGACCAGAATCTTTGAAAACATTTTCTTCCGTTCCGCCCCACCCAGCACAGCGGGGTGCGGTGAGGCTAAGCCACAGTTCGTGTGTGAACACCTCAAATATATCTTTAGACTTCCCAAAGCACCTGGTTTTGTCTCATTTTTTGTGATGCGGGACGTAACGAAAAGATTTTATTGTGAGCATGACTACATACGACCGAGGTGTAGGCTGTGAGCTTCCCTGACTTTCTGTACTGCCCAGCGTCAGGCACCTGCCCTGTTCGGTAGCATAGAAGGTCAGTGTGTATCCGCCGAATTCGAGAGGCTTTCGTGGCAATGAGCAGCGTGGTAAGTATCAGCAGTCTAAAAGGCGGCGTAGGCAAAACATCGGTCGTGTTGGGGCTGGCGTCCGCAGCCCAGGCCAGCGGGCTCCGCACCCTCGTCATCGACCTCGACCCCCACGGGGACGCCTCAACCGGCCTAGGCGTCAATACCACCGAAGGCACCGACATGGGCACCATTTTGCTCGCCCCTTCCGAGTATTCCCTGGCAGACGAGCTCGCCCCCGCTTCGTGGGCTGCCCTCGGTAGCCTGGGCAACGCCTCCCGCACCGGGCAGGACGCAGGCACCTGGGTTGGGCGCGCGTCCGCCCGTCTTACTGCCCTAGAACAGCTCGACTCAGCCACCCTGCTCCCCCGCCTGGCAGGCCTCCTTGAGCCTGCCCGTGAGAGCTTTGACCTAATTCTCATCGACTGCCCGCCCACCCTGGGCCGTCTCACCGAGATGGCCTGGGCTGCCTCTGACCGGGTGCTGTCTGTCGCTGAGCCCTCCCTCTTCTCCGTCGCGGGTTCCGAGCGCACTCTGCGCGCTATCGCCCGCTTCGAAGAAAATACCCCCTACGCCGTGGAGTCGGCCTCCATCGTGATCAATAAGGTACGTGCAGGCGACCCCGAACACGACTACCGCATCGAAGAAATGAAGGTTCTCTTTGGCGGCCTGGTCGCTGAAACTATCCTGCCCGAGACGCACCTGCTCCAGCGCATTCAAGGATCTGCCTATCCCGTGCACTATTGGCCCGAGGAAGAAGCTCAGGAACTCGCTATCGCCTTCACCGCGCTGCTGGCAGGCCTGCACGATGTAGACGCTACGGAATAAGACGTATAGGGGCGCAGGCTCACAGCGCAGCAAAAAAACTACCCCACCATCGCGGCTGCGAGGCGGGGTAGTTTTCTATGCTCTTTAGGCGCCGGCTTTGCGGGCTCGGCGGGCCGAAAGTTCGTCGTGCACTTCGGCTTCTTGCGGCACTTCTTGGGCGGTGCTTTCGCCGGGCAGTTCGCTCAGCGATACTTCCAGTTCGCGCCAGACACGGCCGATGGCGATGCCGAAGACGCCTTGGCCTGCCTGTACCAGGTCAATCACCTCAGAAGCCGAGGTGCATTCGTAGACCGAAGCGCCGTCGGACATAAGGGTGATTCCGGCGAGGTCTTCAACGCCGCGGGAGCGCAGATGGTCGACCGAGGTGCGGATCTGCTGAAGAGATACGCCGGTATCGAGCAGGCTCTTGACGATTTTGAGCACCAGCACATCGCGGAAAGAATAAAGACGCTGGGAGCCAGAGCCCTGGGCCGAGCGGACGGTAGGCTCCACCAGGTGGGTGCGAGCCCAGTAGTCGAGCTGGCGGTAGGTAATGCCCGCAGCCTTGCAGGCGGTGGGGCCGCGGTAGCCCAGGTTCTCGTCAACCAGAGAAACAGGGTCGTCAAAGAGGACGCCCTGCTCACCCACCGGTGAGGTGCGGGGCATGACTTCTTCAAAGCCCAGCAGGGGCTGATCCATGGGGGCAGGTACGCCTCGCAGCGCGGCGGGGGCGCTAGGTTCACCGTTGTACTGTGTCACGGTTTGAGGTTCCTTCCCTTGAACTGATCATGGACTCTCTTATCCTACCTGCCCGGCAACCCTTTTGCCGGTTAATCGGTCGGCAGGGGCACCGGCGTTTTAACGTGGTTCTGGTCATTAAGACAGACCACGTTCACCCGGTGCCCTTCGCGCAAGGATAGGTGGGGTTAGTCGAAGCTGGGCATACTCCCGGCCACTAGGGCCATGTGCAGGCGGAGTAGTAGCTGGGCAATATCACCGGCGAGTTCGGCCGCACGAGCCTGGGACTCTTCGTCCTTACGCAGGGCCAGAGGGCCCACCGCGGTTTCTACCAGGTCGACTTCGCGGTCGGCGGCGGCCCGGAAGGCTCGCAGGTGGCGCGGGTGCAGGCCGTGGGCGGTGAGCTGGTCGCTCACCCTAGTGACGGCCAGGTCGTACTGGTCGTACTCTTCTTTGTTGTCAGCCAGCAAACCGTAGTTCATAAGCTCACGCAGCAGGGGCATATCGACCCCGGCTGCTTGGCCCAGCTCACGCAGGGTATAGGTGCGGGCCGGTTCCGTATCGGCTGCCGGGCGGGCGCTCGGCAGCTCTTCGGCCCCCGGCTGCGCGGACGCGTCCGCCCCGCTCCCCTGCCCCTCGGCAGGTTCGCTGCCGGGGGCGGGTGCTAACCCCGCGTCGATGTCGGCCAGACGCTGACGAATCACCTTGAGCGGCAGGTACTGGTCGCGCTGCAGCTGCAGCACAAAACGCAGGCGCTCAATATCTTCTTCGGAGTACTTGCGGTAGCCGGTATTGGTACGCTGCGGGCTCACCAGACCCTTATCTTCAAGAAAGCGAATCTTCGAGGCGCTAATGCCCTCAAATTCCCCTTCGAGGGCGCTGAGCACCTGACCGATGGTCTTGTTTTTTGCCCCAGCAGTTTCAGCAGAGTGAGCCTGAGCCATGGTTACTGCCCCTGGCCCTGGTAGAAGGCAAAGTGGAACTTGCCGATGTAGATTTCGTCGCCGTTGCGCAGGTAGGCCTCGTCCACGCGGTCCTTGTTGACGTAGGTGCCGTTCAGGGAGTCAGCATCGGTCAGGATGAAGCTGCCAGCGTTGGGAATGAAGAGGGCGTGGCGGCGGGAGACGGTGACGTCGTCCAGGTAGATGTCTGACTGGGGGCTACGGCCTGCGATGATGGGCAGGTCAACACCGTCTTCGTCGGTTTCGGGGTTCAGGAGGAAGCGGGCGCCCTTGAACTGGCCGTCCAGACCAATGAGGACGGCAGACCCGGCGGGCAGGGTTGCCAGCAGGTCGCGTTCTTCGGCGGTGGGGTTGTGGGACTGGGATACGCCCAGGGCTACCATAGCGATGGTGCTTGTGGGCGGGTGTGCTTCATGCTGGGCCATACGGTCTCGTCCTTATATTTTCGGGCGGCGGGGCTACGCCCATACTGTGCCTGTGTTCTAAACGTTATGTGTGGTGTGGTGTAAGCGGTTCAAGGTCACGAAATGGTAAACAGTGAACCGTTCGTTTAATCTTAGCCACTTCGCCTCTATTCTGCCCGGTTCGCGCCGTGTTCTCCCACCAAATTTTCCTGTTTTTTACCTAGAGCAAAAGGGCCACCTTTTCCTGTGGAAAAGACGGCCCTTGCGCGGGCTCATAGCGTGGTGCTACTGCCGGGTTTTAGGCGATTTCTGCCTCGTAGTCAGCTGCTGAGAGCAGGCCTTCGATGTCTGCGGCGTCGTTGGGGCGAACCTCGATGAGCCAGCCCGCGCCGTAGGGGTCTGAGTTGACGGTTTCGGGGGCATCTGCCAGGTCTTCGTTGACGGCAACAACTTCACCGGCGATGGGAGCAAAGAGGTCAGAGACGCTCTTGGTGGATTCGATTTCACCAAAGGTTGCTTCTGCGTCGATGGTTTCGCCTACCTCGGGCAAATCGACGTAGACGACGTCGCCCAGTTCGCTCTGTGCGTGGTCGGTAACACCGATGCGGACGGTGCCATCAGCGGTGAGTTCGCTGACCCACTCGTGCTCTTTGGTGTACTTGAGTTCTGCAGGAACGTTGCTCATCGGAGGTGTCCTTTTCTTTTGTGGGACTTCTGTGGGAGTGCCGATCGAGGTGCGTGAAACTCGACGAGGTGAGCTCCGACGAGGGAGAAGGAGCTCTCACCTAACGATTATATGACACAGGGTACAGGTGCTGGTGGCGGGCGCCACCAAAACGACCGGGTTTTCTCTTAAATAAAAAAGGACGCCCCCCACTTTCCTGCACGGGGAAAGCGGGGTGGGGCGTCCTTACCTAGACCTCTTAGATAACACCCTCAGAGAACTTGTAGGGGTTGCCGAAGCGGTGGGCGGTGATGGAGACTGCCTGCTCGCGGACGAAGGGCAGCATCTCGATGCGGCCAGCTTCGGTGACAGGCTGGAAGTAGACCGCGATGTCGGGGCGGCCGTCGAGTGCCTCGTAGATGCTGGCGGCGTCGCTACCGATGTAGCGGATGCGGGCACCTTCGAAGGCGGTTCCCTCAAGCTGCTTTGAGGGGGTCTTTGCAATCTTGGCCAGCGAAGCACGGTAGGCGGCGGCGCTCTGCTCAACCAAGGTGACACCCACACCGCGCAGGGCGCCGGCAACAGCTACCGGGATGCTCTGGCCGGTGGAGAACTCGATGGTGGCACCGGCTGCTACACCTGCCAGCAGGACGCGCAGGGCGCGGTCGCGGTCGCCGTCCTCGTCCAGACGCACTTGGACGGTGGCGGGTAGGTAGCGCAGGATGTTGCGCTCAACGCCCAGCTGGCTGGGGTCGTGGCCCACGCCGAACTCGGTGGCCCAGGCCTCGGCATCGGAGCTTGCCGCGCGGGCCAGCATGTCGAGGGAGCCGTCGTTGGTGGCAGTGGGCTCGCGCAGGGCAGCCAGGATGGAGCGGACGCCCGCATGTGAGGGAGCGGTGGTGGCGGTGGACTCTGCGGTCTCCCAGTCGGAGAGGGCGACCAGGTAGTTGGGGCCACCGGCCTTGGTGCCGGAACCTACGGTTGACTTCTTCCAGCCACCGAAGGGCTGACGCTGCACGATAGCGCCGGTGATGCCGCGGTTGACGTAGAGGTTACCCGCCTGAACCTTGGAGAGCCACAGTTCCAGCTCGCCGGAGTCAAGGGAGTGCAGGCCAGCGGTCAGACCGTAGTCGGTGGCGTTCTGCAGTTCGATAGCCTCTTCGAGGGTGGCGGCCTTCATGACACCCAGGATGGGGCCGAAGTACTCGGTCAGGTGGTATTCACTGCCGGGCTTGACGCCTGCGCGAACGCCGGGTGACCA
Source organism: Rothia nasimurium (assembly GCF_004569295.1). Classification (GTDB taxonomy): domain Bacteria; phylum Actinomycetota; class Actinomycetes; order Actinomycetales; family Micrococcaceae; genus Rothia; species Rothia nasimurium_B. The sequence continues at coordinate 82,085 of NZ_SPQC01000005.1, forward strand.
GAGGCGGCCGGTCTCATCGAGCTGTTCGGGCTTAATGATCCAGGTTTCGCCCTCACCCAGGGTGGTCAGGCCGCGCTTGAGCTTGCCCTCGGGCTTCTCGATGACGGGGCCCATCTCTGATTCGATGTCCTGGGGGTGGGCAACGTGCAGGGACTTCACGGCGTCAACCAGCTGGTTGTAGAAGCGCTTGGACTCCCCTACCGAACCAACCAGAATCACGGTGGATGCCGCCGAGCACTTCTGACCGGCATGTCCGAAGGCTGAGTAGACGACGTCCTTGACCGCCAGGTCGAGGTCGGCGTTGGGGGTGACGATGATGGAGTTCTTGCCGGAAGTCTCACCGAAGAGGGGCAGGTCCTTACGCCAGGATCGGAACATCTCGGCGGTCTCGTAGCCACCGGTCAGAATCAGACGGTCAACGGCGGGGTGGGCAATCATCTTTGAACCGGCGTCGCGGTCGGTGACCTTGACCAGACGCAGGGCCTCGCGGGGTATGCCAGCTTCCCACAGCACCTCAGCAATGAGGGCACCGATGCGGGCGGTGTTGGAGGCGGGCTTGAAGATGACCGCTGAACCTGCTGCCAGGGCTGAGATAACGCCACCGACGGGGATCGCGGTGGGGAAGTTCCACGGCGGGATAACCAGGGTTAGCTTGACCGGGCGATGCTGGGCACCGTCTACTGAGTCGAGGCGCTCTGCCAGCATGGCGTAGTAGTAGGCGAAGTCAACGGCTTCTGAGACTTCAACGTCGCCCTGGTCCAGGGTCTTGCCAGCCTCGTGAGCCATGATTTCCATGAAGTCGCCGCGACGGACTGCCAGGGCTACCGCCACCTTGCGCAGAATCTCAGCGCGCTCTGAAGCGGGGCGGGCGCCCCAGGCCTCGCCAGCTGCCACGGTCTCGGCAACCAGGGTTTCGGCATCCTCGGCAGAACCCAGCTCGTTGGCTGCCAGGGTTTCGATGCCGATCTGGGTGGTCTTTGAACGCTCCAGGATGACGCGGCCCCACTCGCGGTTACCGGCCAGGGCAGGGTCGGTGTCGGGGGTGTTTTCGAAGGTACCGTCGGCGGGCTTGAAGACGTTCTCTTCGGTTTCTTCCAGACGGTTCTGGGTGCGCTGCGGGGGCTGCACCTCGTCGGTGACCTCATTCAGGGAGCGCAGGAAGCGGTTCTTCTCGCGGTCAAAGAGGGCGGGTGAAGAGTCGAGGTCGAAGACGGCGCTCATGAAGTTCTCGCTTGAGGCGTTTTCTTCCAGGCGGCGGACCAGGTAGGAAATTGCAACGTCGAACTCTTCGGGGCGCACGACGGGGGTGTAGAGCAGCAGGTGGCCCACACGCTGGCGAATGACCTCAGCCTGCTGGGAGGCCATACCGATGAGCATTTCGAACTCGATGTCCTTTTCAACACCGCGGTCTTCGGCCAGTAGCAGGGCGAAGGCGACGTCGAAGAGGTTGTGGCCAGCAACGCCCAGGCGGATGTTCTTGGTGTGCTCGGGCTGCAGGGCGTAGTTAAGGATGCGCTTGTAGTTGGTGTCTGAGTCCTGCTTGGAGTCGCAGGTGGTCAGGGGCCAACCGTGCACAGCGGCTTCGACCTTTTCCATGGAGAGGTTGGCGCCCTTAACCAGGCGGACCTTGATGCGGGCACCGCCGGCTTCTACACGCTTAGCTGCCCATTCCTGTAGGCGCTGCATCGCGGCCAGGGTGTCGGGCAGGTAGGCCTGGAGCACGATACCGGCTTCAAGATTCTTCAGGTGGGGTTGGTCAAGGATCTTGGTGAAGACCTCGATGGTCATGTCGAGGTCCTTGTACTCTTCCATGTCCAGGTTGATGAACTTCTGGGCGGGAGAGTTAGCGGCCAGCTCGTAGAGGGGGGTGAGGCGGCGGACGGCTTCGTCCACGACTTCTTCGAAGGCCCAGTGGGAGTGGGGGCCAGAAACGGAGGACACCTTGATGGAAACGTAGTCGACGTCGTCGCGGGCTAGCAGGCGCTTGGTTTCGGTCAGACGACGCTCTGCTTCGCGGTCACCGAGTACTGCTTCGCCCAGCAGATTGATGTTGAGCTTGTTGCCGGTTGAGGTGAGGTGCTTAATGGCAGGGCCCAGCTTTTCGTCGCGGGCATCGACAATCAGGTGGCCGACCATCTGACGCAGGACGGTGCGGGCGATCGGCACGGTGGGCCAGGAGGCCTGAGCGGCCAGCTTGCCGCCCAGGCCCACGGCGCTCTTCATGTACCAGGGCAGGAAGGAGGGGACGATGGGGGCGATACGGCCCAGGTTCTTACCAGCAACGGCCTGGTCTTCGGGGCGTACCACGCCGTCGACAAAGCCGACGGTAAACTCAAGTCCATGGGGGTCCTTCAGGACGTCTGCCAGCTTCTCTGCTGCGGGGTCGGCGGGGATGTTCTGGGCTTCTTTGACCCAGTCGGCGACGAGCTGGACGGCCTGGTCAGCTAGCTGCTGGTGGTGGGTATCGCTAAAAGGCTGTGCCAAGGGTGGTACCTCCTGCTAGCCCGCACGAGAGCGGGGTGAACTTGTTACTTGTTATCCATTTCACCATCTTTGGGTGTAAGTTACACTATTAGAAAAAATGAATATTATTTAGGCAGTACGTTTAGTTCTGCTAATCTGTATTCATGACGCCATTCACCCCTTCCTAAGGAGTGCCCCATGTACGATTTGCGCCGTCTGGCCATGCTGCTTGAGATCCACGAGCGCGGCACACTCGCAGCAACCGCCAAAGCCCTGCACCTGACGTCCTCCGCTATCTCCCAGCAGATCACCACCCTGGAAAAAGAGGTGGGCACTCCCCTGCTGCGTAAGGTGGGGCGCCGGGTGGAGCTGACCACCGAGGCTCTGATTCTGGTGGAGAGCACCCGCAATATTTTGAAGGAGCTGGACGCTGCCCGCACCCGCATCACCCTGTTGGAGGGGGTACCTGCCGGGCAGGTACGGCTGGCGATTTTCCAGTCGGCAGCCAAAGCACTTTTGCCGGGTGCCCTAGCCCATCTGGCAGAGCACGCCCCACAGGTGCAGCTGCATGTGGTGCAGATTGACCCCGAAACCGGTCTCTCGCTGACCCGAAGCCGGGAGTTTGACCTTGTGATTGCGGAGTCCTACCCCCACCATTACATTCCCGAGTACCCCGAGCTCACCTCTGAGCTCTTGACCGAGGACACCCTCAACCTAGTGGTTGCCGCTGATTCTGAGGTTGAGAGCTTGGACGATGCTGCCCGCCTCCCCTGGGTTTTTGAGGGTGAGCACAACACGTCACGCACCTGGGGTATCAACCAGTGCCGGGCGGCGGGGTATGAGCCGCAGGTGCGCTACGTGATTGATGATTTGAACACACATTTGCAGCTGGCGGCAGGTGGGGCGGCGGCTATTATGCCGTCCTTTGCCCTGCCCGCTGCCGTCAACGAGCTGAGTCGGGCACACGGGGTGAAGGCTATTCCATTGCCCGGTGCCCCCTTCCGCGAGATTTATGTGGCTACCCGCACCGAAAGCACAGGCCAGCCCGCCATTAGGGCTGTGAAAGACGCGCTGAAGGCGGCGGTGGGGCAGCTGCCTTAGCCCGACTCACTAGATTTTTATCAGCGGACGCCCGCCCCAGATAGGGCGGGCGTCCGCTTGTCTCTTAGAGGCGGGTGAGCACCTGTTCAGGGGCTTGCACCTCGTCGTAGCCGTAGGCTGCGGTAACGAGCACAGCCCGGGCCCCTAACTGGATTTGGGGAACCTGCCCTATATCGAGAGTTCCGGCCAGAGTAAGCCTGAGGTCCACGGGAACCACCCCCGCATGTACGGGAATCACAGCAAATTCCTTAGTCATGGTTACATCCATCCGGAACCACCCCCGCATGTACGGGAATCACGAGAAACTGCACGAACTCATCCCCACCGCCGAAGAACCACCCCCGCATGTACGGGAATCACTCGGAAGTCTTATAAGCAGGGGCAACCGGGCTTGAACCACCCCCGCATGTACGGGAATCACCTTGACTACTTCCCGTGCCTCTTGACTATTCCAGAACCACCCCCGCATGTACGGGAATCACCCTATGGCATGAGCGTAGAGGCCATTAGCCGGAGAACCACCCCCGCATGTACGGGAATCACCCGTAGCCGGTGTGGTTTGAAAAGAGGACGGTAGAACCACCCCCGCATGTACGGGAATCACCCACTAGGGAAAACACCTAGTCGGCGGGGCTGAGAACCACCCCCGCATGTACGGGAATCACTATCTGCCTTGGTGCGGCGGGACTTGCTAGCCGGAACCACCCCCGCATGTACGGGAATCACGGAGAATCGATGCCCAAGTCAACAACTTCACCAGGAACCACCCCCGCATGTACGGGAATCACTCGATGCTTCGGTATTGGAACCGCTGTTGCTGGGAACCACCCCCGCATGTACGGGAATCACTCACCGGAGAGCATGGACATCACCGCAGGGCCGGAACCACCCCCGCATGTACGGGAATCACTGGCAAGCTCAAACTCCGAAACGGGGGAAGTAGGAACCACCCCCGCATGTACGGGAATCACTCGCAGGGATTATTTCAGAAATCCGTGACGCCAGAACCACCCCCGCATGTACGGGAATCACCTGGCAGACCTAGGCATGAAGCCCGAGCAGTGGGAACCACCCCCGCATGTACGGGAATCACCATGTAGCGGGCGGTGTCGTCATGCAGGGCGACGGAACCACCCCCGCATGTACGGGAATCACCCTAAGTGACTAGGCATTTTTCCTCGTATTAACTTATTTTCGGGGCAGAAGGGGCGTTTCCACCCCAATGTACCGGTACCCGTCTTTACGGGGTTAGGCTTGCCGGTGCTGTTCAGGCGGGACTTGCCTCGTTTTGAGACGCATCCGCAACGGCCGTTTACACTCTCCCTCGTTCGCAGGCGAGCTTGTCAATTATGACGAGATTGACGATACCATGCCCAGCTCTTTCTCAGCAAGGTTTCTTATATTTTTTGCCGCATTAATATCACGATCATCTTGATAATTACACTCAACACAAATATAAGTTCTCTCTTTAAGCGATAGGTCAGATTTCATAGCACCACACTGTGAGCAGCGCTTTGAGGTTGGCTCATATCTGCCAATGACAGTGAGAGCAGAACCGTACATCTTGGTTTTATACTCAAGCTGGTTTCTAATCTGTCCAAAACTCACATCTAAGATATTCCGATTCAGCCCCGATTTAGCAGCCACGTTCTTCCCGGGATTTTCAAGTGTTCCAGAGGCAGATTTGGTCATCCCTGCGACATTAAGATCTTCAATTCCTACACCAACGTAGGTAGTACTTAGTTCTTTAGTCATTTGGTGGTTACTTGCCGCTCTCTGCAATGCAATTTTGTGCTGCAATCTACTGATTTGTTTTTTAAGATGTTCACGATTTTTGCTCCCTTTTTGGGTTCGTGAAAGTTTTACTTGCAACTTTGCGAGACGTTTAAGGGATAGTTGAAGATGTCGGGGGTTATTAATAATTTCACCGTTTGAAAGCGCGGCCTTTGCCTTCACTCCCAAATCAACACCGATTACGCCGGCTTTCTCTTGAGCTTTGGTCGGGCCCGGGCGATGCAACAAATTGATAGGGGCTTCCACTAGAAGAGATACATACCAATATTGGGCGTCTCGTGAAATAGTGAAAGATTTAATCGTTCCACCTTGAGTTACCAACTGAGTCAAAGGAGCCGTGGAATTGTAGGTAACAACTGTGCCAAACATGGCAAGACGCAGACGATGATGGTCCTGAATAAATCCCTTACGGGGTTCACCCCGCTTATAGGATGCACCGTACCCACCAGCTGGACTGCTACCATCAACAACAGGAATGGTTATTGAATCATGGGACCGACCTGCTTTTTTGAATCGGGGCAGGCCCATTTTGTTACCTGCGCGTTGCCCGGCAACAGATTTCATCCAGTTACTTATAGCGGTCGCTGCTTGGTCTGCTCCCGAGACAAAAGCCCTGCGGGGGACGGCGTGAAACCAGGGCTCAGCAAAACGTTCGCCAGACCAAACACTTTCAATGGGATCACCGGCAGCGATACGGGCGGCAGCCTGCTTATGACGGGCAATTTCAGGAGTAAGTACATCCTTTTGCCAAGCAAATGACGACATAATCTTTAAGGACAGATCCTCTTTCCTTAATTTCTTCATCTGGGCACTAGCCTCAGCTTCACTCAGTCCTTGTTCGATGAGCTGATTACGAATCTCCCACCCTCGCCTGAGAACATCACGATTAAGGGCAGTGAGCATATTATAGGCAACACGAGCAGCACCAACAGCCTGTCGAAATGCGTTCTCTTGAGTCTGCGTGGGCTTGAGGCGATATTTGAAGGCCTTATGGGCAATCTCAGTAGTCATATCTTCTCCTAGTTCAAAGATTAAGTAAAGCAAACATCACACTTCTCAACAGAAGCGCTCTTTTATCATATAAGTAAACAAAAGATGTATTTAAATTAATTTATACTAAATAGCAGAAATATTTTCATAAAAGAATAATGCGTCATCGCTCTTCTCTCAGCTTTTAGAAAATTATACTTACAAAGAGGCTTATTCAAAAGTAAGAGCACACCCCACACCCACCAACCAGACAACAGCCCCACCAACGGCAAAAACATGAGTGATATGTACTGGGTTTAGTTCCGACCCCGTACATTGGAAACAAACAAAAAAGAGCAAAGGAACTTCACCCATGCCCACCAAATTGATATGTACTGGGTTTAGTTCCGACCCCGTACATTGGAAACAAACAAAAAAGAGCAAAGGAACTTCACCCATGCCCACCAAATACCCCCAAGAACTCAAAACAAGAGCCCTACGCCTACTGGCCGA
>NZ_SPQC01000060.1 GCF_004569295.1 Rothia nasimurium
GAGCTCGGAGTGCGAATCAAAACTCATGGTCTCTATTTTTGCATGTTTTGAAGGGATATAGAGGGACTTGTCTTGACTCGTGCTACGTATATCTGAATGCGCCTGAACAACGAGTGTTTTTGTATTGAGATAATTTAAATTTCTTGCTGCTGGAAGTGCTAGTATCTGCTAAACTAAGGGTTAGATAAAGCCCTATCGGTGTTTTGATATAGCAGGTAAGATGTCTCTCGCTCCGCGTCGTATTATCCTAAAAGGAGTTGCTTGGGCAGCTCCTGTCGTTGTCGCTACTTCAGTAGTCCCTGTCTATGCTGCTTCTTCTCTGGTGTGCCCCACCGCCTACATGCCTGTTAATCCATCTGTAGACCAAGAAGTGTCGACGGATTCAGCAGATGGATACTATGTTGTACTCTTTCCCTACTCGTTCACTTCAGCGAGTCAGTATAACACGCTTACTTTTGTTACGAGCGACACGGTAGAAGTCTTCGAGTCATACGACACTCAAAACTACACCATTGGTTCTGATGGGCGTACCGTTACTGTGATCAATGATTCATCTCTTAGTGAGTTATCTTTTGACATATACGTAAAAGTTCCTGTAGCAAAGATTAACAAGGAAAACTCCTCTGGTGAATACAGAACTTCCGTACTGTTTACCATTGATGGTCAGTGCTCAACTAGCGATGATTTTTCAGATTTCTCTAATTCAGAGATCATCCGCAACTGACAAAGGCTATTTATAGGCGGTAAAGCTGCAAATTTACCTAAGCAATTCAAGATAATCATGGCTTGGTTTGTTCTGGAGTCATCGCAGGAAGTCACGATACGCCTCCCCAGTCGTTCGCTAAGAGATTAATTTTGTCGAAACGAAAAATGATTATTATGGTATAATATGACCTTCTTGTTATTTGGAATAAATATTCATGCTACCCGTCTGTAAATCCAGTATTTCTAGAGATTTACCATGCTTTCTGCAAGAAGTGCGCGTGTAACTTTGGAGGGGAGGGTGGTATTTGTGTTGAATATCACCTTTTTTCAGGGGTATGCCTGATTTTCGTCTTGCTGTGATTCCTGGTATTAGTTTTCTTATTGTTCAATTTCAATGAGAAGGGTTACCTGGTATGTCTAGTATTCCCCGCCGAACTCTTGTGCGTGGTGCTGCTTGGGCCACACCTGTTGTTGTTGCTACATCAAACCTTCCGGCTATGGCTGCCTCATCGTCTGAAAATCAGTTGGGAGTCGGGTCTGTGCATGCCTACCAGCAGATTTTTTCGCGTCGGCCTACGGGCTGTAATGTCACTACCAACCCCAAAGAGGGTTTCATTAATACCCTTTGCTGTGGTGCCTCGGTAACCCCAAGCAGTTCAAACTGCCTCCAGGATACCAACTCTTCTGTAGGTTGGTGGGTTGAAGCTGACCCTGGCTATTCAGGTAGCGTTATTATTGATACCTTTACCGTCACCTATACCTTTACCCTTCCTGTTACTTTCAATGATGCTCCTACTGCAAACGGCGGTGCATCTACTGTCGGTACGACGAAATGGACGAATGCCACTTACCTAGAGCCGGGGTGGTCTATTGTTTCTAGCACTTCTACCTCCATCACTCTGGAATATAAGGGCAACGGCATTCCTGTGGATATGTCTGATGCTGCGGGGGGGGGGGGGCAGTGGATTTTGTACCGGCTACTTCCTGAATTTCCGGGAAAATACTTGTACCCGCGTAGGTCGGAACACGCTTACAACTACCCGAAGTGTGTCTTACACCGATGCGACCGGCCTTAAGACTGCAACCTGGACTGTTGGGCCCATTGACGTTTAGGGCGTAAGGCAAGTTGGTAGGTTTGTACCGGTTGTAGTTCAAAAATGGCTAAAAAATTAATTTAAAGTGGATTCTGCCCGGTACAAACAATCTTGCAATCTTAACCAGCGACTAGGGTTGCACTCAGCCCCGTCAACAGGGCTGAGAGGCCTATGTTGAAGGCTTCGCCCTGAGGGGTATCCCCTAGTGCTTTGTAAGCCTCTGCCATGGTAGGGTGCTCGGCCGCATGGTCACCTGGGTCAAAGATATCTACCGGTGCATGCACGTCTGTTGCCGTCCCCAGGAGGAAGGCCTCGATAGCCTCTACGGTGAGCAGAGCCTGCCTGGGGCTCATGCCGAAGGCAGTAAAGGCAGAAGTTACCTGCTCATACATGGCCAGGGTGGCAGGTGCCCTGCGTGCTGGCGTCACTGCCAGCGTCATCACGACCGCGGGTGCCACTGAAAAGGCCTGCCGATACGATTTAGCCCACCGCTCGGTTGCCTCCAGCCACAGTGCCCGTGCCCTCAGGGAGCTGACGGTCCCGCCGCGGACCTGGGCGGCGGCGTCCTGCAAAGCCTGCGTGTCGATGCTCTGTGCCACCTGGTCCGAAATGGCGGCCAGTACCTCATCGCGCGAGGTCACATGGTTATAGAGGGAAGACGGCGCAACCCCCAGCGCCCGTGCCAGCTTTGCCATGGTGAAATCACCCTCTGTAGCCATGAGCTTCTGGGCGGTTTCGGTGATTTTATCCGAGGTAAGTAAGGACGCGCTGGGGCGGCCGGCATTGCGCGGTGAGGTAGGAGTAGAGGTCATGGATATAACGGTAGCACTGCGCCAATGGGGAGGGCGTGGTGGGTGGTGAAGCTATCTGGCTATATATTTTCGTAAGGTACTTCACAGGTCTTGGGGTTCAAGCTACACTAAAACGAACGGTATTCGTTTAGTGTAGCTAGCGCTGCAGAAAGGCTGAGCACCATGGCTCCCCAGAAAATTACCCGCGATGTCGTCATTATCGGCGCAGACCCCTCGGGTCCTACTGCCGCCTACCGTCTGCAGCAGGCCGGGCACTCGGTTGCCGTCCTTGAAGCCCGCCACCGCGTCGGTGGTCGCACCTGGAACGGCGATCTTGACAGTGCCTTTATCGAAATTGGTGGCCAGTGGGTTTCTCCAGATCAGACTGCTCTCAAAGCCCTGCTCGACGAGCTCAACCTTAAAACCTTCTCCCGCTATCGCGAGGGTGACTCTATCTACAAAACCCTCGATGGTCAGGTCAAGCGCTACTCTGGCGGTATCTTCCCCGTCGATGAGGCTACCAAGTCCGAGATGCTGCGCCTCATCGACATGATGGACGAAATCGTCGCCGAGGTTGGCGCTGAAACCCCTGGGTTCACCCTCGCGCCAAGGAGCTCGACTCCGTAAGCTTCCGTGAGTGGCTCAAGACCAAGACCGATAACGAAGAGGCCCTCAATAACATCTCCCTCTTTATCGCCGGCGCCATGCTGACCAAGCCTTCTCACGCTTTCTCAGCCCTGCAGGCTATTCTGATGGCTGCCTCTGCAGGTTCCTTCTCTAACCTGGTTGATGAAAACTTCATCCTCGACAAGCGCGTGCTCGGCGGCATGCAGAAGGTCTCCCTCACCCTGGCCGAAAAGATCGGTCACGAGAACATCATCCTGGGCCACCCCGTGCGCGTGCTTCGCTGGCAGGAAGAGGGGGACTACCCCGTCCTGGCCGAAGCTGAAGACTTCACCGAGGACGGCGTCGCCAACCCCGACGGGGCCGTGAAGGTCCGCGCCAAGTACGCCATCATGGCCGTCCCGCCCAACCTTTACTCCCGCGTCTCCTATGTGCCTGCCTTGGACCGCCGCCAGCACCAGATGCACCAGCACCAGTCGCTGGGCCTGGTTATCAAGGTGCACGCCGTCTACGACCGCCCCTTCTGGCGCGAGAAGGGCCTGTCTGGCACCTCCTTCGCCTGCGACAACCTGGTGCAGGAAATCTACGACAACACCAACTACGACCCTGCCACTGGCCAGGAAGAAGAACGCGGCACCCTGGTTGGCTTTGTCTCTGACGAAAAGGCTGACCGAATGTTCACCCTCTCAGTTGAGGAACGCAAGCGCACCATCCTTGAATCCATGGCAGAGATGCTGGGTGAAGAGACCCTGAACCCCATCCGCTACTACGAATCCGACTGGGGGGCTGAAGAGTGGACTCGCGGCGCCTACGCCGCCAGCTTCGACCTGGGCGGCCTCTCCCGCTACGGCGCCTACCAGTCAGACCCTGTTGGCCCCATCCACTGGTCCTGCTCCGACCTGGTAGCTGAAGGCTACCAGCATGTTGACGGCGCGGTTCGCATGGGCGAAAAAACCGCCGCTATGATTAGCGAAAAACTCAAGGGATAAAACATGCGTTACGTTGTCGGCTATTCCCCCCTCGTCTCGGGGGCGGGATGCGCTCAATCTTGCGGTTGCTCTCGCTTCATCGCTGGGGGCTGAGCTCGATGTGGTTTATGTGCTCAAGCAGCAAAACCCGCGCCTAGCTGCCCCGCGTTCTAACTTCGGAGCCATGCTTCAGGAGCAGGCTGTGGGGTGGCTTGAGGAGGCTCAGCAGTGGGTGCCCACCAGCCTCAAGGCTCGTTTTCATTTGCGACAGGCGGAGTCTACCGCAGCTGGGTTGATGGAGTTTGCTGGAGCTATTGGGGCCGGTGCCATCATTGTGGGTGGCGCTAAGACCGGTGGCTGGCTCTTCCATTCCATCGGCTCGGTAGGTAACGCCCTGCTGCACCGGGCTTCAGTGCCTGTGATTCTTGCGCCCCACAACTACGATGCGGCTACCCATATCGCTCAAATTGACTGTGCGATTTCCCCCGATATCGACTCGATTGGCCTGGTGGAAGAAGCTGTGGCTACCTGCAACCGCACCGGCCTTGCGGTGCGCCTGGTGTCCCTCATCGAGGACGCCGCCGCTGATGGAGCTGCGGCCCGCGAAGCTGAGGAAGGTGTACGGGACCTGCTGGAGCAGTCCTCCCTGGCGCCCGAGCGTCCGGATCTTATCACAGTTGCTGTTGGGCACGGAGCCAGCGTGCCTGAGGCTGTGGAGTCAGTGGACTGGTCTGCCGGGTCTGTGCTCATGGCTGGGTCGTCTAAGCTGGCTCAGCGTGGCGAGCTTTTCTTGAGCTCCAACACCGCAAAAATTCTGACCCGTCTGCCTATTCCGCTGGTGGTTGTTCCGCGCGATTATTCGCCAGGACGCCGCGGCTCGGCTCAGGAGCCCTGGACCGGCTCTATTCCGGTGGTCGGCCGCGATTAGGTTCCCCGGATGTGTGCCCCATCGTTTGGTATGCCTCGTGAGAGTGCTTATCGAGCGGTGGGGCGCATACGTTGTGGGAAGGGTGGGGGTACCGCTGTGTAAAAACTTCGTTACGCACTTCACAAGAACCCCTTAAGGTTGTAATCTAGCTAACTAAACGAATGCTGTTCGTTTTCTTGTTTGGTGCAACCTCTGAAGGTGATAGTGAAAAGGAGTCAGCGATGACCCAGCCCCCAGCTACCCCGGGCGCCCACCCCCATGGCTCTGTCAATGTCAGCGCCGCCAACAAAAAAGGCCTCTCATCGGGCAACGTCACCCTCTTCTCATCCATCATCATCGGTATCTCCGTTGTAGCTCCCGCCTACTCCCTCTCGGGAGCCCTTGGCCCCGTCGCCGCCGAAGCCGGCATCTACATGCCCGCCATGTTCCTTATCGGCTTTATCCCCATGCTCCTGGTCGCCATCGGCTACCGCGAACTCAACGCCGCCATGCCCGATGCGGGAACCACCTTCACCTGGACCACCAAAGCCTTTGGCCCCTACGTCGGCTGGATAGGCGGCTGGGCCCTGCTGGTCGCCACAATCCTGGTGCTCTCCAACCTAGCCGGTATAGCCGTCGACTTCTTCTACCTATTCCTCTCCCAGGCTCTGGGTAACCCCGATATCGCAGACCTTGCTGCTAACAACCTGGTCAATATCGCGACCTTCCTCGCCTTCATGGCCTTCGGTTGCTACATCACCTACCGCGGCCTGGACGCCACCCAGAAACTCCAGACCGTCCTCATCATCTTCCAGCTGATCGTCCTGGCTCTCTTCTCCGCCGTAGCTCTCTACAAGGCCGCCACCGGCACCGGCTTTGCCAACCTCAGTTTCAGCTTCGAATGGTTCAACCCTTTCGACATCGACTCCTTCTCAACCCTGGCAGCCTCCATGTCCCTGGTCTTCTTCCTCTACTGGGGCTGGGACGCCGTGCTCACCATGAACGAAGAAACCGAAGGCAAGCACACCACCAGCGGCACTGCAGCAGTCGGTACCATCCTGACCATCGTCGTCCTCTACCTCTTCCTCTCCGTCGGCACCCTCTCCTTCGCCGGCACCAGCGAGGACGGGGGCAATCCCGACAACCAGGAAAATATTTTCGCCGCCCTCTCCGGCCCCGTCCTCGGCTCCCTGGGCATCCTCATGTCAATCGCCGTCATGGTTGCAGCGCTCGCCTCCCTGCAGTCCACCGCCGTCTCCCCAGCCCGAACCCTGCTGGCCATGGGCTACTACCGGGCCCTGGGGCCCAAGTTTGCCCGCCTCTCTCCCAAGTACCAGGCACCCTCCTACGCCACCATCGCCTCCTGCCTGATTGCCAGCGTCTTCTACGTAGCCATGCGTTTTATCTCCACCTCGGTGCTCTGGGATACCATCGCAGCTCTCAGCCTCATGGTCTGCCTCTACTACGGGGTGACCGCCTTCGCCTGCGTCTGGTACTTCCGCAAGACCTCCCTCAAGGGCGGGGCCCGTAACCTCTTCAACCAGTTCATTCTGCCCCTCATCGGCGGCATTATCCTGGTGGTTTTCTTCGCCCAGACCTTCGTTGACTCCATGGGCCCAGCCTACGGCTCCGGATCAGAAATCGGCGGTATCGGCCTGGTCTTTATCCTCTCCCTGGTGCTCTTGGCTCTGGGTTTCGCGGTTATGTTTTACCAGCGTTTCAAGCGCCCCGACTTCTTCGCAGGCAGGGTTCCCATGGATGTTGAGCACATGCTTGACCTGCCCGAATAACCGCCCTGTCGGGCGCGGACGTCCGCCCCTAGGGGTGTGAGACAGGCTACCTGCCCGGCGGGTAGGGGGCGTAAGATAAGCAGAAGGATGGGCCTGATGGTGTGCCCATCACACAGATAGTTCACGAAAGGTGCACACCGGCTATGACCGTAGATGTGAAAGAACTCCTAGCAAAGGTACCTACCGGCCTGCTCATCGGCGGCCAGTGGCGAGACGCCTCAAACGGCGAAACCTTCGACGTAGAAAACCCCGCCACCGGTGAAGTCATCGCAACCCTGGCCTCCGCCACCGAAGAAGACGCCCTCACCGCCCTCGATGCAGCCTGCCGGGCAGAGAAAGAAGCCGGTGAGCACAGCTGGGCCGCCACACCCCCGCGTGAACGTGCAGAGATCCTGCGCCGCGCCTTCGAACTCGTCACCGAACGGGCCGAAGAGTTCGCTACCCTCATGACCTTAGAGATGGGCAAGCCCTACGCCGAAGCCCTCGGCGAGGTCAAGTACGGCGCTGAGTTCCTGCGCTGGTTCGCCGAAGAAACCCCCCGCCACTACGGCCGCTCCCTCGACATGCCCGAGGGCACCCTGCGCATGATTACCCGCCGCAAGCCCGTCGGCCCCTGCCTGCTGATTACCCCCTGGAACTTCCCCCTGGCCATGGGCACCCGCAAGGTTGCCCCCGCCATCGCCGCAGGCTGCACCATGGTGCTCAAGCCCGCCCGCCTCACCCCTCTGACCAGCCAGTACTTCGCCCAGACCATGCTTGATGCTGGCCTGCCTGCCGGCGTCCTCAACGTCGTCTCATCCAAGTCGGCAGCCGCTATCTCCGAGCCCATCATGAGCGACTCCCGCCTGCGCAAGGTCTCCTTCACCGGTTCCACCCCCGTCGGCAAGGATCTGCTCAAAAAGGCAGCCGACAACGTGCTGCGCACCTCCATGGAACTCGGCGGCAACGCCCCCTTCCTCGTCTTCGAAGACGCCGACCTCGACCAGGCCGTCGCCGGCGCCATGGCCGCCAAAATGCGCAACATCGGCGAAGCCTGCACCGCCGCCAACCGCTTCATCGTGCACGAATCCCTAGCCGAAGAATTCTCCCGGAAGTTCGCCGAAAAAATGGGCGAACTCAAGGTCGGCAACGGTCTGGACGAAGGCGTCACCTGCGGCCCCCTGGTTGAAAAGAAAGCCCAGGACTCCATGGTTGCCCTCGTCGAGGACGCCGTCGCCAAGGGCGCCCGCGTACTCACCGGCGGCGAAAAGGGCGAGGGCGCAGGTTACTTCTTCAAACCCACCGTGCTCGTTGATGTGCCCCTCGACGCCCGCGTCGCCCGCGAAGAAATCTTCGGCCCCATCGCCCCCGTCTTCACCTTCAAGGATGAATACGAGGCCTACGAACTGGCCAACGACACCGAATACGGCCTGGCCTCCTACGTCTACACCGAATCCATCGACCGTCTCTACCGCGCCAGCGACCACCTAGAGTTCGGCATCATGGGCTTCAACGCCGGTGTAGTATCCAACGCGGCTGCCCCCTTCGGTGGCGTCAAGCAGTCCGGCATGGGCTGTGAAGGCGCAGCCGAAGGCATCGACGAGTACTCATCCATCCAGTACATCGGCATCCGCGACCCCTACGCCAACTAAAGCCCCAAGCCCCGCGGATGCCCGCCCCGGCCCCCAGCGCCAACACGGGCGTCCGCACTCCAACTTTTTGTAGTTACAAAAAATCCATCACTAAAGGAACCCTCAACCATGGCCGACATCGCCTACCGCCTACCCCAGCAGATCAGCCTCAAGGGCACCGTCCCCGGCCCCAAATCAGCCGAACTCGCAGCCCGCCGCGCCGCCAACGTCCCCGCCGGCGTAGCCTCCACCCTGCCTGTCTACGCAGCGGACGCCGACGGCGGCGTCATCGTCGACGTCGACGGCAACTCCTTCGCCGACCTCGGCTCCGGCATCGCCGTCACCTCCGTCGGTGCCTCCGCCCCCAAAGTCGTAGACGCCGTACGCGAAGCAGCCACCCACTTCACCCACACCTGCTTCATGGTCACCCCCTACGAAGGCTACGTAGCCGTCGCCGAAAAACTCAACCAGCTCACCCCCGGCGACTTCGACAAGCGCACCGTACTCTTCAACTCCGGCGCCGAAGCCGTCGAAAACGCCGTCAAAATCGCCCGTGCAGCCACCGGCCGCAACGCCGTCGTCGTCTTCGACCACGCCTACCACGGCCGCACCAACCTCACCATGGCCCTCACCGCCAAGGCCGCCCCCTACAAGAAGGGCTTCGGCCCCTTCGCCCCCGAGGTCTACCGCGCCCCCATGAGCTACCCCTACCGCGACGGTGACCTGGGTGGCAAGGAAGCAGCCGCCCGCGTCATCGACATGATCGAAAAGCAGATCGGCTCCGAATACGTCGCCGCAATCCTCATCGAACCCATCCAGGGCGAAGGCGGCTTCATCGTCCCCGCCGAAGGCTTCCTGCCCGAGCTGGTCACCTGGGCCCGCGAAAAAGGCATCGTCTTCATCGCGGACGAAGTCCAGGCAGGCTTCTGCCGCACCGGCAGCTGGTTCGCCTCCGACCACGAAGGCATCGAACCCGACCTCATCACCACCGCCAAGGGCATCGCCGGCGGCATGCCCCTCTCAGCCGTCACCGGCCGCGCCGAACTCTTCGACAAGGTCCAGCCCGGCGGCCTCGGCGGCACCTACGGCGGCAACCCCGTTGCCTGCGCCGCAGCCCTTGCCACCATCGAAACCATGGAAGAGTGGGACCTCAACGCCCGCGCCGCCCGCATCGAAGAAATCGCCCGCGAAAAGCTCGGCCCCCTCGTCGACGAACTCGACATCATCGGCGAAACCCGCGGCCGCGGCGCCATGTTCGCCGTCGAATTCGTAGCAGACTCCGACTCCAAGGAACCTCACGCCACCGCCGCCAAAGACATCGCAGCAGCCTGCGCCGAACGCGGCGTCCTCATCCTCACCTGCGGCACCTACGGCAACGTCGTGCGCCTGCTACCCCCGCTGACCATCAGCGAAGAACTCCTGGGCCAGGCCCTGGACATCTTCGTGGAAGAAATCCGCAAGGTCGCAGGACAGTAAGGAACATACCCATGAGTTACCGACTTGAAGACCCCACCACTGGCGAGGTGCTCGAAACCTTCGGCACCCTCACCGACGAGCAGGCTGTCGAGGCCGTAGAGCGCGCCCACGCCGCCTACCTTTCCTGGCGCACCACCAGTGTCGAAGAGCGCGCCACTATCGTCAACCGCATCGCCGAACTCTTCGAAGAGCGCAAGCAGGAGCTGGCCGAAATCATCTCCCAGGAAATGGGTAAACCCATCTCAGAGGGCATCGAAGAGGCTGAATTCTCCTCCGCTATCTTCGCCTACTACGCAGGAATCGCCGCCGACCACCTCAAAGACGAGCCGATTCCCTCAGAGACCGAAAATTCCGAGGCCTACATCCAGCGCAAGCCCCTGGGTGCCCTGCTGGGTATCATGCCCTGGAACTTCCCCTACTACCAGGTCGCCCGCTTCGCCGCCCCCAACCTCATGCTGGGCAACACCATCGTGCTCAAGCATGCCGAAATCTGCCCCAAGTCAGCGCTCGTAATCGCTGAGATCATGAAGGACGCCGGGCTGCCCGAAGGCGCCTACGAGGCAGTTTTCGCTAGCCACGACCAGATTGAGACCATGATTGGTCACCGCCACATCCAAGGTGTCTCCCTGACCGGCTCCGAACGAGCTGGCGCTATCGTTGCCGGTATTGCCGGGCGTAACCTCAAGAAGGCCGTGCTCGAACTGGGTGGCTCCGACCCCTACATCGTGCTCGACACCGACAATGTCGCTGAAGCCGCCGCCACCGCCTGGGGCTTCCGCATGTACAACACCGGCCAGGCCTGCAACTCCAACAAGCGCATAATCGTCATGGCCGACATTTACGACGAATTTGTCGCCGAACTCGTCAAGCTGGCCGAGGCCATGAAGCCGGGTAAGCCCGCCGAATCGGACGAGACCACCTACATGGCCCTCTCCTCCCGCTCGGCTGCCGAAGGTCTCAAAAAGCAGCTCAACGAGGCCGTTGCCGCCGGTGCCACCCTGCGCGTCGGTGGCCAGCTACTGGATGAGAAGAGCGCCTACCTCTCCCCGGCCGTCCTCACCGATGTGCCCGTCGGCTCCGAGGTCTACTACCAGGAGCTCTTCGGCCCCGTCGCCACCGTCTACCGGGTAGAGAGCGACGAAGAAGCCATCGAGCTGGCTAACAACACCCAGTACGGCCTGGGCGGTGCCGTCTTCTCCCAGGACGAGGCCCGCGCCCGCCGCCTGGCCCAGCAGATTGACGCCGGCATGGTCAACGTCAACACCCCCGCTGGTGAAGGCGCCGAAATTCCCTTCGGCGGCGTGAAGAACTCCGGCTACGGCCGCGAACTCGGCCCCTACGGCATGGACGAATTCGTCAACAAGCGCCTCTACTTCCTACAGAAGTAATTAAAAAATAAGCCCTGTCCCACCAAAGTGAACTAGCCCCCGAAAGTTGGACTGGTTTAATCCTAGACCGTCAGGGCTGCCAAAGCCTGGCTCCGATACCCCATCGGAGCCAGGCCCTTTAATCGCTCCTGAAGCCTACCGTTGTTATACCAATAGATATAGTCATCAACCGCCTGAC
>NZ_SPQC01000061.1 GCF_004569295.1 Rothia nasimurium
CTTGTTGGAAGAGGTGGATGAGTTGTTCTCGTTGGTGTTGGGTGAGTGAGCTTCGTGCTCGCATAGGAGATGCTCCCCATTAGTTGGTGACTGTTTTTTAGTAGTCCAACTTATGGGGAGCAGTTCAACTATGGGGAGGGGTTTAGAACATTCCCATAATCACATCGAAGAAGCGGATGAAGATAATGCCAAAGAGCAAGATGTAGACCAGGATGATAGAGAACCAGATCCAGTTGGGGGCTGCATGGCGGATGCTCTCAGAAGCTGGGATAACCCCGGCGTGGATATTGCGGGTGGTGACCTTCACGAAAATTGCGGTCTGCATAATCCACACGATCATGCAGAAGAGGCAGAGGGCGTTGATGTCGAAGGTGGTGTTGTACCAGAGCCAGAGCACAAAGGCCATGGCCAGGGTGTGGCCCACCTGCATGGCTACCCAGTACCAGCGGGCGAAGGACGCCCCGGCAATCAGGGCGGTAGCGATAGCCAGCACGATAGCGTAACCAGCGATACCGATAAAGGGGTTGGGGAAGCCAAAGGCTTCTGCCTGCCAGGTACGCATGACGGTGCCGCAGTTGAGCAGGGCGTTAATATCGCAGACCGACCGGTGGGCACCGTCCATGTAAATCTGTAGGCGCTCGTAGACCAGCATGGCGGCGGCTCCGAAGGCCAGCAGACCGGGAATGAGGGTGAACCAGCCGAGCCTGCGATCGAGCTGGGCCTGGCTGATACCGCTCTCAGTATCGGGGATGTTCACGGGGGTAGACACAGTGAATCCTTAGGCTGTATAAAACTTTCTTTCCCCATACTACGGGGCAGGCTCCAAGCCCGCCCGGTTTTACGGGGCGGGGGCAGGTTTTCTTTACTAAGTTCCCAGGTAAGGACGCCCGGGGCGAGCAGGTTTGAGCAGGGCGGCCCTGTGCGGGGTGAGTTCGGTTCTAGATGGGGTGAAAAGAGCCCGGGTGTGAGAGAATGGGTGTGGTAGTGTGCCGCCCGCCCGCGGTAGCGCTACCCAGCAGGCACCCCGAAACGGCCGGTGACGCACTGCCTACCCGCAGGCGTCCTTACCGTCAAGCCCCATCAAGTGCAGCCCTAGCGCTGCCTCGGGTTGTTGCCGCTGGCCCGGTTCCCCTCGGCATGGAGCACAGAAGCCTTGACCTGCCGAGTACGCCAAGGAGCTCACGGTTGAGCCGGGTAGTCAAGGATTTCGGCGGACCACCCCTTAGGGTAGGGACCGCCGACTACAGGCAAGACCACTGGTGCGGCAGGGGCATACGAACACAAGGAGAGTGAACGCTGATGAGCAGCGAACAGTCCGAGGTTGTAGAAAACCTTGAAGAAACCCAGGCTGCAGAAGCTACCGCAGCTGCTGAACAGGTTGCCGAAGTAAGCACCGAGCCCCAGCTCGACGAGGCAGCAGAAACTGAGGCAGAGCCTGCAGAAGCAGAAGAAGCCCTCGCCGAAACCGCTGAAGAGCCTGCCGCTCCTCAGAAGAGCCTGCGTGAGCTCAAAGAAGAAGAGCTGGCCCAGGTCAACGCGGCTGTGAGCTCAAACAACCTGCTGTTCTACTCGCCCAACATGGACGAAATCATGGAGCAGCTGCGGGCCGAAAAGGAAGCCCGCCGTGAGGCCGAAGAAGCTGAGTGCCGTGAACGCCGCTTGGCTGACCTTGACCCCGAAATCACCTCCCACCGCCGTCGTCGCCGCCGCCGCGGGGACGCCGACCTGGAATTCGAAGGTGGCAGCGAGGGCGACCCCGAGGACACCATTGTTAAGGTGCGCGCCCCCCGCCTGTCTGACTCTCACAGCACCAACCGGGTTACCGGCGTCCGCGGCTCAACCCGCCTGGAAGCCAAGCGCATCCGCCGCCGCGAAACCCGCGCCACCGGCCGCCGCCGCCAGATTATTACCGAAGCTGAGTTCCTGGCCCGCCGCGAGTCCGTCGACCGCCAGATGCTGGTCCGCCAGAAGGACGACCGCATCCAGATTGGCGTGCTCGAAGACGGCGTTTTGGCCGAGCACTTTGTCTCCAAGACCCAGCAGGACTCCCTGATTGGCAACGTCTACCTGGGCAAGGTGCAGAACGTTTTGCCCTCCATGGAAGCTGCCTTCGTTGATATTGGCCGCGGCCGCAACGCCGTGCTCTACGCCGGCGAAGTGAACTGGGACGTCACCGGCCTCGACGGTGCCCCCCGCAAGATTGAAAACGCCCTCAAGGCAGGCGACTCTGTACTGGTGCAGGTCACCAAAGACCCCGTCGGACACAAGGGCGCCCGCCTGACCAGCCAGGTCTCCCTGCCCGGCCGCTACCTGGTCTACGTACCCGGTGGCTCCATGACTGGCATCTCCCGCAAGCTGCCCGACGTTGAGCGTCAGCGCCTGAAGAAGATCCTCAAGGACCGCCTGCCCGAGGATGCGGGCGTCATCGTCCGCACCGCCGCAGAAGGTGCCAGCGAAGAAGAGCTGAGCAACGACATCAACCGCCTGCGCGTGCAGTGGGAAGAAATCAAGGCCAAGAGCGAATCCCGCAAGGTGCTGGCCCCCGAACTGCTCTACCAGGAACCCGACCTGACCATCAAGACCGTGCGCGATGTCTTCAACGAAGACTTCACCTCCATGATGGTGCAGGGTACCGACGCCTGGGACTCCATCGAAGCCTACGTCACCTACGTTGCCCCCTACCTGCTGGACCGCCTGAAGAAGTGGGAAGAGGACGACGACCTCTTTGACCACTACCGCATCGAAGAGCAGCTGGCCAAGGCCCTGGACCGCAAGGTCTACCTGCCCTCCGGCGGCTCCCTGGTCATCGACCGCACCGAAGCCATGACCGTGGTGGACGTGAACACCGGCAAGTTCACCGGCTCCGGCGGCAACCTCGAAGAAACAGTCACCAAGAACAACCTCGAAGCAGCCGAAGAAATCGTGCGCCAGCTGCGTCTGCGCGACATCGGCGGTATCGTGGTCATCGACTTCATCGACATGGTGCTCGAATCTAACCGCGACCTGGTACTCCGCCGCCTGGTAGAGTGCCTGGGCCGTGACCGCACCAAGCACCAGGTTGCCGAAGTAACCTCCCTGGGTCTGGTACAGATGACCCGCAAGCGCATGGGCACCGGCCTGCTCGAAGTCTTCTCAGAGCCCTGTGAAGCCTGCGCCGGCCGCGGCATTCTCGTGCACGACCAGCCCCTGAAGGGCCGCTCCGGCGGCGCTAGCGACTTCATCCACCGCGCCGAACGCGATGACCGCAAGCGCTACCGCAACCAGAAGACCCAGAACCGCCGCGACTTCACCGAGGTAGACGAAGAGACCGAGCAGAAGACCGAGGCCCGTAAGGCTGCCCTGGCCAACATTGTTGCCGCCAGCGCCCACCACGAGGATGAGCAGGGCGAGACCGAGTCCAAGTCAGCCCGTAAGCGCAAGCGCCGCAAGCGCAACCGCCGCGCCGAGGCTGGCCTGGAGCTGGAGAACCAGCAGAACCAGGACGCCCGCGGCGAGCAGGTGCTCACCATCGGTGACGAGGTCATTGAGCTGCCCACCGGGGCGGACGCCGAAACCGAAGAGAGCATGGGGGAGCAGGGCTCCTTCACCCTCGAATCCCTGGCCGCTGTCTTTGAAGCCGAAGGCGACGCTGAGAAGGAGACCAAAGGACGTTCCGAGGAACGCTCAAAGGGCCGTCAGCAGTCCAAGCGCCGGGGCAGTAAGAAGCGCGAAGAGATTTCAGCAGATGATTTCTCAGCCAACTCCGACGCGTCTATGGACGTAGACCCCGAGGCTGACTCCCGCTTCACCCAGAACTCATCCCGACTCGACGCCATCCGCGCAGGCGAAGCCCGCGCCCGCGCCTCCCAGAAGGCCGGACGCGACTACGAACCCCGCGACGGTGAAGAATCAGCAAACTCAGGTGAACGCTCTGGCCGTAACGACCGAGCCGGCCGTGCAGACCGCACCGACCGCCGAGGCACCCGCAACCAGGACGAGTCAGGTAAGGGCCGCCCCCGCAAGCCCCGCCGCGCCTCAAGCTCCGACGTCCAGTACGTCGCCCCCATCGAGGTCGTAGCAGACCCGGCTGTCACCGGTGTCGCCACCCCCGGCAAGAAGGTCGAAGCACCCAACGAAACCCCCACCGAGGCGTCCGCCCCCTCAGCTGCCGCAAGTGAAGCGCCCCGCAAGAAGCGCCGCTCCCGCCGTGCCGTCAGCTCAGGTGCCGGCTCCACCGAGGTGCGCACCGAAGAAATCAAGGCCGCAACCGGTAGCTCCGTAGTCGCCAGCATCGACCAGGCTACTAAGCCTGCCGCATCCAGCGATGACGCCCCCGTCATGTTCGGCGTTGGTGTCTCAGCTGCAGATATCAAGCGGGCAGGTAAGTAAGGTAGCAACGGTAAATCAGGCTCGCAGCGAAGCTGTTGGCTCGGCGGCTGGCGTGAATCGCTTGTGAGCGCTAGCGGACCAGCGAGAGGGTCGGCAGCGAGCGCGAGCCTGATTTACCGTCCCCAGTACACCTTACTGCACCCTGAGGGGTTCACCACATATCTTGCTCAGCACCGGCTCACCACGTAGACTAGTGAGTCGGTGCTGTTTCCACAAGCAAGCGTTAGCGTGGACTCAGCTAGGCATATTCCATCCGGGATAAGGCCACACCATCTCAAAACGACAGAACCTGAAACCGCCCGGTGCGTACTGAGCAAACCGGGTCACCACCTTGCTGTTGAGCCCGAGTTCCTTTCAGGAAGACTCGTTTTGAACCATTAAAATGACGTCAAGAAGAAGTGAGTTCCCAAGTGGCATACGCAATTGTCCGCGCTGGCGGCCGCCAGGAAAAGGTCTCAGTTGGAGACCTGGTTACCCTTGACCGCGTCGCTGGTGAGCCCGGTAGCACCATTGAGCTGCCCGTGCTGATGCTGGTTGACGGCGACAAGGTCACCGTTGATGCAAAGTCCCTGGCTTCAGCCAAGGTCACCGCAGAAAAGATCGAAGACCTCCGCGGTCCCAAGATCGTTATTCAGAAGTACAAGAACAAGACCGGTTACAAGAAGCGTCAGGGCTTCCGCGCCGAACTGACCACCGTTAAGATCACCGCGATCAACGCATAAGTTCAGCTTAGACTGGTTTTATCCCAACATTCTTTGACCTAAGGTAGGCATCAATGGCACATAAGAAGGGCGCAAGCTCCACCCGTAACGGCCGTGACTCAAACCCCC
This sequence comes from Rothia nasimurium, assembly GCF_004569295.1. Lineage (GTDB taxonomy): Bacteria > Actinomycetota > Actinomycetes > Actinomycetales > Micrococcaceae > Rothia > Rothia nasimurium_B. The sequence goes on from NZ_SPQC01000061.1 coordinate 5,199, forward strand.
AGTACCTCGGTGTTAAGCGCTACGGCGGCGAGACCGTCAACGCAGGCGAGATCCTCGTTCGTCAGCGCGGCACCCACTTCCACCCCGGCAACAACGTAGGCCGCGGTGGCGACGATACCCTGTTCGCTCTGGCAGCAGGCAAGGTCGAATTCGGTACCCGCAAGGGCCGCAAGGTAGTCAACATCCTTGCAGCCGCTGAGTAAGGTCTAAACACCTCACCTCAGTAGAAGGGCGATTACGGGGCAACTCGTAATCGCCCTTTTGTGTACCTCACCTCCGCAAAGCCGCCCAAGGAACGTCCGGCCACAGACCGGCACCGGGGCGACCCTGTAGACTAGATAACCAAACCAAACTTTTTTTTGAAGGAGCTTGCACTTGTGGCAGAATTTGTAGATCGCGTGGTCCTACACGTAACCGGTGGGCACGGTGGGCACGGCTGTGTCTCGGTTCGCCGTGAGAAGTTTAAGCCCCTCGGCGGGCCCAACGGCGGTAACGGCGGCAAGGGCGGCGACGTCATTCTGCGTGTAGACGCCCAGACCACCACCCTGCTCGAGTACCACCACAGCCCCCACCAGAGCGCCCTCAACGGTGACATTGGGCGTGGCGACATGTCCCACGGCTTCAACGGCCAAGACCTGATTCTTCCTGTACCCCAGGGCACCGTGGTCAAGGACCGCGACGGCAACGTACTGGCCGACCTGGTGCGCATCGGCGACGAATTCGTTGCAGCTGAAGGCGGCATCGGCGGTAAAGGTAACGCTGCCCTGGCCTCCACCAAGCGTAAGGCCCCCGGCTTTGCCCTGCTCGGTATTCCCGGTTCAACCCGCGATATCGTCCTAGAACTCAAGTCCATCGCAGATATCGCCCTGGTAGGCTACCCCTCAGCCGGTAAGTCCTCCCTCATCGCAGCAATTTCTGCGGCCCGCCCCAAGATTGCTGATTACCCCTTCACCACCCTGATTCCCAACCTGGGTGTGGTTCAGGCTGGCGATACCCGCTACACCGTAGCCGACGTTCCCGGCCTGATTGAGGGTGCCTCCGAAGGTAAGGGCCTGGGCCACCGCTTCCTGCGCCACGTGGAGCGCTCCAGCGCCCTGGTACACGTGATTGACTGCGCCACCTTAGAGCCCAACCGCGACCCCATCAGCGACTTCGATGTCATCCGTGGGGAACTTGAAAATTACGAGGTTGACCCCACCGCCGGCGTCACCGTGCCCCTCAATGAGCGCCCGCAGATTATCGTGCTCAACAAGATTGACGTGCCCGAAGCACGCGAGCTGGCTGAGTTCGTCCGCCCCATGTTTGAAGAGCGCGGCTACCGGGTCTTTAAAATCTCAACGGCCTCCCACGAGGGCCTCAAGCAGCTGACCTTCGCCATGGCAGAGCTCGTTGAAGCAGATCGCAAGGCCCGCAAGAAGAGCAAGAGCGCCTCCGCAGAGGACGTTGTTGTGGTCAAGCCCAAGGGCTTCCGCTCCAAGAAGCGCCAGGAATTTATCATCCGCAAGGAAGAGCGCAACCTTGAGCCCCTTTTCCGCGTCATTGGTGAGAAGCCTGAGCGCTGGATTAAACAGACCGACTTCAACAACGACGAAGCTGTGGGCTACCTGGCTGACCGCCTCAACCGCCTGGGCGTTGAAGATGAGCTCTTCAAGGCCGGCGCTGTTGCCGGTGACGCCGTAGTGTTTGGTGAAGAAGTGGATGCTGTGGTCTTTGACTGGGAGCCCACCATGGTTGGCGGCGCCGAGCTGCTCTCGTCACCGCGCGGTACCGATGCCCGCTTGGAAGAGCTGATTCGCCCCACCCGTGCCCAGCGCAAGGCTGAGTTCCACGAGCGTATGGACGCCAAGGCTGAAGCCCGTGCCGAGCTTGAGGCTGAGCGCGTAGCGGGTATCTGGACCGAGTCTGTCGACGAGGCCCGCGCCGCTAAGGCCAAGGCAGCTAAGGCTGAAAAACGGGCTGCCAAGCGCGCGGCAGAGGAAGAGTAAGAGGGGCTAGGGCGGTCTTCTTCGCCCCGCTCTTATTTCACTATGTGTAAGGAGTCGCCCCGGGGAGTGTGCCCGGGGCGACTCTGCTGTATATTCATAGAAGCTAAAGTTAACACTTTAAGGGAGCTAATCAATTGGATTTGAAGGACGCTTTCCAGGCCAGCGCCGAGTCACGCGGCAAGCACCGCCGCAGCCCCATCATCGAACGCTCCGACATGCCACGGGCTAAGCGGATCGTAGTGAAGGTTGGCTCTTCGTCCCTGACCTCCATCGAGAACTCCCTGGATGAGCTGGCTATCGCCACTATCTCCGATGTGCTGGCTAAGAAGAAAAAAGAGCACCCCTCAATCGAGCTGGTCTTTGTGTCCTCGGGTGCTATTGCTGCCGGCCTGGCTCCGCTGGGCCTGTCGCGCCGTCCTAAAGATTTGGCAACCCAGCAGGCGGCGGCGTCCGTCGGCCAGTCTCTGCTGATGAGCCGCTACACCGATATCTTTACCCGCTACGGCGTCACCGTTTCCCAGGTGCTGTTGACCGCCGAAGACCTCATGGCCCGGGACCGCTACCAGAACGCCCACCGCCAGCTAGAGCGCCTGCTTGACCTGGGGGTCATGCCCATTATCAATGAGAACGATGCGGTAGCTACCCGCGAAATCCGCTTCGGCGATAACGACCGTATTGCGGCCCTTGTGGCCCACACCGTTAAAGCCGATGCCCTGCTTCTACTCTCGGATGTGGATGCCCTCTACACCCGCCACCCCGACGAGGGCGGCGAGCGCGTGAGCAGTGTACACAACGAAGCTGACCTGGCGGGTCTGTCGATTGGGTCGGTGGGGTCAGCCGGTGTGGGCTCCGGTGGCATGGTCACAAAGGTGAAGGCGGCCCAGGTGGCGGCGGCGTCCGGAATCCCCGCCCTGGTTACGAGCGCGGCTCACGCCCGTGCCGCCTTTGCTGGTGAGGACGTTGGCACCTGGTTCTACGCCACCGGCGAGCGCCGCCCGGTGCAGACCCTCTGGCTGGAGCACCTTGCCGATATTGAGGGCTCAATTACCGTGGACGCGGGTGCTGCTGCCGCTCTGCGCCGCCGTCGTTCTTTGCTGGCAGCCGGTGTGCTGGGTGTTCAGGGCTCCTTTGAGGGCGGTAGCCCCGTGGCGATTGTTGATGAGGGCGGCGAGGTGCTGGCTCATGCCCTGAGTTCTTATACTGCCGGTGAGACCGCCCAGATGGTGGGTCTGCACACCGAGCAGATTCAGCGCGCCATGGGGGAGACCTACGACGGTACGGTAGCGCACGCCGATAATATTGCGCTGGTGGCCCCCTCCCTGTAGTAATCACCGGCCCCTAGTAATACTGGGCCCTTGCGCTGGTGCGCCGGTAGGATAGTTTCAAGGTTGTTCAACCCCCTATATATAAGGAGATGCTCATGGGCGAGCAGGTACACGTGAGTGACGATGTGATGCGGCAGGTCACCGATATGGCGGTGGACGCCCGTATCGCCTCCCGCCGTCTGTCTAAGGCCGATACCCGGTGGAAGAACCGGGCTTTGCTGGCTGTTGCTGATTCACTCGAAAAGCATTCGGCGGTGATTATCGAGCAGAACGCCCAGGATCTTGAACGGGAGCGGGCCGCCGGTATGAGCGAGGCCATGCTGGACCGCCTGCGTTTGACCGAGCACCGGGTGATTGAGCTTGCGGACGTCCTGCGCGAGCTGGTTGCCCTGCCCGACCCTGTAGGGGAGCTGGTGCGCGGTTCTACCCTACCGAACGGCCTGCGGATGCAGCAGGTGCAGGTGCCCTTGGGCGTGGTGGGTGCTATCTATGAGGCCCGCCCCAACGTAACGGTTGATATCGCTGGCTTAGCTATTAAGGCCGGTAATGCGGTGATGCTGCGCGGTGGCTCAGCTGCTGCCAAGAGCAACCAGGTGATTGTTCGTATTATCCGCGATGCCCTGCACGCTACCGGTCTGCCGATTGACTCGGTGCAGTCGGTGGACGAGTTTGGCCGTGAGGGCGCTACGGCCCTGATGCAGGCCCGCGGGCATATCGATGTGCTGATTCCGCGAGGGGGTCGCAGCCTGATTCAGTCGGTGGTGCAGAACGCTAAGGTGCCGGTGATTGAGACCGGCGAGGGCAATTGCCACATCTTCCTCGATGTCACTGCTGACCCGGCAAAGTCCGCGGAGATTCTGGTCAACGCCAAGACCCAGCGGCCGGGTACCTGCAATACCGTAGAAACCCTGCTCCTGGCTGAGGGCGCGAAAGCCGCCCCGGGCGTTCTTGCGGCCCTGGCCAAGGCGGGGGTTACCCTGCATGCGGACGCCGCCACCCGCGCCATCCTGCCCGAGGGCGTAGATGTGGTAGAGGCGACCGAGGAGGACTGGGCCACCGAATACGGCTCCCTGGACCTAGCGGTTAAGACCGTGCCCGATGTGCGGGCAGCAATCGCCCACATTCGTGAATACTCCACCGGCCACTCCGAGGCGATTCTGACCAACGACATCGCCAATGCCGAGAAGTTTATTCGCGACATTGACTCCGCGGCAGTGTATGTGAATGCCTCTACCCGGTTTACGGATGGCGGCCAGTTCGGCCTGGGTGCTGAGGTCGGTATCTCGACCCAGAAACTGCACGCCCGCGGCCCCATGGGCCTAGAACAGCTCACCACCACCAAGTGGATCGTGCGCGGCGACTGGCACAGCCGCGACTAAAAGCAGAAAAATCGGACCTGCTACCGGGTAAAGTCCCGCTCATAGAGCGCGAAACCCGGTAGCATGGTAATAAACCCATACTTTGACCGCACTGGCGCGGCCACACGCCGCCCAGCCTCGAAAGGTATACACACATGTTTTCATCTGTACTTGCATCAGGCGTCGCCGTACTTGCCTCAGAAGAAGGTAGCCACCAGCTCGAACTGCTCGGCATGCCCACCTACTGGTTCGCCATCATCGGCTTCATCTTCTTCGGCCTGCTCTTCCTGATTACCATCTCATTCTCAGGCCGCGGTGTTGTACGCCCCGACCACGCGGCAGACCACCTCTCCCACGAAGAGACCGAGGCCCTGCGCGACTACCAGAGCAAGCATAAGCGCTAAACTTTTCTCCACCACACTTCGGCGCGGTGCCCGCACCACCCCGGTTACCGGGGGAGCGGGCCCGCGCCGAAGCCGTACATACAAAAGCGAGCAGGAGACCCGTGATTCGTCCCGCCCATGAAATCCGACGTGAGCTCGGTATCCCCGAACCCGACCCCGCCACTACCCGCGTGGGGGTCATGGGTGGCACCTTCGACCCCATTCACCACGGGCACCTGGTTGCAGCCAGCGAAGTCGCTGCCGTGCTGAGCCTCGATGAAGTAATTTTCGTACCCACCGGCAACCCCTGGCAGAAGGCCAACAAACAGGTCACCGCACCCGAGCACCGCTACTTGATGACGGTGATTGCCACCGCTTCCAACCCCCGCTTCACCGTGAGCCGGGTCGACATTGACCGCCAGGGCCCCACCTTCACCATCGACACCCTCACCGACCTGCGTACCGAGCGCCCCAACGATGAGCTCTTCTTCATCACCGGTGCCGACGCCATGAGCCAAATTACCACCTGGAAAGAAGCCCACAAGATGTGGGATCTCGCCACCTTCGTGGCGGTCACCCGCCCCGGCCACGAACTGACCGTGCCCGAAGAAGCGCAGGGGCGCGTCCGCGTCATCGAAATCCCGGCGATGGCCATCTCATCGACCGACATCCGCGACCGGGCCCGCAACGACCTGTCTGTCTGGTACCTGGTGCCCGACGGGGTAGTGCAGTACATCAATAAATACAGCCTCTACACCGGCGACGAAACCGGCACCCCGGGCGGCGGCTACGTAGCTGGCCTGCCCCGGCTGAAATAAAACCAAAGACCACCTCAGCTAAGAACCTTCACCACCTGTCTGGCTTGGTAGCATTAACCACAAGAACCAGGCATCCCACTCAAGGAAACACTGTGAGCACACGACCCGATCAGGCCACGGACGGCCAGAACGACGAGACACCCGCCTACCTCACCGAAAGCTACCTCACCGAGGACGGGCTAGAAATCCCGCCCC
>NZ_SPQC01000062.1 GCF_004569295.1 Rothia nasimurium
CGGGGCTTGCTAGGGCGTTCTCTTAGTTCGTAGACAGCTTGCAAGGCCGTCTACCGGCTTCAAGGAACGTAAAGAAGGAATTACTGCCGGGTCTACAGTTGCTAGTCTTCTAGCTTTGATTAGGCGCTGTATTCGCCTTGTGCCCTGTGCCGGAGTCGAACCGGGTTCTACTTACTCTTATTACTTGTGTAGATGTGAAAGGAATTGGTGTACTAGCCGCCGGGCTGGCTCACAGGGCTTGTGCAGGCTATGGTTAACCTGAACAAAGGAGGTGAAAATGACTATCGTGAAAGCTACATTTGGTAGCAAATCCCTCTTCCTCAGGCTTACTAAGGAAGAGGCCGAAAACTTCTTCTTCGACCTTGTTCGTAACCGTTCAGTTCTGAGAATCGACCAATTGGATAAAACCAAGATTGTTGATTTTGGGAAGATTGATTGTATTACCGTTGAAGAAGTAGATGTTGCTATCGATGGGGAGAAGTATCCTGGCTTAGAGGACCTTAAGGTCATCTAGAGTTAGGGGGTTTTCTAAGCTTCCAAGCGTCTCAATCTCTGGTTGGGACGCTTCTTTTATGGCTTCAGCTACCGTGTAGCCAGCCCATAGGACGGCTAGGGGCGTGAGCGCAGAACGTGATGCGAAGAGGTCGTTACTGAATAGGTCTAGCTTTTCAGCTGCTTTTACTACCTTGTCGAAGGTGTCCATTATTTAGCCTTTCTGGTGTTGTGGTAGGTCTGGAGGGCATCTACGGCTTCGGCAAGAGTGTTGAGGGCTTGCCAGAAGGCGGGTAGAGAGGCCAAGAGAATGAAAGTGGGTAGCGTCCAGGTCATTTTTAGCTCCTTTGCTTTCCTGCGGTTTGGAGTTCGCGCATTACGCGGTAGTGCTCAACCTCAGCGGGGTCGAAGAGGTAGGCCCCGCGCTTCCCGGGCGCCTTGACTACTGGTTGCAGCTCGCCAGAGCGCGCCAGCCTGCAAACCTGGACTACAGAGAGCCCAAGAACATCTGACACTGTTCTTGTATCTAACGTTTGTAAGGTCTGCATGGCAGTAATATTTCCACGACATCTTACGCTTGTCAAATGTATGTCGTGGTGGCATTGTGCTTCGAGTGTTGAATGTTATAAGTTTGTCACTATGGAAGCAATGAAATCTATGGGATACATACCTACTTGGACACTGGGAGATAGGCTGCGCAAGGCGCGTGTTGAGAAGGGGTATAGCACGGCTGAACTTGCCCAAAAGATAGGCATGTCAAGAGCTACTGTTAGTTCAGCTGAAAATGGAAAAAATGAGCCATATAAGAACACGGTCAAGCTCTGGGCGCTGGCCACTGGCGTGGACTTCTATTGGCTTTTAACAGGCGAAACGCCCGCCCCGTCGGATGACGGAACGGGCGTTGAGTATCGAGCCCCCAGTCAGATTCGAACTGACGACCTTTTCTTAGGGAGTACCTCAGAGAACACGCTGTCACCGACGGAATCACCAGATAGCACCAAAGGCCCAACTGTTCCAAATTGAACAGTTGGGCCCCGTGCCCGAGCACGCGCGAACTATGCGAAGCTCACTTGCTCATGCTCAGTTTCAAACATCGGACGGCGCTCAAACGCCACAGGATCAAAACCGCTATCAGGCTCACCCATAGGGGCTCCTCCCTCGGCCATAGCCATGAAACTCCGCACCCCACGCATCAATCTCTTCACCACCAATCGTGCCGTGCCCAGCCACCTTCACATCCACCCCCTCAAAACCACGTTCCGAAACAAGGTGCCCCTCAGCAAGAACAACCTCATCTACCCCGCCCACAAGCTCAACCTCACCAGGGCCTGAAACATACGCCGGTTTACCCTCAACCATCACCGGTTTACCCTCATCAACCCACTGCCACCCAGCCTCTTCCATATAAGCCCTAGCCTCAGCCTCACTCAGAACCTGCCCCGTACTCATAGAAGCCCCAAGCCCCTGATCTCGGGCAGCATGAACACCAATAAAAGCAGCGCCACCAATCGCAAGAGCAGAGGCCAAAGTCGCGCCCTTACCCTGCCGGGCAGTCTCTACCTGCTCCGTCCGCTTCTCCGCAGCCTGCCCCTGAGTCCGAGTACTTGCCCCGGCCTCAGAAACCCCACCAGCGCCGGCAGTATCAGAACGTCGCTCAATCTCCTGAACCAGCGGGGAATTTTTATCGACAAAACCAATAGTCTTGCCGTCCTTACCCTGCACAGCTACATGCGAGTCACGTTCTTTCTGATTGCGAGGCCGCCACCCCGCAGGCTTCACGCTCTGCTTCAGCACCTGCTGAGAAACCACCCTCCCAGTCACCACAGCAACCCGAGCCGCCGCCTCCAAGATAGCCAGCATCAGCTCCATATACTCTTCAGAAAACTCACGATTCATAGACATCGCTCCACCATTCCTTTCAACAGCTCAATAAAACTTCGTTAGGGCCCAACGGCACTTTTCACATCAGGATCTACCAGCTCTGCATAATCAACCGAGTCTGTACCGTTTGACAGCACAGAACCTGGCATCTCATAGCCCAAGCCACCTTCCCAGTCCCCGGCATCAGTCTTCTTCTGCCAGTGCAGAATCTGGGCGTCCATACCCGATACCCGCACAAAAGCAGTCGGCTCCGAGTCCCCTCGATACCCAAAAAAGACATCCCCCAGCTGAGCCTGAACAGGAACCACATAACCCCCCAAACGGAACTCATCACTATAGGCAACGACGTTTCCCTCTGAGTCACTGACTGCCGCCCGCCAAATACCAGCCACCGGCCCGTCCAGGGTTCGTACTGCCCCAGTAATAAAGGTCTGCCAGTCCTCTTCATCCAAAGCCCGTACAAAGGGATGCTCACCGGCAACCCACTGTTGCCCTTCTTTATGCGACCGCTCCATTGAACAGGCCTTGACCATACCCTGAATCTGGCTCAAACACCCAGGGATAAAGTTCTGCCAGGAGGTCAAAGGCATATTCGTCGGAGCCCCAGTACCCTCGGCCCATGCCTTAGCTTCAGCATTAGCCATAGCCCATAGAATCTCAACAACATCACTGTGCCGATACCAACATTTGGTGAGCTGGCTACTGGTCACGTGATAGGTCAGCGTCAGCCAGTCCACCCAGTCACGCAACCAGACCCAGGCCTCTAACCGCTCTTCTTCAGGGATATTACGCCACGGCTGGCCCATAAACGACGGAAAAGCACTTGCCTCTTCCTCCGTCTGTCCAAGACCAGGGTGGCGATAAGCCGCCCCCTCGCTCTCCACCTCGGCCCCGCCCATCTCCATATCAAGGGCATTCACCCCCATGGACTGCAAGACTTCTTGGTCATTGCCCTCTAGAACACCGCTAGCCTCAGTGGTGTCGCTTTGTTCAGCATCCCAGTCCTCCAGGCCAAGCTCTACGTTAGGAGTAGCCGACTCTTCTCCGACACCCGATGTAGCAACGTCCACGTCTTCCCGACGAATCTCTCGAGAACCAAAACGTCCCAATGCAGATAGATTTACCATGATCTATATCCTCCCTCCTACGCCCGAGCACCCAGCAAAGCAGCCGCCAACTGAACCGAGAACAGCTCCAGACCCTCGCTTAAAGAAACCCGGTGCTGGTGTGCTAACTGCCGTACTTTCTCGTAGCAAGCCACATTCAAGTACACGTACTCCCCTGCCGCCCTCTCGATAAGACGCCGATCCGAGGCCCCCATATACTCTTGATGGCACATAAAGCAATCATGCTGACCAAAAATCTGTGCTGTTTCCAGACTCACTGTGTTCCTCGAACTTTCTTTTTCAATCCGTAAATAATCCATAAAGAGGCTTTCTTCCTCGACCAGCTTCGGTAATCGCGTCCTCGCGTATCTAGAATCTGATGGAGCTGCTGATGATGTTCCCTACACAGGGGAATCAAATCCTCATCAGCTTCACTCGATACCCATTGACCCCCAGGTAGCTTCTTCACTCCCTCGTAGGAAAGGTGATGCAAGTCCAAGGGTGTCGCCTTGCTCTTACGGGCTCCGCAAACCTGGCAAACGGCCACGAAACCAGCATCAGCAATAGCTTCATAAAACCTGATTTTGCGCGAGAGCCACGCGCTAGAACGCAAATACCCTGCATAATACTCAACCCGCGCGGCTCCCCGTTTACGTGCTAACGACATCACACACCGTCAGTCACTAACTTGCCCCCGGCCTCCTGCATCTTCACAAAAACCTTCTGGGACGCTTTAATCTCATCCTTATCCGACCGCTCAAAGAACGGAGTGGAGCGCATCAGCAAAGGCCTACCCACATTCGGCAGAACAAACGAGTACCCCATAGGCAAACGAGAGAGCTCAAACACGCTCACCGCGTTACGGAACTGCTTATCCTCATTGTGGGTAATCCCTTGGTCAGAGTAAGAGTAGGAGGTCTTCGTTAGCTCAATCTCCCCCATCCATTCAACAAAGGTCTTGAGCTTATCTACTTCCTTTGAATTGCCCAGCTGCACAATGAAATTAGCTGAGTCCAGAATCTTAGCCCCTCCAGTATCACCCCACTGGTCTTTAGCCTGGGACGCTGACTGAAGATACAATGTAGCCCCAATACCGATACCACCGCCAGAGGACATAACCTCAGGTAGACGGTTCCACACAGAAAAATTCGCCACCTCATCGAGCACCAGTCGCATCGGCGGATCAAGACGGGAACCGGGTGAACGGTTCGCAATCTTCTCAGCAGCCGCATAAATATCATCGAGCATCCCCACCAGCAGGGGCCCGACCGCACCGCCACCAGTCTTAGTACCAATCAAGTACAAGGTGCCACGGCGCTTAACAAAGTCCTCCGGGTCTAATGATTCTTGCCCCTCACTCACATCAAAAAGCTCAGCAACATTAGGAATAACCAGCCCGCGGGTGGAACCTTTAACACCCATCCACTTGGACATCACCATCTTTGAATCGCCCGTTATTTCAGATTCAAGGTTCTGTGCCCAGCCAGCAACCGCTCCCGGAGCCTGAGCCAAAATCTGTACCGCTTCACCAGCTAACGCAGGTGACTGAGTCCACCGGCTAAAAGCACTAATATGCACCTTCCCCAAAGCCGCAGCATGAAGCAAATACGTCAAAATATCCTTCGAAGATTCAGCCCACTCCTGATTATTACTACTAGAACCAAGAGCGGAAGCACCCACAATCGCATCAGCACGGCTTGCGGCCACATCCGGGTCTTCACACCCACGATACGGTGACCACCGCATCTTAGTGCTCACCCCAGTAATTCCCTGGGGGTCAAAAATAATAACCGGGGCCCCGCCAGCAGCTCGTAACTTCCACGTGGCAGCCGCATTATCACCACGAGTTGAGGTGGTCACCACCGCACCGGGGGCGTCCAGAATCTCATTGATAACAAAGTTCACGCCCTTACCCGAACGCGGGGGGCCAAACACAGCGCAAGTATCCTGAGCAGACAGCCACACGTTAGACCCCTGGGAAGTACCCAGCTTACGGCCCACATCCATCAGCTGAGGGTTCTTCAAAGTAGGACGAATAGAGCCAGCCTTTTTAGCCAGAGCCTTATCCCCCACATTCTTTTTCACCTCACCGTACTGGGCAATACCCTTGCGGTAGGACAAGTCCTTAATGAGCTTCTTATCGGACTCCTTGTACTTCTCTACCCAAGCGTAGATAGCAACGATAGTGGCAATCACCACCGCAATATAGATCACCGCAAGCACCTGAATCAGCCCACGGCTTGGCACACAAACTTGGCCCGGCACCACCGAGGCATCTCCCCACGCGCTCACCACCGGAATCACGTTCCACATACCCAGCGGGTGCCCCAGCATCTGGCACGACATCAGATAACCAGCAGAAAGCACCAGATGAATGCCGCCAATACCAAAAACAGCGATAAGTACGATGGTGAAAGCCAACCAATCGCCAGGACGAATACGCATCTCTTATGCCTCCTGCTTCTTCTCTTCACGGGCAATACCCATAGATTTGTTCGTATCAAACACCGGACGCTCCGGAGCGGTCATGGTGTTCTGCACCTCAAAGGAATGATCCCCAAGTTTCCACAGACCCCGGCCAGAAGAAAACCCCGAGACTTTCTGCCACTCACGAGCAGTCAAACCCAGCTTCTCGCGCACCAGTTTCTCTTCCTCTGCCTCCTGCCGGTAAATCACGCGAATCGGTGAATCACCCAACAAAGAGAACGCCGCAGCCCGAGCCTTAGAGCCCTCATCACCCGCCAGGTTCAAGTCAGTGAGCTTATGCAGAACCAGGATGTTGAAAATGCCGTAATGGCGGGCCAGCTTGTACTGGACAATCATGCGGTTAAGAGAACCAATATCATCCAGCACCTCCAGGCCCTCTTCGTAGATCACCAGTCGCTTACCAAAATCGTTCGAGGTAATAGCAGCTTCAGCCCAGGTCTGAATACAAGCGTGGGCAATCTTGCGAGCCTCCGAGGAAAGGCCCTCCAGCCCAGAAGTATTGAAGGTGACAATCGGCGCGGTCACATCGAACTGAACCGTGGACTCACCATCGAACATGCCTGAAATATCGTTCTCAGAGTTAGCCTCAGTGCCCGTACCCATACCAGTAGACACAAGACCCAAAAAGGTATCGTGCATGGTGGCGATAGCAGCCTTACGCTCTTTCAGGTGCTCCTCCATACCCTCGCGGCGCATGGTGTCCAGGGCAGAAACCACATCAGGAATAATCGGGGTACGCTGTTCAGATTCTGCTAGTTGAACAGCAGTAGCAAGCGCTGAGCCCAGCACCAGGCGCTCGGTGGAGTTCAAAGAGTCACCCTTGAGAATCTCAGCAATGGCTCGAAGCAAAGCGAACCGGCGCTGGCGAACCATCTTGGCCCACTTCTCATCACTCATCACAGCGCCGTTCGTATCCTTTGAAGGACGGTTGCCCTCATCGAGCGGGTTAATGCGGGTGTCCTGGCCCGACCCAATACGGATGGTCACCCCTCCCAAATACGCAGCAACGATGTCCCATTCACCTTTTCGGTCACTCATCACCGAGGCACGACGTCCGATTTGCACCTGACGGGACGTAAAAGACTTCACCAAGGTTGATTTTCCCTGCCCCACAACGCCGAAGACCGTCATAGCCATGCCCTTGAACACCCCAGCGTTGTAGAACTCCCAAGGGTCAAAGAAGAAGCCACCTGCACCTGATTTGTCCTCTCCCATACAGACCCCAGGAATACCGAACGTCGATGAGGCAGTAAACAGGTAGGTCACTGCCGCGTTATAGGAGGTCAAACGACGCTTCTTACCGGCTAGCTTCAAATCCCCGCGCATATTGTTGGCACGTTTAGCCCCCTTTGCCCCGTACCGGGTGCCCGGTAAGAAGTGGGCCCGCTGGTGCTTTACCTCGCGCTCAAAGGACTTCCGCATGACCTTACGAACCTGCTTGTAGTCCTTTTTGACAGCCCGGCTCTCACCGGGAAACTGTGCCGATACGAACCCCAGCTCTTGAGGTACTTCCCGGTCTTTCATCTGCTCATTCATGTGATGCCCTCTAAAATCCTTGATCTCGTTGCTCTGCCCTAGTCGATGCCTACACCCACTAGGCACCCAGCAGCTAAGAAGCCGGCGAACTGCTGATCCCAGCACTCGTACATCACCAGCCCAGCGCGCTTAGCTGCTGACATGACGTCGCTGTGGTAGCGTTCCAGTTCTTCCTCACTGGTAGCGGTAATTGACATGAAGCCGCGCATCATCACTTCCCCGTAACCAGCGACAAGCTCCGTCTCGCGCTGTTCGAGGTCTTCCATCTCCGTCGTGTCTTCCAAAGAAACACGCTGGCCAGACTTCTCCTTAATACGCAGGGCGATATTCTTATCCTGAATCGCGTGGTTGACCTTACGCAGCGCCTCATCGGAGTAACCAGCCTCGTAGACGATAGAGACTGAGTGCCTAAAGTCCAGGTCTTTAGTCACCTTAGACATGAACCCTGGGGTGATTTCTTTCTGCGGCCATTCTTCAATCACATACGAACGGTGCCAGCAAGCATTAGCACGCAGCTTTGACCAATACGCATGAGCGCCAATGATGGGCTCGTTCGGGTTCAAGGTGAAGTTCTCGTAGACCACATCTCGACGCTCCATAGCACTAAGCCAGTGCTCTACAGCCGTGTTGTTAGAAGAGAAGTCCTGATCAATCGAGTCACACACAGCATCTACCGCGCTCAGTAGACCGCTCATGTTTGAACCGTGCTCTTTAATGAGTGAGCGCATCATGCCGATTGAAAGTACAACGGTGTAATACTGCATGTGATAGGTCATCAGGTTGCGGGTCAGGTAGTCCTCGTAGCCCTGAGTAGCAATCGGGTTCAGATCAGCGGCCTGGTTCAGACGCTTCTGCTCACGGAAATATTCCAGCGAATCAGTATCACTCTGCAAAGACGTCGTATCGGTAGGGATAACAGCCTCTACCAGCCGGTTAGCCAGCACAACATCCAAGAGGTTGCCGTAATCGGTAATACGAGTGGCCTTAACCGATTCGTCTTGCAGGTCAAAGCTCTTAGTGTTCTTCACCAGTAGCGTCAGCACCGCCCGCTTGTTCACCGGGTCATGGAGCACGCCGCGACCGGCAGGGCTCTGGTACAGCTGAAACTCATTAGCAATACCGGGCAAAGTGAACTTGATAGGTTCAGGAGTCTTCCCAGGAATAGGCTCATTCCATTCGATAGCTTCAGCCCGAGCTTTCTCATCAGCTTTACGGATACGGTCAAGCGCTGACATATCAGCAGCCATATCTGCTTTTTCTGAGGGACGAACATATTTAGTCTGGCCAGTCAGCCGTTTTACCAGTGCTCGAATCAATGCAGGAATCCATTCAAAGAGAGTGCGGTTCTTAATGCGAACCCAACCAAAAATTGCACCCACAACCAGCCAGAGGAAGAAAACCACCACTGAAGCAGGAAAGGGAAGGACAAAGAGAGTTGTCATTGCCGCCGCGATAGAGAACCCAACGGCCAGCAGGGGAAGCAGCGAAAGGCCAAGGATGATGCCACCCTTTTCCTGGCGGGGAATACGAACCGGAGTCAGTTCAACTTTTTCTTCCATCATGATGTGCCAGACCTTTTCTTAACGGCGGCGGATACGGGAAAGAGCAGAGCCACCGCGAACAACGCCACGAGCGACCATAGAACCAGAAGCACCAAAGGCCTGATCCTGCTCACGGACGGCACCAGCAGAGGTAAAGGAAATGAAGCTAATAACCGCAAAGGGCATACAGATAGCAATAAAAAGACCAGCAAAACCAGCAAAGAACTGAGCACCTGAGTCTGAATGATTGAAGACCGTCGAAGACATCACCAGTACAGCAGCGGCAAACGGTTTGGCCAAGAGCAGGCCCGTAATGATTTTGAGCCAGGCCGAGAACCAGCCCTTAGTAAATTCACTCGATAGGGCGGTAACAGCCCAACCTGCCATAGACGCCAAGATAACAACACCTAGTGAGCGCAGCGCCATCACACCGCCCAAGAAGAAAGACATCAGCCAAATAATAAAAGCCAGCCCCACCGGTACAAGCATTGCCAGACTGCCGCCACCGCCCCCAACATCCGCCCACATCCGGTAATTGGAGTTCACGCCCACGAACTCGCCGTCCTGAATCTGAACGCCGAAGATACGCATGAAGACATTGGCGTTATCCGTTGCACCCATCAGCATGATGTAGCTGGTCACCGCGTCAATACCAGCAGAAAGAAGCTGAATCAGAATCACAGATACGTACATCATGGGAATACTGAAAACAGCACCGATACCACCGCGCAGGATACCGATACCTGAGCCCCTGAAAGCGCTCAAAACGATTTGGGCGGATGAAACTACCGCAGCGAAAGCGGCGATAACAGGCAACCAGGTAGAGAGCATACCGGGAGTGGACGGTGAACCAACAACAGCGGCCCACCAGCTCTCATCGATGTTAGAGCTACTGAAAGCTGTGGTCAGCGAGTCATTGGCATCGACAAAGAGTCGCCCAATGAGCTCATTCCAGGACTCGCCTGATGATTTGAAAAAGTCGAAGAACGACACTGTCTTACTCTGCTCTCTACCTAGTGCCTAGTGGGGTTTAGCCGAAGTTAATCTGAAAGTCCGAGGTAGCCCAGTAGATGATGCCTGAGATAGACACCAGGGCGACCGCACCGGCCAAAGCCCATAGGATGATGGACAGACCCTTTTCCTGGGCCTTGCCCTGGTGGAAGACCTTACCGATGATGAACAGGGTCACGGCGCAGATGGCAAGAATACCGGTCAGAATCAGAGAGACGGCCAGGATAATACCGGCGATATTGTTCAGCGGAGTGGTTGCCGGGTTGTCGAAGTTAGGGGTAAAGCCAGGGTTGTAGGCGGCATGAGCTGCAACGGTATTGGTCAGAACCAGAGCGCCGGTTGCAACGGTCACTGCCAGGGTTTTCATGCTGGCGGGGGTGAAGCATGAGAAGGTTTTCATGAAATGTGTCCTTTGAACAGGGGGTGATAAGCGTGCCATGGTTGAACCGTGCGGTCTTTGCATAGCGTTTGTAGCTACAGAAAATAACTGTTTTGAAAGGTCTTGGGCTGGCTATATGGCCTTACAGTGAAGCTATCCACCCAGTGACTTCAGCGGCCCACCACAGGCCTCTTCTGAGTAGCCATCAGGGGTAATGGTTGCCTCATCTGAGGTGATAGTTCCGTTACCGCCACCTACGACATCAGACCAAGAAAGAATCATCTCGTAGCAAACATCAGGCTTTTGCGGATCATCAGCAGAGGGCCAGAACTTGAGGGTTACGTCATCCGAGTTGAGCGCCTTCTTATAGTTCTCAGCCTGTGACCCCAAAGCAGCTTTAATCTGCTCTTTGATATGTACTGGCTTTAGTTCCGACAATTATAAGACCACTAAAGCACCATCAACCACCTCCTGCGGAGTCCGATAACCAAGACCCTGATGCAACCGACCAGCATTCCACCAAGCAACCCAAGACGC
>NZ_SPQC01000063.1 GCF_004569295.1 Rothia nasimurium
GGGCGGGTGGGATGACGTAGCGTTCTTCGTACTTGGAGAGCGCCATGAGGCGATACATCTCGTACATTTCTGCACCGGTCATGCCGACTTCGCGGGCGATGTCTTCGTTGCCGACGCCGCCGAGGGCGATGTCTCGCATGTAGGCGCGCATGGCGGCCAGTTTTTTGAGGACGTTCACGAGGATAGTGGTATCGCCAGCGGTAAAGAGTTCTGCCAGGTACTCGACGGGGATGCGCAGGGAGTCGATGGCTCCGAAGAGGTTGGCCTGGGACTCTGCGTCGTGGCCCTGGTCTTTGAGCAGGTCGATGATGGGTGAGAGCGGCGGGACGTACCAGACCATGGGCATGGTGCGGTATTCGGGGTGCAGGGGAAGGGCGATTTTCCATTCCTTGGCCAGCTTGTAGACCGGGGACTTCTGGGCTGCTGTAATCCAGGAGTCGGGAATGCCCTGCTTGGTTGCTTCACGAATCACGTCGGGGTCGAAGGGGTCGAGCATAATGTCGAGCTGGGCCTGGTAGAGCTGCTTTTCATCGGGCACAGAGGCGGCTTCGGTGACGCGGTCGGCGTCGTAGAGGAAGATGCCGATGTAGCGCATGCGGCCCACGCAGGTTTCGGCGCAGACGGTGGGAATACCGTGTTCGATGCGGGGGTAGCAGAAGGTACATTTTTCGGCTTTGCCGCTCTTGTGGTTGAAGTAGATCTTCTTGTAGGGGCAGCCGGTGATGCACTGGCGCCAGCCGCGGCACTGGTTCTGGTCGACCAGCACGATGCCGTCCTCTTCGCGCTTGTAGATAGCGCCGGAGGGGCAGGACGCCATGCAGGAGGGGTTGAGGCAGTGCTCGCAGATGCGGGGCAGGTAGAACATGAAGGTGCGTTCGAATTCGAACTTGATCTTCTCTTCTGACTGCTGGCGTACCTTCTCGACGAGGGGGTCGAGGTGGCCGGATTCGTGGGCGCCGCCCAGGTTGTCGTCCCAGTTGGGGCCCCACTCGATGGAGGTATCTTCACCGGTAACCAGGGATTTGGGACGCGCGGTGGGAAAGTCATCGCCCAGAGGCGCGCTGGTGAGGTTCTCGTAGTCGTAGGTCCAGGGTTCGTAGTAGTCCGAGAGCTCGGGCTGAACCGGGGAGGCGAAGAGGGTAAAGAGCTTCTTGAAGCGGTTTCCGCTCTTGAGCTCTAGGCGGCCGCGCTTGTTCAGTACCCAGCCGCCCTTCCACTTTTCCTGGTCCTCGTAGCGGCGGGGGTAGCCCTGGCCGGGGCGGGTTTCGACATTGTTGAACCAGACGTATTCGGTTCCGGCTCGGTTGGTCCAGGCCTGCTTACAGGTGACGGAGCAGGTGTGGCAGCCCAGGCACTTGTCGAGGACCATGATCATTGAAACTTGTGCCATGACGCGCATTAGTAGGTTACCTCCTGCTTGCGGCGGCGAATTCTTGAAACGATATCTCGCTGGTTACCGGTGGGTCCCAGATAGTTGAAGGCGTAGGCCTGGTGGGCGTATCCACCGATGAGGTGGGTGGGCTTGACCATGATGCGGGTGACGGAGTTGTGGATACCGCCTCGCTTGCCCGATACCTCTGATTTGGGGATATTGACCAGGCGTTCCTGGGCGTGGTGCACGTAGACCACGCCTTCGGGCATACGGTGGGATACCACCGCGCGGCCCACGAAGACGCCGTTAGCGTTCTCGCACTCAATCCAGTCGTGGTCCTTGACCCCGATTTTGGCGGCGTCCTGAGGGCTCATCCAGGCGTGGGTGCCACCGCGGGAGAGGGTCTGCATGTGGAGGTTGTCGTGGTAGGAGGAGTGGATAGCCCACTTGTTGTGTACCGTCACGTAGCGCACGGCAACCGACAGGTCTCCGGTTTCACCGATTTCGGGTTCGCCGAAGAGGTTGTGCATATCGAGCGGCGGACGGTAGACCGGCAGCTGCTCGCCCATCTCGCTCATCCAGTCGTGGTCGAGGAAGAAGTGCATACGACCGGTGAGGGTGTGGAAGGGCTTGAGCTGTTCGATGTTGAGGGTGAAGGGGGCGTAGCGGCGTCCGCCGGTCTCTGAGCCTGACCATTCGGGTGAGGTAAAGACGGGGCAGGGCCGGTCCTGGGTATCGCGGAACTTAATGCGCTTTTCTTCGTTGCCCTCAGCCAGGTGGTGCATTGTCTTGCCCACGCGCTTCTCCAGGGCCTTGAAGCCCTTGAGGGCTACGGGGCCGTTGGAGGTGCCGGACAAAGCCAAGATGGTGTCGGCCAGCTTAATGTCGGTATCAAGGGCCGGCAGGCCAGCGCCCTTACCGCTACCCATCACGCCGTGTTCTTCAGCCAGCTGGGCCAGCTGCTCGTTGACGTCCACGGTCACGAACTTGGTGGTGGCGCCCAGCTGAGAGAGCAGGGGGCCGACCGAGGTGTACATGTCGTAGATGGCCGGGTAGTCGCGCTCCACCACGGTGAAGATGGGCATGTTCTTACCGGGGATACCGGCGATGCCCTGGTTCTTCCAGTCCGGGGCATGTCCGCCGGGCTGGGCCAGCTGGCCGGGGGTATCGTGCTGCAGGGGCACAGATACCAGGTCGCTGCGCTTGCCCAGGTGCTTGGCTGCCCACTTGGAGAACAGGAAGGCAAGTTCCTTGAAGACCTGGTGGTCGGTCTTGGTTTCCCAGGGCGGGTTGATGGCCGGGGAGAAGGCGTGGATGTAGGGGTGCATGTCGGTGGAGGAAATATCGTGCTTCTCGTACCAGGTGGCAGCAGGGAAGACGATGTCCGACAGCAGGGTTGAGGACGTCATGCGGTAGTCGGTCGTCACCAGCAGATCCAGCTTGCCTTCGGGGGCGGTCTGGGCCCACTTGACCTCGGCGGGCTTGAAGTCTTCGGCGTCCTTGCCCATCACCGAGTTGTGGGTGCCGAGCAGGTGCTTGAGGAAGTATTCCTCGCCCTTGGCGGACGATCCCAGCAGGTTGTTGCGCCACAGCACCAGGGTGCGGGGCCAGTTGACTGGGTTATCGACGTCCTCCACCGAGAAGTCCAGGTCGCCAGAGTTGAGGCGCTGGGCAACGTAGTCTGCCGGGGACTCTGCGGTGCCTGCGGCAACCGCTGCGGCACCGGCGTCCGCCAGGTCCAGGGAGTTCTCGGGGAACTGGGGGTAGAAGGGCATCCAGCCCATGCGCACAGAGCGGGCCAGCACGTCGGCGGTGTGGACCCCGCGCAAATCGCCCTTAGCGAGGGGGGACTGCAGGGAGTCGGTGCTGCGGCCGTCGGAGCGGAACTGGTCGGTGTGCATATACCAGAAGGCGGTGCCTGCCTGGGTGCGCGGCGGGCGAACCCAGTCGAGGGCGTTGGCCATGTGGGACCAGCCGGTGATGGGGCGGGCCTTCTCCTGCCCCACGTAGTGGGCCCAGCCGCCGCCGTTGCGACCTTCAGCGCCGCACATCATGAGCAGGGCTAGAATCGCGCGGTAGGTGGTGTCGCCGTGGTACCACTGGCAGATACCGGCGCCCATGATAATCATGGTGCGACCACCCGAGTCAATGGAGTTCTGGGCGAACTCGCGGGCAGTGCGGATGACGGCTTCGGCGGGTACGGAGGTAATGGCCTCCTGCCAGGCCGGGGTGTACTGGGTTTCGGCGTCCTCAAAACCGGCAGCCCAGTGGCCGCCGGGCAGGCCGGGGCGGCCGATACCATACTGGGCCAGCATGAGGTCGAAGACGGTGGTAACAGTCTTACCCTCAACGGTGATGGTGGGTACGCCGCGGGTAATAATCTTGCCGCGGCCCGAGGGCTCGTCGAAGGCGGGCATCTGGATTTCGACGGCACGCTCGGTGCCGGTAGGCAAATCCAGGATGGACAGGGCAGGCTTGACGCCCTGTAGGTCCAGGTTCCATTTGCCCTCGTCCTCAGCGTTGTAGCGGTGGCCCAGGGAGCCGTTGGGCACCACGACCTCGCCGGTTTCGCGGTTGAGCAGGGCGGTCTTGAAGGACGCATCGGGCACCTGGGCGTACTCGGCAAGGTTAGCGGCGGTGAGGAACTTAGCCGGAACCGTCATCCCGTCCTCGCGGGTCTCAAGGGTGACCAGGAAGGGGAAGTCGGTGTAGGTGCTCACGTAGTTCTCGAAGAACTCAACGCGGCGGTCAACGAAGTTCTCCTTGAGAATTACGTGGCCCATGGCCATGGCCAGGGCAGCGTCGGTGCCAGCCTGGGCCGGGAGCCACTCGTCGGCGAACTTGGTGTTATCGGCGTAGTCGGGGGAAACCGAGACAACCTTGGTACCGCGGTAGCGTACCTCTGCCATCCAGTGGGCGTCGGGGGTGCGGGTCACCGGAATGTTGGAGCCCCACATCATCAGATAGGTGGCGTCCCACCAGTCACCTGACTCGCGCACGTCCGTCTGGTCACCGAAGACCTGAGGTGAGGCAACCGGCAGGTCGGCGTACCAGTCGTAGAAGGAGGTCATCACGCCGCCGATAAGCTCAATGTAGCGAGCGCCTGAGGCGTGGGAGACCATGGACTTAGCCGGAATGGGTGAGAAGCCGATGTTGCGGTCGGGCCCGTAGGTCTTGATGGTGTGAATCTGGGCGGCGACCACCATTTCGAGGGCTTCAGCCCAGGAGCCGCGCACCAGGCCGCCCTTACCGCGAGTGCTCAGGTAGCGGGAACGCTTTTCGGGGTCAGAGACGATCGAGGCCCAGGCTTCGACAGGGTCGCCCAGGCGGGCGCGGGCTTCGCGGTACATTTCAAGCAGCACACCGCGGATGTAGGGGTACTTCACGCGGGTCGGTG
Source organism: Rothia nasimurium (assembly GCF_004569295.1). Lineage (GTDB taxonomy): Bacteria > Actinomycetota > Actinomycetes > Actinomycetales > Micrococcaceae > Rothia > Rothia nasimurium_B. The sequence goes on from NZ_SPQC01000063.1 coordinate 4,770, forward strand.
AATAGGTGTACCAGGAGAAAGCTGCACCGCGGGGGCAACCGCGCGGTTCGTACTCGGGGCGGTCGGGGCCGACGGTGGGATAGTCGGTGGCCTGGGCCTCCCAGGTGATCACGCCGTCTTTGACGAAGACCTGCCAGGAGCACGAGCCGGTGCAGTTGACGCCGTGGGTGGAGCGGACGACCTTGTCATGGCTCCAGCGGTTGCGGTAGAAAACGTCGCCTGCGTGGCCGCCTTTGAGGAAGGCTGCGCGGCCGTCGTCGGTTTCGTCCCACTTGGTGAAGAATTTGCCGAATTTGATGAGCTTGTCAGTGAGCGGCCCGTCGGGCCCAGGTGTGTGATGCCTGCTGTGTCATGGGCACCAGTCTACCCAAAATATTACGTAATAAATACCGAATAAAAACGTTCGCTAATTAAGCATCATACATACATATATTTAGCGGGTCGGGGCAGCCAGAAGCCCTAGCCCTGCGTTTTTAGCCAGGCGTCAATGCCACCTTCAACACTGTAAAGGTCGCTAAAACCGGCGGCGGTGAGCAGGTTCAGAGCCTCAAGCGAGCGCACCCCGGCCGCGCAGTAGAGGGCGTACCGCCCCCGGTGACTGGGCAGCACGGTATCGATAGCAGGTTGCAGACTGGTGTCGCCCGCTGCTTGGCGAATCAGGGAAAGCGGCAGGTTGAAACTGCCCGGCACAGCCAGTGCCCGGTGCTCGTGGGGCTCCCGCACGTCAATCAGGGGCACTCCCTCAAAATAGGCGGAGCCTGAAATGTCGGCCCAGGTGACTTCCATGCCGTACTGATCAGGCTCGGCGGTAGCAGGCTCCCAGTCGGCAGCAGACGGACGCGCAGACTCAGCAGGACGGGCAGCAGGCGCAACCGCCTGCCCCTCCCCCGCTACCTGATGACCGGCGTCCGCACCGGAACCCGATGCAGGAGTGGCGCGGGTGGACGATGCGACCAGGGGGATGTACTCCCAGCGGCCGGTCAGGCCGGTGTAGTAGCCCACTTCGCCCATGAGGGGCTGGCCGATGCCGGTCAGCAGTTTGATGGTTTCCATGGCCATGGCCGTGCCGATCACGCCGGCGAGCGCGCCGATGACACCGGCGGTGGCACAGTTAGGCACCGAACCGGGTTCCGGTTCAGCCGGGTAGAGGTCTTCATAGACCGGCCCGTGCCCTGCCCAAAAGACGCTCATTTGGGCGTCAAAGCCGAGGATTGCACCCCAGACGTGGGGAATGCCCAAGGCTGCTGCAGTGCGGGAGGCGGTGTAGCGGGTGGGGAAGTTGTCGGAGCCGTCCACCAGCACATCTACCCCGACCAGCAGTTTTTCTGCGTTGGCGTCGGTCAGGCGTTCCTTGACGGTTTCGACCGCAACCAGGGGGTTGAGTTCGCGCAGGGTCTGGGCTGCTGAATCTGCTTTGGAGGCCCCGACCCGGGCGTAGGAGTGGACCACCTGGCGATGCAGGTTAGAGGTTTCTACCGTATCGTCGTCAATCACGATAATGCGCCCAACACCGGCTCCTGCCAGGTAGAGCAGGGCCGGTGAGCCTAGCCCGCCAGCGCCCAGCACCGCAACCGTTGCCGCGCTCAGTTTTTCCTGCCCCTTCTGCCCCAGCTCCGGCAGAATCATCTGCCGCCCGTAGAGCTGGTAGGCCAGCGAGGTTAGTTCAGAGGTCATGGTGGGCCCTTTCTAGCCGGTAGGCGTATCGATTCCTACCCACTGCACGCTGCCGCCGGTGAGTTCTTGTTCTTTCCAGATGGGCACCTGGGCCTTGATGCGGTCGGCGGCCAGGGAGCAGGCGGTGAAGGCTGTGCCGCGGTGGGCGGCTGCGGCAAGTACGGTGAGGGCTGATTCTCCGATGGGGATGGGGCCGATGCGGTGGGCTGCCCAGAGGCGCACGCCGGGGATTTCGTATGCCACCGAGTTCAGGGTTTCTTCCAGGTAGTCGGATGCCTGGGGGTGGGCGGAGTAGGCTAGGGCGGCTACCGGCTGGCCGTGGTCGTGGTCGCGTACGATGCCGTCAAAGACGACGAGGGCGCCCATGGCGCGGGTCATGGTTGCCTGTTTGGCGGCAGCGAGGAGGGGTTCGAGGGGTTCTTCGGTGATGGAGGCGTGTACGACTGTGGAATCTACCGGTTCGAGCGGACGCCCGGCGTAGGGGTTGGCCGGTGAGGGGCCGGTGGTGTGAGGGGTTGTGGGGTTAGTGGTCATGGTAGTCCTCTAGCTGGCGGCAGATGTGGGTGACGAGGGGTTCGAGCACGGCGCAGCCGTCCTTGACCCCTCCGGTGGAGCCGGGCAGGGTCATGATGAAGCTGGTGCCGATGACGCCGGCGATTCCGCGGGAGAGTACGGCAGCGGGGGTGTTTTTGAGGCCCCGATTCCAGAAGGCGTGCATGATGCCTGGGACTTCTTTGGTGAGGTGGGGGCGCACGGCTTCGACGGTTGTGTCGTCTGAGTTGAGCCCGGTGCCACCGCTGGTCAGGATGAAGGTGGGTAGGTTACCGGTAGCGACCAGCCGGTCGATGTAGACGGGGATGTCGGCATCCGCTACGACGACCGCGTCGGGGGTGTCGAAGCCTTGGTCGCGCAGCCAGGCTACTGCTAGGGGGCCGGACCTATCCTCGTAGATTCCGCGGGCGGCCCGGGTAGAGGCCACGATTACTAGGCCGGTGCGGTTCTCGGGCAGGGTGTAGCTGCTGCTCACTGCTCTACCTTCCAGTCGCCGGATTTTCCGCCGGTTTTTTCCAGGACCCGCAGGCCGGTGATAGTGGCCTGCTTATCGACGGCCTTGATCATGTCGTAGACGGTGAGGGCTGCGCCGGAGACCGCACTGAGGGCTTCCATTTCTACGCCGGTGACGCCGCGGGTTTTAACCAGGGCTTCGATGCGGACGCGGTCGGGATGGCGTTCGAAGTCGATGGTGATTTTGCCCAGGGGCAGGGGGTGGCAGAGCGGGATGATGTCGGGGGTTTTCTTGGCTGCCATGATGCCGGCGACGCGGGCGACGGGCAGGGCGTCCCCCTTGGGCAGGTCAGCGTCGAAAATCTTGTCGATGACGTCCGCCCGGGTGATGACGTAGCCTTCGGCCACGGCGGTGCGGGTGGTTTCGCTCTTTTCGGTGACGTCGACCATGTAGGCGCTGCCGTCGGCGCGCACGTGGGTGAGGTTTCCGTTGGGGGTGGGGACGGTCATGGTTCTTGGCTTAGCCTCTCAACACAAAATTAATCAGTATTTACTATACGTGATTTTCTGGCAGGGGTGCTTACCCGCACCTCACAGGGCAATATACCGCACCAGTTCACCGCCGCGGTAGGTGCGCCCCGGTTCCAGTTCCACTAGGGCGTCGGCGCAGGCTGCCTGCAGGAGCAGGTGGGAGCCGGTTGCGGCGTCCGGAGTCAGCAGGGCAAGGACGCTCCCGTCCGCCCGAGCCTGCCGAGTGAGGCGAGCTCGGCGGTACTGGGTTTTTCCATCCGGTGCCACGATGGGTGCATCGAGCACCAGCTGGCCGTAGGCGTCCGGCTCTTCTTCCCCTACCAGGTGGGTCAGAGCAGGGCGCAGGAGCAGATGGTAGCTGATGAGGGTGCTAACCGGGTTACCCGGCAGGCAGAGTACCGGCAGCACCCTACCGTCGGCGGCCTCGAGTAGGGCCAGCCCCTGGGGGCCGCCGGGCTGCTGGGCGACGTGGCCGAACCAGCTGGCCTTCACCCGCGCCCCGCCGGCAGGAGAAGTAGCTAGAGCCGCCAACCCCAGACGCACCACCTCGTATTTGCCGTGGCTGATACCGCCGCTGGTCACAATAAGATCGGGCACCCGATGGGCTAGGGCACCTTGCAGGGCCGCGCAGAAATCTTCTACCGAGTCCCCAATGGGCAGGTGGTCGGTGGTGCAGCCGTCCTGATGAAGCAGGGCCGCCAGCACCGGGCCGTTGGCGTCAAAAATTTGCCCGGAAGCAGGCACCCGACCTGCCCCAGCAACCTCGTCACCGCCGGTCACCACCAGCACCCGAAGGGGGCGGTAGACCGGCACGCTCGCGATTCCCTGGGCGGCCAGGGCGCCGATGAGGGCCGGTGTCAGACGACTGCCGCCTTCTGCCAGGAGCTGGCCTGCGGCAACGTCCTCTCCCACAGCCCGTACGAAAGCACCGGGGCTAGCCGGGGGTATCTCCACCTGCCCGCCCTCAGCTACGAAGCCCGTGGCGTCCGTCTCTCCGGACACAGGGCTGGTGCGCTCGACGGGGACAACGGTGGTGTACCCACCCGGCAGCGGAGCCCCCGTCATGACCGGGTAGACCAAGGTATCGATCACCGGCAGCCCTGCACCGGTGGCTCCGGTAGGAACGTCCTGCCCCACCCAAAAAACCCGCTGGGCTGTCCGGGCGGCATTGCTGGTGAGGGCGTAACCGTCCATCTGGGAGTTGGCGAAGGAGGGCTGGGGGGCCAGCGCGTAGAGGGGTTCAGCGAGCTGAGCCCCGGCGGCCTCCCCCAGGGGCAGGCTATAGGGGGTGCGGGTGACGGTGGCAGCTACCAGGTCGCGCGCATAGGAAGCATAAGCCCGCGGCTGAAGGCGAGAGCCGGTGGGAAGCAGATGGGCAGGGGTTTCTGTAGGCAGCGTCATGAGGGGCGGCCTCCTTTCAGTCGCCCCAGCCAGAGAGCCAGGGCTCCGGCGGCGAGCAGGCTGAGGTAGAGAGCAACAAGCATGAGGGCTGCGCCCAGGGCTGCCTCCATGCGGTTGGAGCTCAGAGCCAGCTCAATAGCCAGGGGGATGGTTCGGGTGACACCCTCGATATTGCCGGCGAAGGTAACGGTTGCCCCGTATTCGCCCAGGGCACGGGCGAAGGTCAGGACGGCCGCCGTCAGCAGGCCGGGGGTAGCCAGCGGGAGCAGCACCCGGGTGGTGACCTCCGCGGGGCTGGCTCCTTCTAGCCGGGCGATTTCGGCGTACTCTGGCGGCAGGGCCCGCAGGGTGGTGACCAGGGTGGCCACGAAGAAGGGCAGGGCAACAAAAGTCTGGGTCAGCACCACAGCCAGCGGGGTGTAGGCCACCGAGATACCGGCGGTATCGAGCCAGGAACCGAGCAGCCCGCGCCTCCCCCAGAAGAAGAGCAGGGCTAGACCCGAAACCACCGGGGAGAAAATGATGGGGGTATAGATCAGCCCGTAGAGGGGCCAGGTCAGGCGGCGGGCCCGCGATTTTTCCAGCACCGTGGCAAGCACCAGGGCAGTGGGGGTGCCCAGCAGGGCCGAGATAAGGGTGGTAGTCAGGGCTGTGAGCACCGAGAGCCTAACGGCACCCAAGGCAGACGGTTCCGTCAGAAGCTGGGGCAGGCTCCCCCAGGGGGTCCGCACCAGAAGGGCCAGCAGGGGCCCAGCAATCAGGGCCAGGGTGAGCAGGGTGGGGAGCACAGCGTGGGCCGGTACGGACGTAAAAGGGCTGCCGCCGGGCTGGGGC
>NZ_SPQC01000064.1 GCF_004569295.1 Rothia nasimurium
ACTCTCACTCGTGCGAGTTGGGATTTCTCGGTTCCGGCTTTGGCCTGAATTCGCTATGTGACTAGGTGTTTTGTCGCTTGGTGGGTTTCCCCTGTGCCGTGGCGACTCGTAATACTCTACGCAGGTTCAAAACACTTCGCAAGTCGAAAATGACCCCAAAAGCCGCCCCTAGGCGTCCGCACCCCCATTTTCAGCCCCGCAAAGCACCCCCATCGACAATATTTACCCTAGTCACAGACGACTAGTGAGGCAGGTCTATGGCTCACATCTATGACCCACTGCACCTAAAATTCTTTGAAAAACCTTCGAAACTACCCCAAGCTGCCCTTCTCTACCCCTTTTCAAGGAATAACCGCACCCTTTCTGCCCGTTATGTCAGGCATACACAACCCCTATATAGAGAAGGACATTCACCATGCCAGCCCTATCCCTGCTCGACTTTGCCCTCATTTTCCCGGGTGAACGCCCCGCAGACAGCTTCAAACGCTCTGTAGCTCTAGCCCAGCACGCAGAGAAGCTCGGCTACGAACGCATCTGGTACGCAGAACACCACAACATGCAGCGCATTGCCTCAGCTGCCCCGGCAGTGCTTATTGCCCACGTTGGTGCACAGACCTCAACCATTCGACTGGGAGCTGGCGGCGTCATGCTGCCCAACCACTCTCCCCTCACCGTGGCAGAACAGTTCGGCACCCTGGCCGAAATGTACCCCGACCGTATCGACCTGGGTCTGGGCCGGGCACCCGGCACCGATATGCGCACCCTCGCTGCCCTACGCCGGGACCCGCAGGACGCAGAGAACTTCCCCCAGGATGTCCAGGAACTCGCAGGCTATCTGAGCGGGGACACCCGTGTGCCTGGCGTCCACGCCACCCCGGGGGTAGGGACAAATGTGCCCCTCTACATTTTGGGCTCCTCCCTCTTCGGCGCTTCCCTCGCTGGTGCCCTGGGCCTGCCCTATGCCTTTGCCTCCCACTTCGCCCCCACTTACCTGGAACAGGCTATAGCGGTCTACCGCGAGCGCTTCACCCCCTCAGAGCAGCTAGAGCAGCCCTACGTAATCGCGGCAGCTAACGTGATTGCCGCCGATACAGAAGAGGACGCCCGCGCCCAGCAGGTGATTGCGCACCGGCAGCGGGTGAAGTCCATGATGCGCTTAGACGACCGCGACCTGAGCGACGATGAACTGGATATGCTGGTCGCTTCACCCCAGGGCCAGCAGATCCTGGACATGCTGCGCTACACCGCGGTAGGTACCTCGGAGCAGGTAGGTGACTACCTCACCCGCTTCGCTGATTCGGTACAGGCCAACGAGCTGATGATTTCTAACCTCTCCCCCAGCACGGAACAGGCCCACCGAGGCCTTGAGGTGCTGGCACAGGCCATGATTCAGAAGTAGGGGCAAAAGTAAGTACCCCAGTTTTTGTGCATATACCCCGCGATAAAGAGGGGGTATATGCACAAAAACTGGGGTACGTGCCTTAACGGGGGCGTTAGCCTTCTAGAAAAGCCAAGACCGCGCGGACGCGGCGGTTGCCAGTATCGGCGGGTAGGTCGAGCTTGTCGAAGATATTGCCCACGTGCTTGGCGACGGTTGCCGGGGATATGAAAAGTTCAGCTTCAATCTCTGCGTTTGACCGCCCCCCCCGGGGCCATGAGCCGCAGAATTTCCAGCTCGCGTGGGGAGAGCCTGGCCAGTTTGCCCCCTACCGGGTGGGTTGCCTGGCCGGGCTGGCGGGCAGACGCTCCCCCTCTTCCTACCCCGGGGTAGGAAGAGGGGGTGAGGGCGTCCGCGCCGGAAGTACCCGCCGGGGTACCGGGTATCTGCCCGGCCATCTGCCCGCTAGAGGTGCCACCGAGAAGGTGCTGGACGACGTCCGGGTCGATGACGGTGCCACCTGCAACCACGGTTTCGAGGGCGCGGGCGAATTCTTCGACGTCCCCCACCCTGTCTTTGAGCAGGTAGCCCAGCCCCGCCGCAGAGCGGGCGAAAAGTTCGCGGGCGTAGGCGGTGGTGATGTACTGGGAGAGCACCACGATGGGCAGGCCGGGGTAGGTCTCGCGCAGCTGTAGGGCGGCTTTAAGGCCGTCAGAGGTGTAGGTAGGAGGCATGCGCACATCGGTGATGACGGCGTCGACGCCCTCCCCCGCCATTGCTGCCTCAACGGCGGTGAGCAGGGTGGGGGCGTCCTCTGCTTCTGCAAGCACGGAGTGCCCCAGCGCTCCTAGTACCATCGTCAGCCCCTGGCGGAGCAGGGCGGAATCTTCGGCGAGGATAATGCGCATGGGGCACCTTTCGTGACAACGTTTCACGTGAAACGCTACAGGGTTGTTGGGCCCTTGGGTAGGGGCAGGGCCAGGGTCAGGCGGGTGGGGCCACCGGCAGGGGAATCCACCTGCACCGTGCCACCCAGGGCGGCTGCGCGTTCTACCAGGCCGGCGAGGCCGGTGCCGCGGGCGGGGTCAGCGCCGCCGATGCCGTTGTCCTCAACCATGACTACCAGGGACTCGCCGGCGACAAACGCTGACAGCGAGACGAACTGGGCCTGGGCGTGCTTGAGGGTGTTGGTCAGGGCCTCATTGACGGTGTAGTAGGCGGTGCGTTCGATATCGCGCGGCAGGCGGACGGGGGCGTCGTAGGTCAGGTGGACCGGCAGGACGCTGTGGCGCACCAGTTCTTCCAGGGCAGCTTTGAGGCCGTGGTCTTCGAGCACTGCCGGGTAGATACCGCGGACGGTGTCGCGCAGGGTCTGCTGGGCGTGGGAAAGCTGGGTGCGGGCCTCGGTGACGTGGTTGAGCAGGGCTGCGGCGCGGGCGTCCTGAGTATCGGCGGCCAGGTTCTTCGCTTCCATCTCGGCCAGGCCAAGGCGCAGGTTGAGGTTGACCAGTTCCTGCTGGACGCCGTCGTGCAGGTTGCGTTCGATACGGCGGCGTTCGCCCTCGAAGGCGTCGACGATGGTGGCGCGGGAGGCGGTCAGGCGGGCTAGTTCGCGTTCCTGTTCCTCGGGGCGGGAGGACAAGATCAGCTTGGAGAGGCTAGCGCCGGTGGCGGCCAGCAGGCCGTTGACGTAGGCAAAGGCGATGAGCAGGACGGGGATAGCTGCCAGGAAGACCCACCAGTACTGGGGAGTAACTTCAAAGATCTGGCCGCTTGAGGGAAGAATACCCTGGTTGATGTAGTAGTTCATTTCCCCCTGGGAGTAGAGGGAAAGGTGCTGCCAGTCAAGGTAGAGCCTGTTCCCTATGCCCAGGTAGTAGGTTACCGCGCTGGTGCCGACAAGGGCCATGACCTGCAGGCCGAGTACTGCACCTGCCAGCCAGCCCCAGAGCGAGGTCAGCGCCAGGGAGCCGACCTCGCGCCAGGTGGCGATTTCCTTGAGGCGGAAGAAGACTCCCTGCCAGAAGCTGGCGTTGGGGTAGTCGACGTGGCCGTTAGCGATTATCCCGTGGCCGGTCTTTGCTAGGCGCCAGCGTTCATAGACCGCAAACCCGATAGCGACAAAGGGTAGAACCGCGATACCGATAATGGAGGCGGTCAGGCCGGTCACCAGGGAGGCAACGATGCCCTGGGCTACCAGCACGGCAAACGCGATCCAGGGGCCAGCAGTAAAAATGTAGAAGGGGTTAGCCATACGGCGCCACAGGCTCTTGACGGGCTTGGGCTGGTCGGCGGGGTCAGTATCAAAGGACGCCGGTGTTTGGCTCCCTGCCGCGGGTGCGGCAGGTGCGGCGTCGTGCAGGGTGTAATCGGTGCTTGTCATGCTTCTATTCTTTCGCGGCTACTGCCCGCGCACAGTGGGGCGGTCTCTACTCTTACTCCACCCGCACCCCAGCTGCCAGGTAGAGCTAGCTCTACCCCGGGCGTCCTGACCGCTTCTTCAACACCTTATCGGCACCCACCACCCCGCGCAGCAGCTGCGGATCAATCTCGACACCCTCACGCACAATCGACAGCTGGCCGGTAGCCTCCAGCACCACGCACTGTACCTGACTCAGCTGCGACACCCCAGCCTTCCGCAGGGCCGCGTAAACCTCAGCCGGCGCCAAATGCGAGCGCTTCAAATGGCGCACCACAAACTTACCGTGAGCCATAATCACCCGGGGCTTGTGGTTAATGTGCCGGATGCCGGTCACCGACTGCACCGCACCAAAGATACTCTCCAGTAGCATGAGCGTGCCCAGCCCCACAATGCCAGACGCCAGCGTCGGCGGGTGCCCAATAATCACGCGGCCAGCCACCGCGCCAAACATAATGATGATGACCGCATCAAAACCGTTCCAGCCGCTTAGCACCCGCACCCCAAAGATACGCACCAGCACCAAAAAGGTCAGGTAGATACCCAGGGCAGAGAGCATCACAATCGGAATACGCCAGGGCTCAATACCCAAATACTCAATCAGAGCAGGGCCCCACCCCTGCGGCGGCTCAAACACAGTCACCAGCCCCTCTTCTCGCTGTCTACTTGCTAGCGGCAAGGGCCGCGGTCAGCTCCTTCACCAGCGCCCCCAGACGGAAACGCTCAGGAGCCACAGGCACAATACCCACCTCTTCAAGAGGCTCAGCCGTCACCGGCCCCACAGCAGCAGCAATAGTCCCCGCTTTAAAAGCCTCAACCACCTGCGGCAACACCCCGCGAGTCGACGCCGCCTCAAACAGGGCAGACACCGCAGGAGCAGCAGTAAACGTCACCGCATCCAGCTCAGAGCTCACCAGGGCATCAATCAACTCATCCACCAGCTCAGGACGCTCAGGAGCCTCCCACCGGTGCGGCACCACAGCCGCCACCCGCGCCCCCGCATCCACCAAACGCCGCTCCTCGGTAGCATCCGGCGACCCGTGCTGCTGAACCACCACATGCAACCCAGCCACACCACGCTCAAGTGCCAAATCCACCAAAGCCGACGTACGCTCCTGCGCCGCCATACCAGCGTCCTCAAACCCCAAACCACGCACCGCACCCCGGCCCTTAGCGCCACGCACCAAAATCGTAGTCCCCGCAAGAGCCTGCCGCAGCTGCTCCTCAAGGCCTCGCTCGCGGGCAGAGTCGAACCAACCATTCAGGCCGTAACCGGTAGTGACCAGCAGGACGTCGGGGTGGTGGGCGATGATGTGGTCGGTGGCCGCGTGCAACTCGGTGTCGTCTGCTACCGGCACAATACGGACGGTGGGGGCCACCAGCACACGCGCCCCCTGCCGCTCGAAAGCAGCAACCTGCTCCTGAATACGACGGGAGGCTGTCACGGCAATGGTCTTACCGGCCAGCAGGCCGGCATCGGGGGCGGCGGACGCGCGGAGTGAAGGAGCTGAGGAAGTCATAACACCAGGGTACCGCCGGGGTAGAACACGCGGTAGAACTATCCTAAACGTTTAGAGCCTTCGCGCACACTCAAATGGCGACGCGACGGACCCACATGTTGGCGTCCTGCGCCCAGGCAAGCATGAGATCGTCGTTAGGGTTACGCCAGAGAATCTCACCGACCATGGTGTCGAGGCGGTCAACGGTGTCCCACCAGCTTTTCTCTTCAATGAGATCGCGCAACCAGTCAATGTCTTCAGGTTCGAGGTAGCGGCGCAGGGCATGTAGATAGTCGAGCGCGGCGTACTGGAACTCCCGTTCCGGAGCCTGCCAGCAAACCTCAACGAAGCTGCGGTCTATGCCCTGAGTCTTAACGTCTACCCGGGCCTCTGCCAGCAGGGGTTTGATGAGTTCCCGGCACTGCGGGGTTTTAATTCCCAGGAAGGGGAATTGATCGCGCATGTAGGCGGCCATGGGGGGCGGCATTGGCGGGATTGGACGACGCAACCAGGGTTTCATGCAAGGCAGAGAAGTTCATAGAGCTCTTTCAGGTGATGAGTTGGGGTTTGCGAACGGGGTTTTTAGTCCACCCTACACAATTCAACAGGTGGTGATATTATTCTACACCTGATGAATTTCATCTACGGGTGGGGAATTTTGGGTAGACTGGGCGTATGGCAGCTCAGCACTCTACTACTTCCGGCTCGCCCCGCGGACGACGCAGCGGCGGCACCCGCTCCCGCGACGATATTCTGCAGGCAGCTACTGCCCTCTTTGCTAAACACGGGTTCGAGGGTACCTCTGTGCGGGCTATCGCCACGCAGGCCCAGGTTGACCCCGCCCTCATTCGACATTTCTTTGGGTCAAAAGAAGCCCTTTTCACAACCCTGCTCAACGATGCAATGGAGTTTTCACCCCGCCAAACTGCATCACCCAGCAGCGGCGACTGGGCTACCGATCTTGTCGCGGCCTACCTGCACCTGTGGGAATCGCCCGAGACAGGGCCGCTGCTTATAGGTCTAGTTCGTTCGGCTCTTGCGTCAGCCACGGGAGCACCCGCCATCAAGGAAGCTCTGGCGCGGCACCTTACCCAAAGCTGTACTGACCCACTGAAGCCTAGCCTGGATGAGGCGTCCGCGGAGCTCCTAAGCGCCCACCTGCTAGGGGTAGCGGTAGGGCGTTACCTTCTGGGGCTCCTCCACCTTGCCGCGCTCAGCACCGACGAATTGGCTGAATGCACTGCACCGGCAGTCCGGAGCTATCTTGAGGGGAATTCTCGCTCCCGCAAGACCCGGCCCGAGTCGAAAAAGAAGAGCCCCCAGGAGCAGCTGTCGCTGTTTGACGGCCTGTTCTAACGAAAGGGCCGACTCCTGGGGGCTTGTTTTTAGGCTGGGGCTAGAAGGTCTCGGTGCCGGTGTAAGAATCGTGCACCATGTTGGCAAAGCGCGAGTAGTGGCCCTGAAAGGCAACCGCGATAGTCTTGGTGGGGCCGTTACGGTGCTTAGCGACAATGACGTCCGCCTCGCCTGCGCGGGTTGATTCTTTCTCGTAGTAGTCCTCGCGGTGCAAGAGAATGACCATATCAGCGTCCTGTTCAATCGAGCCCGACTCGCGAAGGTCCGACACCTGCGGCTTCTTATCAGTGCGCTGTTCAGAGCCACGATTCAGCTGCGAGAGGGCAATCAGAGGCACCTCAAGCTCCTTAGCCATCAGCTTGAGAGCACGCGAGAACTCCGAAACTTCCTGCTGGCGCGACTCAACCTTCTTACCCGAGCTCATCAGCTGCAGGTAGTCCAGAACAATCAGCTTGAGGTTATTCTTCTGCTTCAGGCGGCGGGCCTTAGCGCGAATCTCCATCAGGGTCATGTTGGGTGAATCGTCGATAAAGAGCGGAGCGGAATCCATCTTGCCCATGGCGGTAGCAATCTTGGCCCACTGGTCATCGTCCAGCTTGCCCTTACGCAGATCAGACAGATTAATGCCAGCCTCAGCCGACAGAATCTTCATCGCAATTTCGTTGCGGCCCATTTCCAGGGAGAAGAACACCGTGGTCATACCGTGCTTAATGGCAGCAGACCGGGCGATGTCTAAGGCAAATGTGGAATTATGGGTGGGCACAAAAGCGCGAGAAGCCAAGAAAAGATGCTGCTCATTATCCACCTCAATACAGCGCACCGGCACAGAATCAACAGGCTCCACAGCAACAATGTAGCGAGAGCTCCGCTTAGGGGTCGGACAGGCATCGCGGTCACGGTACATTTGCTTCTTGCGAGACAGAGCAAAAACAGAATCAGAGGAAGAGAAGGTCAGCTTGTAGGCCGTCGACGTAGCCTCGCTATTACCCTTGACCTTTTTTGTTGCCATACCCGTGCGGTACCCCAAAGAAAGCGCCAGCTCCTGGGTATCGTATGCCAGCTGGCGGTTCGTAACCGTGAACTGAATACACCCGGCGTTTGTAACGGTGCCGTCGCTATCGAGCAGCCCTGCCAGCAAAGCTCGGCGCTGCGCTTCAGAGGCCCGTAGGTACTGCATAGGAATGTGCTTATTATTCAGAACACCCAAAGTACGCAGGCTCTCAGCACTCGGAGCCAAGACTGTTGAGTCATCACCCAACCAAATTCCCAGAGTGTATGGGGCCACTAGCAGGTCAGCTTCGGGAAGCTGGAGCGGACGAGTGTTAGCAATGGAGTGATTGGCTCGACGGTCAGCCGTCGCACAGCGAACCGTCTCACGAATCTCAGCGGTGGTGCGCACCTGCGCGCCCACGGACGTCCGCACACGCCCCCCACCTGAACCCGCCAGAGCTGACGAGCGTGCCCGACGGGACGCGCAGGTTTCGGTGAGCCACTGGTGCTCGGCGTCCGCAATGATTTCGGTTCCGTCATCAAAAATGACCTTAAAGCAGGGACGCCCGGTCATCACGTCGGTAGCGTTCGTGACGGTTGTGGGGTGCCCGTCTGCGCCCAGAACGGTGTCGCCCACGCGGATATCGCCCATGGTGGTCCAGCCTGTGGGGGTGGGGATGGGGGTATCAAGGGCGAGCGCTTTACCCATCGCCGGACGCGCCGCGATCACGATCATCTGCCCGGCCTGCAGGCCGGCGGTGAGCTCGTCGAACTCGATGAAGCCGGTGGGCACGCCGTGGACGCCGCCGTCGCGGGAGCCGTTGGCCTCAATCTCTTCGACCGTGCTGTTCATGGCCTCTGAGAGGGGGACGTAGTCTTCCTTGGTGTTGTTGGCAGAGACACCGTAAATCTCGGCCTGGGCGGCGTTGACCAGAGCCTCGGCCTCGCCGTCGCCAGAGTAGCCCAGCTGCACAATTTTGGTACCAGCCTCAACCAGGCGGCGGAGCATGGCGCGTTCGGCCACGATTTCGGCGTAGAACCCGGCGTTAGCTGCGGTGGGAACGCCCGCAATCAGGGAGTGCAGGTAGGCCGCCCCGCCCACGCGGTTCAGCTCGCCGCGCTTGGTTAGCTCATCGGCTACGGTGATGGCATCCGCCGGCTCACCGTGCCCGTAGAGGTGGATGATGGCCTCATAAATCATCTCGTGGGCGGGCTTGTAGAAGTCAGCGCCGCCGCCGATGACCTCAACGACGTCGGCGATGGCGTCCTTGGAGAGCATCATGCCGCCCAGTACAGACTGCTCGGCAGTGTCGTCGTGCGGCGGTGTGCGGACGAACTCAGACTGGCTCTCAGACAAGGCGACCCCCTCGGTAGTGAAGAATATGGTGAGCTTCTATCATCTCACCTGCGAGCGCCCGGAGACCACCGCTTCGCTGTGAGACTAGACGTTGGTGAGGCAGTAGTAGACGGCAAAGAGGGCATAGAGCAGTACCAGGGTGGGGGCGACGGGCACTTCCTAGGAGGCCGAGGGGAACAGCGAGTAGGTGCGCTACGGGAGGCCAGGATGAGGACGACGCCGATAGCCATCAGGGCGATAGCCGACCTAGCATTGTGGGGTCGGCGGTGTGTAGCACCTGCCCGGCCTGGCCTCTGTAGACAGCAACCAAACCGAGGATAAGCCCTAGATCGAAAACGATGACGCCGCCGAAAGCGGCAGGGAGAAGGTTGAATAAAACCCAGGAGGGTTCGGAGTAGGTCAGTCCAGCGATAAAGGCAGCAAGGGCAAGCCCAATTCCACCCCAGATAAGTAGTCCTGCTGCTCGGTTGAGGGCGGGAGTTGTGACGGTAGGGGAAAGAGTCATGACTGCCTCCTTTGGTGCTCACAACGACAGTGGTGTGATGGGCTTAACTTTATCTCGGTAGCATGGGTTCTAGCTAGAGTACTTAAGTACTAGAGATTGAGCTGGCTAGCGCCAAGAGGGGCTGGTCGTAGTCAGAGAAAGGACGCCGGTGGGCAGCACAAAGAACAAGGGCAAGGACACCAAGGAGCTCAAAGCTGAGGTGAAGTACCTGAAGAAGGGGCAGAAGCAGCTGCTCAAGCGGGTGGAGAAGCTGGAAAAGGCGCTCGCCAACCTGCAGGGTTCGGCGCCCGCTACCTCCCCTGTGCAGACCCCAACCCACCC
>NZ_SPQC01000065.1 GCF_004569295.1 Rothia nasimurium
CGGAGCAGCCGCCGCCTGCTCCGCCTATCCCGGATGAGCTGATTCAGCTGATGCCGGATTTTTTGAAGCCGCCTACCTCGTAGGTGGCTTTTTCTTTACCCAAAAACACTGCGCCCCTAGCCCCCCCCAGGTTGGGGGCGCACCCATCTAATGAAAGGAGGCACATGGCCACCACCTTCACCCCAGACAGTTCGCTGGTTACCTCGACCGCGCTCTCACCCAACCGCACCGTGACCAACGGCCGCTACGCCCGCCTCATCTGTCTTCACACGATGGAGACCGACGAGCACGCCACCGTGGCTGAGGCTATTGGCGCAGGCTGGTTCCTGAATCCCACAGCGATGGCCTCAGCCCACTACAACGTCGACAACAACAGTATCGTCCAGGGGGTGCCCGAAAAGGACATGGCCTGGACAGCGCCGGGAACCAACGAGGACGGCATCCAGATTGAGCAGGCAGGCCGTGCGGCTCAGACCACCGCCGATTGGAACGATGCTTACAGCTCCGCCTTGCTGGAGAACACAGCCCGCCTGGTCGCTGACATCTGCCGACGCAACAACATCCCCCCGGTAAAGCTCACCGACGCCCACCTCGCAGCAGGCGCAAAGGGCATCATTGACCACGCCCAGGCCTCCCGCGTCTACCGCATGAGCGACCATTGGGACGTTGGCGGCGGCTTTCCCTGGGACGCTTTCATGGCAAAGGTCCAGGGCTACTACAACGGGGGCGCACCCAGCGCACCCGCTACTACCTCTACCCCTTCTACAGATTGGTTTGAAATGGCCACCAAGGCAGACCTCGAAAACGCTATCTTCAATACTCCCCGCTCCGAGTGGGGCGGCCGCACCCTCACCCAGATGTTGCAGGACAACAACCGAGATACTTACTCAACCCTGCGTATGACCCGGCACCTCTTCAACCTTTACCGTCTGGGCATTCCCGGCGTCATTACTGATGGCACTTTCGGGCATAAGATTCGCCAGATTTTCGGCTACGACGAGGGCAAGCAGGCGCAGGCGCGTAAGGCCGAGTTTGAGTCTGATAAGCGCGGACTCTTCCGCTGGTAAGAAAGGAATCAACCATGAACGTGCTTGATAACTCCACTCGCCGCCGCTCCATCGGCTCCACTACCGCTTTCGCCACCGGTGGCACCACCGCCGGCTACGCCCTAGCGGTACTGGCCTACGAGCTTTTCAATCTGCCCCTTTCGACTGAGGGTGTCCTTGCTCTGGCACTGGTGCTCTCCCTGGTTGGCGCTGTGGTAGGTGGCTGGGCTGCCCCAAGCAAGAAGGCTGAGACCGAGGCTTACCTTGGCTCGGTGCTGGCTATGGCCCAGCAGGGCGACCACGGGCGTCTAGGCACCACCCAGCCTCCAGCGGTCGAGCAGGTAGAACCTGCAACGGCAACTGAACAGGAACAGCCGACTGAAGAGCCTGAGCTAACCGAGATTCCTGACGGCTACGAACTGGTCGACACCGCCGGAACTGAATACAGCAACCCAGCCTACGCCCTAGGCAAGTAGGAACAAGAAGACCCCTCACCACTCCCCTAGTTTGGGAAGTGGTGAGGGGCTATTTTTTGTGTTTGACTAGGTGATATAGGTGTAAATGGGGTTCAAATTTTCGGTTTGAACCCCATTTTGAACCCCTTTAGTTATTACAGCTCGTGATTCCTCGTTGTCACGACCTCGAAAAAACCCTTATTTTTCAAGGTTTTATGACCACTCGTGACCACCTGTGACTTGTGTCGCTAAAAGTCCCAGTCCTCATCTTCCGTGTTTACGGCCTTACCGATCACGTAGGAGGAGCCGGAGCCGGAGAAGAAGTCGTGGTTCTCGTCGGCGTTGGGTGAGAGGGCCGAGAGAATCGCGGGTGACACGTTGGTAACCAAGGCGGGGAACATTGCCTCGTAGCCCAGGTTCATGAGTGCCTTGTTGGCATTGTAGTGCAGGAACTTCTTAACGTCTTCGCTCAGACCCACGCCGTCGTAGAGGGAGTGGGTGTAGGCTACTTCGTTCTCGTACAGTTCGTAGAGCAGGTCAAAGGTGTAGTCCTTGAGCTCTGCCTGGCGCTCAGCGGTCTCCTTTTCGAGGCCGCGCTGGTACTTGTAGCCAATGTAGTAGCCGTGTACAGCCTCATCGCGAATGATCAGGCGGATCAGGTCTGCGGTGTTGGTGAGCTTGGCGCGGGATGACCAGTACATGGGCAGGTAGAAACCTGAGTAGAAGAGGAAGCTCTCCAGCAGGGTTGAGGCGACCTTCTTCTTGAGGGGGTCATCGCCCTGGTAGTAGTCCATGACGATGCGGGCCTTCTTCTGCAGGTGCTCGTTTTCGGTGGACCAGCGGAAGACCTCGTCAATTTCCTTGGTGGACGCCAGGGTTGAGAAGATTGATGAGTAAGACTTAGCGTGTACCGACTCCATGAAGGCGATGTTGGTGTACACGGCTTCTTCGTGGGCGGTGACGGCATCGGGTAGCAGGGAGACAGCGCCGACGGTGCCCTGGATGGTGTCGAGCAGGGTCAGGCCGGTGAAGACGCGCATGGTCAGCTGCTTTTCTTCTTCGGTCAGGGTCTTCCAGGACTGCACATCGTTTGAGAGCGGCACCTTTTCGGGTAGCCAGAAGTTAGCGGTCAGACGGTCCCAGACCTCAAGGTCTTTTTCGTCTTCGATGCGGTTCCAGTTGATGGCTTCAACGTGGTTGACCAGTTCGACCTTCTCACTCATGGTGATGGGTTCTCCTCATGTCGGGGTGTTGGAGTGCCTGAAATAGGCTTGGTTCTATTCTTTCACCGTTGGGCGGTTTTCGCACCAGCGGCTCGGTTTGCTTAATATCTCAGGGGCGGACGCCGTCGCCCGCTTCTTCTTGTAGGGCGGCTAGGCCTTCGGCTTTGGTTTCTCTGTCGACGAGGCGGCGCAGCAGCGGCAGGGCCGCAGCGAGCTGCGCGGCCTCGTCCGCGGTGAGTATCTCATCGGCTCGTTCTACAATCCAGCGGTCGCGGCGGCTGATGATGGAGTCGATAGTGGCACTCCCCTGCTCTGTCAGGTAGAGCTCCTTGCGGCGCTTGTCGTGCAGATTTTTGCCCGAGGCGATATAGCCGCGGCGCAGGAGTGAGGCCACGATTTTGTTCATAGACTGCGGGGTCATACGTTGAAAACGGGCCAGCTCAGCGCCGGTTTGCCGCGGGGCAGCCTGGAGCTGGGCGAGCACGGTTTCTTCAGCAAACGAGAGGGGTGAATGCGAGTCGGTCTCGTTCCTCAGTCGTCGATGCATTCTAAATATAGAGTAACGTAAGGTACTCGCCTGCTTATATGAAAAATTTTTCAAGGGCGCCAGCCTAAAATAATCAGTTTAACTTATCAGTTATATAGATTATATACCGCGATAAAGAAAGCCCGCCACCCACACAAGATGACGGGCCCCGTCCGGGTGGGGCGGGCGTCCGCGCCCTATCAGTGCAACGCCCTACCCCACCTCAGGCCTTAGAGCATGCAGCTGACGCAGCCCTCAACCTCGGTACCCTCAAGAGCCATCTGACGAATACGTGAGTAGTAGATGGTCTTGATACCCTTACGCCAGGCGTAAATCTGGGCCTTGTTGACGTCGCGGGTGGTGGCGGTGTCCTTGAAGAAGAGGGTCAGTGACAGGCCCTGATCGACGTGCTGGGTAGCAACGGCGTAGGTATCGATAATCTTCTCGTAGCCGATCTCGTAGGAGTCCTGGTAGTAGTCCAGGTTCTCGTTGTCCATGTAGGGAGCCGGGTAGTAGACACGACCCAGCTTGCCTTCCTTACGAATCTCAATCTTCGAGGCGATGGGGTGAATCGACGATGTGGAGCCGTTGATGTAGGAGATAGAACCGGTGGGCGGAACAGCCTGCAGGTTCTGGTTGTACATACCGTGCTCGGCAACCTCAGCTGCCAGCTGCTTCCAGTCCTCAGCGGTGGGCACAAAGTGGCCGGCGAAGAGCTCGCGGGCGCGCTCGGTCTCAAAGTCCCAGGTGCCGTTGATGTACTTCTCGAAGTACTCCCCCGAAGCGTACTTGGACTTCTCAAAGCCTACGAAGGTCTCCTTGCGCTCGCGGGCAATCTCCATGGAGGCGCGAATCGCGTGGTAGGTGACGGTGTAGAAGTAGATGTTGGTGAAGTCCAGGGCTTCTTCAGAGCCGTAGTAGACGTGCTCGCGGGCCAGGTAGCCGTGCAGGTTCATCTGGCCCAGGCCAACGGCGTGGCTCATGGAGTTACCGCGCTCGATGGAGGGAACAGAGGTGATATCGGACTGGTCAGACACAGCGGTCAGGGCGCGAATAGCAGTGCCGACGGTCTGGCCCAAATCGCCGCCGTCCATCGCCAGGGCGATGTTCAGGGAGCCCAGGTTGCAGGAGATGTCCTTACCGATGGTTTCGTAACCCAGGTCAGCATTGTAGACCGAGGGCTCTGAAACCTGCAGGATCTCGGAGCAGAGGTTAGACATGATAATCTTGCCGTCAATGGGGTTGGCCTTGTTGACGGTGTCTTCAAACATGACGTAAGGGTAGCCCGACTCGAACTGAATCTCGGCCAGGGTCTGGAAGAACTCGCGGGCGTTGATTTTGGTCTTCTTGATGCGGGCATCGTCGACCATCTCGTAGTACTTCTCGGTGACGTTGATGTCTGAGAAGGGCACACCGTAGATACGCTCTACATCGTAGGGCGAGAAGAGGTACATGTCCTCGTTCTTCTTGGCCAGTTCGAAGGTGATATCGGGAATCACAACGCCCAGAGAGAGGGTCTTAATGCGAATCTTCTCGTCGGCGTTCTCGCGCTTGGTGTCGAGGAAGGAGTAGATATCGGGGTGGTGGGCGTGCAGGTAAACTGCGCCTGCACCCTGGCGGGCACCGAGCTGGTTGGCGTAGGAGAAGGAGTCTTCCAGCAGCTTCATCACGGGGATGACGCCTGAGGACTGGTTCTCAATCTTCTTGATGGGGGCACCGGTTTCGCGCAGGTTGGTCAGGGCGAAGGCAACACCGCCGCCGCGCTTGGACAGCTGCAGGGCAGAGTTGATGGAGCGGCCGATGGACTCCATGTTATCTTCGATACGCAGCAGGAAGCAGGAGACTAGTTCGCCGCGTTGCTTCTTACCAGCGTTGAGGAAGGTGGGGGTGGCGGGCTGGAAGCGGCCGGAGATGACCTCTTCGACAATCTTGGTTGCCAAAGCCTCGTCGCCTTCTGCCAGCAGCAGGGCGACCATGACCACGCGGTCCTCGAAGCGTTCCAGGTAGCGCTGGCCGTCGAAGGTCTTCAGCGCGTAGGAGGTGTAGAACTTGAAGGCGCCCAGGAAGGTGGGGAAGCGGAACTTCTTGGAGTAGGCCAGCTTGGAGAGGGACTTGACGAAGTCAAAGGAGTACTTCTCGAAAACCTCGGGCTCGTAGTACTGGTGCTTGACCAGGTAGTCAATCTTTTCTTCCAGGTCATGGAAGAAGACGGTGTTGTTGTTGACGTGCTGCAGGAAGTACTGGCGGGCTGCCTGACGGTCTGCTTCGAACTGAATCTGGCCGTTCTCATCGTAGAGGTTCAGAAGGGCGTTCAGTTCGTGGTACCCCATGCCACGGTATTTCTCGGGGGTGCTCGGATCCTCGTGACCGGGTTCTACGCTGAGGCCGGGTACAGGGAATTTTGAATCCAAAATTTTTCCAATCCTTCTTGAACTGTTTCTACATCTTCTTCAGTGCCCATGAGCTCAAATTTGTAGAGCACGGGCACGTGGCATTTGGCGGCGACTTTGTCTGCTGCTACGCAGAAGAGGTCACCGAAGTTGGTGTTTCCCGCGCCGATGACTCCCTGTAGGAGTTCCCGGTTGTGGGGGTTGTTGAGGAACTTCACGGCCTGGGGCGGTATGGAGCCAGCTCCCCCGGGTCGCCCGTAGCTGGGGACACACAGCACGTAGGGCCCGGTGACCTGTGGGGGGTCTTCACTGGTCTTCAGCGGTAGCCGTATGTTTTTTATTCCGGTCTTCTGGACGAACTTGTGGGTGTTCTCTGAGACCGATGAAAAGTAGACGATGGTGGGCTGGCCGGTGGTGTCTGTGGTGTCCATGGGGGCTGGTGCCTGAATCTGGTCGTGGTGGGTGTGGGCGCGCATGGCGCGGGTAAGAAAAAGCCCGGGTGCGGACGCCTGTGGGCGGCGGGTGCTCCCCGGGCAGGTGGTCAGCGGTTAGGCTGCGGCGCTGGCCAGGGCGTTAATCTTGTCGGGCTGGAAGCCTGACCAGTGGTCCTCACCGGCAATCACAACGGGGGCCTGCAGGTAGCCCATGCCCTTAATGAGTTCGAGGGCTGCGGGGTCCTCGGTGATGTCAACGGTGTTGTACTGGACGCCGAGCTTGTCGAGAGCGCGGTAGGTCATGTTGCACTGGACGCAGGCAGGCTTGGTGTACACCGTAACGGTCATTGGGGTATCTCCTTGGTGTCCCGCGCGTTGCGGGAGGTTTCTGGCATAGGGGCTCTCGAAAGAGCTAGTGTAGGGTCTGGCGGCCTTTTCTCTCTAGTCGCCCGAACCGAGATTTAATACTACATCTAGTGTTTGGGGAGCGCACCTAGCCCTACATAGTGTGGTCTGTTACGAAATTTTTTTAAATCGCTACGCTATCCACAGCCCTTCCGCGCGTTTGCGGGCTTTAAGGGAGTTATCCACATTAAGGGCTTCTTGAGGCGGGGTTGCAGGTCGGTGTGTGACCTTAAGTTCAGGGGCTGTTTAGCCCCCTGGGGCTTAAGACCGGACGTCCCGCGTGATATCAGGGCGGGGGCTTTCAACCCTAAATTGAGCCTTGAGTCTTGGGGGCTGCGCGGGTCTATTTTTTAAGGTTTTTTGCCGGGGGCGTGTCGCGCAAAGGGGCACCCCGTCAGGCTTGACAAGGGTGCCCCTTAAGGTGTTTAAGCGCGGTTGTTTAGACGAGCCCGCGGTCTTTGAGCTGCTCGTAGAGGGCGGTGCCGTCATTGCCTTCAAGCCAGAGGTCGCCCTTGGTGATATCGCGAGCGCGGTTGTCGCCCCAGACGCGGCCTGATGAGAGGACGGATTCGCCGAAGGTGAGGTTGCGGATGAGGATGGCTTCGACGTTGTGGGGGTAGCGGACGGCGAAGCCGTTGTAGATTTCGGGGTCGCGTTGGCCGTCGTCGCCGATGAGGATCCAGCGTATGTGGGGGAATTCGGTGGCGAGGCGTTTGAGGGTGTTGACTTTGTGTTGGGAGCCGGAGCGGAACCAGCGGTCGGGGGTGGGGCCCCAGTCGGTGAGGAGGAAGGTGCCTTTGGGGTAGCCGTTGCGGTGGAGGAAGCGGCGGAGGGTGGGGGTGACGTTCCAGGCGCCGGTGGAGAGGTACATGAAGGGGGCTGTGGGGTGGGCGCGGTGGAGGCGGTCCATCATGACGGCCATGCCGGGGGTGGCGGAGCGGGCGTGTTCGTTGAGGACGAAGCTGTTCCAGGCTGCGACGAAGGGGCGGGGTAGGGCGGTGTTCATGACGGTGTCGTCGACGTCGCAGATGATTCCGATGGTTTGGTCTTCGGGGACGATGTAGACGCTGGTGATGGCGGGTTGGCTGCCGGGGGCGGTGATGGTGACTTGGTGGGTGCCGGGTTCTAGGGTGATGTTGAGTTTGACGTCTACTACTCCTCCGCGGTCGGCGTGGACGCGGTGGTGTTGGCCGTTGATGTGGATGTCGATGGGGGCGTGGGAGATGGCGACTGATGTGAAGGAGCGCCAGCCGCGGACGGGTTCGATGGTGGGGTCGCCTTTTTCGACGGAGTCGAAGAATTCTTCAAAGAGGTCGGTTTTGTAGAGGGCGCGGCCGAGGATGCGTACCCAGTTTTTGGTGCCGTATCCGACGCTGGGTACGATGACGGGTTCTAGGCCGTGTTTTTGTGCTTGGCGTTCGCGGTAGGAGTGGATGCTGTCGCCTATGCGGTAGCCGATGTTGGCGGCTTCGTCGGCTGCTTCTGCGACGATGGTGCGGATTTCGTGTGCCCCTGTGGTCATAGCCCTAGTTTTTCATATTTGGGTGGTTGGTGCATGTTATGGGTGGGGCTTTGGTGTGTTGTGGTTGGGTGTGGTGTTAAAGGAAGAGGTGGGCACCGTCTTTGGTGCCCACCTGTGTGTGGTGTGTGGTGGTGTTTTTAGTCGATGTTGAGGACGCAGGTGGCGCTGCCGGTGCCGTCTGCTTCGTTGGCGTGGTTGACGTGGTCGCCTTCTTCGAGGGAGTAGCCGGTGCCCTTGATGGCGCAGGTGACCTCGGCTTCGGGGTCTTCGGCGGTGACGGAGACGCGGATTTGTGAGTCTGAGAGGTCTGCGAGGTTGTCGTAGGTAAGCTTGTAGAAGGCTTCGCCTTCGAATTCAGCCTGGTTGCCGTCGAAGCTCATCTGGTCTTGGTAGACGGTGATGGTCGCGGGAACCTCTGCGCCGTTGTGTGCGGCAGTTACCTCGATGGTGATATCTTCGCGGCCGCCCCAGCCGTCAGTTGCTTCGATGCCCATGCCGGGTACGATGGTTTGCGCGCAGCCTGCGAGCAGGGCGGTCGCCGCAAGCGCGGATACTACGGTAACTTTTTTCTTTGCCATACATAAAAATATAGCGTCTTCACAGACTCTTAGGGTAATGCTACGCGCCGGTGGGCGACAGTTTGTGGCTAAAAGTCTTGATGAAAGGTTGAGGGGACGTAGTGGGGGCGAGCACTCTCTGGTGTGAGGGTGCCCGCCCGGGGTGTGGCGTCCTGGCGGTTTTGGACTAGTGAGCGTTGTCTAGTCGCTCGGGGTCGGTGGTGACCAGGATTTTGACGGCGGTTTCGTTGCGGTTGATGAGGGTATCGAAGCCTTCGTCGATGAGGTTTTCGAGAGCGATTTTGCCGGTGATGAAGGGCTTGAGGTTGATTTTGCCTGATTCGACGAGCTTGATGGTGTCGGGGTGGTTGTTGACGTAGGCGATGGTGCCGCGGAGGTCGACTTCCTTGAGGACGAGTTTTTGCATGTCGAGCTGGGCGGGCTCGCCCCAGATGGAGACCACGACGATGACGCCCTGGGGTTTGATGGCGTCGAAGAGGGTGTCGAGGACGACGTTGACCGAGGTGCATTCGAAGGCGACGTCGGCGCCGCAGCCGTCGGTGAGTTTTTTGACTTCTTCGACGACGTCTACCTCGGCGGGTGAGAGGGCGTAGTCGGCTACTCCTGCATCGAGGGCCTTTTGGCGGCGGAGGCTGGAGAGTTCGCTCATGATGACGGTTGCGCCCTGGGCTTTGAGGACGGCTGCGGTGAGCAGACCGATGGGGCCTGCGCCGCCGATGATGGCAACGTCGCCGTCCTTGATTCCCCCGGCTCGTTCAACGGCGTGGTAGCCCACGGTGAGGGGTTCGATGAGGGCTGCTTCGTCGAGGGGGATGTCCTTGGAGATTTTGTGGACCCAGCGGCGTTTGACGGCGATCTTTTCGGCTAGGCCGCCGCCGCGTCCGGCAAGGCCGATGAAGTTCATGTCTTTGGAGAGGTGGTAGTCCTTGTTGCCGGGTCCGGTTTCTACGTCGTCGCGTACGATGTAGGGTTCAACGACGACGTGGTCGCCTACCTCTAGGTCGGTGATGCCTTCGCCGAGGGCTTCTACGACACCGGAGAATTCGTGGCCCATGGTGACGGGGGCGGTTTCGCCGGAGATGGGGTGCGGGGTGCTGTGGGT
>NZ_SPQC01000066.1 GCF_004569295.1 Rothia nasimurium
GTTGGAAGAGGTGGATGAGTTGTTCTCGTTGGTGTTGGGTGAGTGAGCTTCGTGCTCGCATAGGAGATGCTCCCCATTAGTTGGTGACTGTTTTTTAGTAGTCCAACTTATGGGGAGCAGTTCACACCAGGGAGCGGGGCCTTTTTGCTAGCCCTGCATAGCCGCCCGGTAGAAGGAGGCCTTGAGCTCGCGCACAGCGGTCACCGACCAGATGGCGCTGGTAGAGCCAGCCCGGGCCTGCTGTAGGTAGGGCAGATCGGTGTCTAACGTCCGGTCGAACTGGGCCCGTAGGTCGTCGAGGGAGGCGATGGTCTGGCCGCGGTGGGTGAAGGGGAAGACCCCGGACGCCCCCCGCCCGCTCAAGCCCCTGGCGGTAGCGGGCCGCGCGGTCGGTGGCATAGTCGGCAATGCCGGTCTGCCCCATGATGAAGCTATCCGACAGGGCCCCACCCGCAGCTGCCTTGTACTGGTTGGAGATGTAGGGGACCATGCCCTCGTCGTAGCCCTTGTAGGTCAGCAGGTCGAAGGCCTGACGGCGGACGGTAATATCGCCGGGCGCCCCGGTGGCGGGGTGTAGGCACCGTAGGCGGGGTCGAAGAGGGGGTGGTGTAGTAGCTGTTGGCCGGTGCGGTGCCGATGGTGCTGATGCCGCGCCACTGGTAGCGGGATACCACCACCAGGCCCTGGGCGGTGAAGTCTTCCACTGTTGAGAGGGTGGCGGCCTCGTCCACAGTGATGGTGCTGAAGGTGTCGTCGGTGTGGCCTGTGGTGCCGCGCGGGGTCTGGCTCAGGCGGTTGAGCAGGACAGCGCGCTCTTCGGCCGGGCGGCGCAGAATAGCTTCTGCCTCGAGGGCATCCAGCAGGTAGAGGGTGTCGAGCTGCTGGCGCATGTAGGCGGAGAGGTCTTGTTTGGTGGCGAACTGCTCGGGGCTGCCGTTGTGCAGGCGGTCGGCGACCGAGGTCCAGTCGAAAGGTGATAGAGGCCGGGGTCGTTGCAACATAGACCCCGTCATTCTCCTGCGAAAGCAGAGGCAGGATAAAGCGCTGGGATGCAGGGGCTGCCGCTAGCTTGCTATAGAGCGGGGCGGCGGCGTCCGCAATGATGGCCCCGCTCTGCTCGTGCATCCAGGCCTCCAGGTCGCTGGTGCCCGCCCGGTCGGCAATGAAGCTGGTGAGCTCCGGCAGGCGCACCACGGTGCGGTGGGCAGTGGGGGAGCTGCTGAAGGCCAGTACGCTAGCCCGCTGGGAGCCAATGTTGAGTATGTAGTCAATCGGGTCAACCCCGGTGATGCCGAACTGCTCAGGGTTGGCAATGAAGGCCTCGGCCACGTTTACGCCGCCCAGTTCGAAGGAATAGAGCGACCGCAGGTAGGCCAGGCCCAGCAGGAACTGCTCCTTGCGCCCGCTGACCTTATTGGTTATCAGGGTTTCGCGCTCTTGGGGTGAGAGATGGGCGTAGAGGGGGGTGCGGCAATCGCGGTGAGGGTATTCTGGGCCAGGAGCTTTGAGACGTTGAACTGCTTCTCAAGGCCGGTAGCTTTGAGCACCTCGGGCTGGAGCTCAGCGCGGGCCTCTGCCTCGGTCACGGAGTTGAAAGGACGCCCAGTTCGGCGGGAAATCTCTAGCCGCTTGGTGGTGATATCGGTAAAGCGAATGGGTGGGTGAGAGCGAGTCGTAGACAGTCTGCGACTCGGTGAAGGAGATACCGCCCAGTTCTGCTGCCAGGGTGGCAAAAAGGTCGGCAGACGGCGTTGAAGCGGTGTAGGTGGACCGCCGAGCTGGCGATGATGGTGGGGGCAGACCAGGCTGCGCCGTGAATGAGGGTACAGCGATGGATGGGGGAGGAGAGCATAGAGAACTCTTTGTGTGGTGTAGGGGGATGTGTGCGAGGTGAATACGGCCTTGGGCGACAGCGGACGAGTGGGCGCCGGGCCCGCACCTCTTCTTTAAGAATACCGGCTGGAGGTAGCCGGGAGCAGGGAGTGTGTACCGATGAGGCTCGTGTGCTGGCGCGGATGTGCCCTTGGCTATATCTCTTGTGTTTGCCCAAGAGTAACGTCATAAATGCGTAACATTAATTCTCTGCCTTGCAGATAGCAGGTATAGGCTCTATAAATACGCTTTTTTCTTGATACCGAAAGGAATCACCGTGGCAGGCTTTACCACCCGCGCAATCCACGCCGTGCACTCTAATGAAGAGCAGGCCGTTGTACCCCCGATTTACACCGCCTCCACCTTCGGCCAGCCCACCGACGGCACCGAAGGCCCTTTCGAATACCAGCGCGGCGGTAACCCCACCCGCTCCAAGGCAGAAACCACTCTCGCCGCCCTCGAGGGTGCCGAGCACGCCTTCCTCTACGCCTCCGGCATGAGCGCCACCGCCGCAGCCATGGGAATCCTGGAACACGGCCAGACCCTCATCATGGGCATGCCCGTCTACGGTGGCAACTACCGCTTCGCCACTATCGAGCTCCCCAAGCGCGGCGTCACCAACGAACTGGTCTACGACCTCTCAACCCTCTCGGACGCCCACTTTGAGGGCAAGAACGTGGGCATGGTCTTTATCGAGACGCCCTCCAACCCCACCCTGCGCGTCACCGACATCAAGAAGGTCGCCGAGCTGACCCACCGCCACGGTGCCCTGCTGGTCGTCGACAACACCGTCATGACCGCCTACCTGCAGAAGCCCCTCGACCTGGGTGCAGATATCGTCGTGCAGTCAGCCACCAAGTACCTGGCCGGTCACGGCGACCTGCTCGCGGGCGTCGCCACCACCAACAATGCAGAGTTGGCCGACAAGCTCTTCAAGGCCCAGCTGATCTCCGGTGGCGTGCTTTCACCCATCGACTCCTACCGTCTGCTGCAGAACGTCAAGACCCTGGCCCTGCGCATGGAACGCCAGCAGGCCAACGCCGACGTCCTCATCGAAGCAGTCGCCGCCCACCCCGCCGTTGACACCGTCTACTTCCCCGGCTCCTACAGCGCCGAAGAAGCTAAGATCCAGGCCGAACAGGCCACCGGCAAGGGCGCCCTCTTCTCCTTCACCGTCAAAGAAGGCTACGACATCAAGGCCTTCCTCGATGCCCTGCAGATCTTCACCTTCGCCGTCTCCCTCGGCGGCATCGAATCCCTGGTCTGCCTACCCACCACCATGACCCAGGGCGCCTACTCCCAAGAAGACCGCGACGACGCCGGCCTCACCACCCGCCTGGTGCGCGTAGCTGTTGGTATTGAAGATATTGATGACCTGCTGGAGGATATGACCTCTGCCTTGGATGTTGCCTAGGGCGGGGCGAAGATACGAAGGGTGGGCTTCTGGGATAGAAGCCCACCCTTCTGTGCGAGGGTTTAGGTTAGCGGTTTAGCGGCGAACCCTCGGGGTATCATCTTGATAGAGGTTTTCTCAGCTAGACCGTCGACTTGAACGCGGTCAAGTTCTTGCCCTGTT
This sequence comes from Rothia nasimurium, assembly GCF_004569295.1. Lineage (GTDB taxonomy): Bacteria > Actinomycetota > Actinomycetes > Actinomycetales > Micrococcaceae > Rothia > Rothia nasimurium_B. The sequence continues at coordinate 3,449 of NZ_SPQC01000066.1, forward strand.
GAGCGGTCATAGCGAACCATCTGGATTTCTTCGTCTTGGTTGTAAGAGAAGACGACGATATCAACTTCCCTGAAAACAACCTGTGAGTTGGACAGTCCTTTTTTAGTTGCGGAGATGTCGAAGAGCTCTTTGGTCACGCCTGTGGCGACATCAGTCTCATAGATGGTATTCCCCAGGTACCAGGACAGTTTGCCATCTTTGATAGCTTCATTATCTATGGCTTGAGCGTGTGCTACTCCAGTGCCGTCTTCATGGGTAAGAGGTAGGGGGGCCCCTTCTTCATCCGTCACAGGGACCGCTAAGAACTCTCTTGTTTCAAGACCGAAGGTGAGCACATCGCCGTACTGGTAGCTACCGTATTCATTCTCTTCAGGCAGTGTACCCAGGGCAAATACTTTTCCGTCCCGGCAGTGCAAGTCGTTTGCAGGGGTATGGTAGTTAGGAAAATTAAGAACTAGTTTTTCTTTTTCTTCCTTTTCATCAATTGCGACAAGAATTTTTTCTTCAACTCCGTCATTTTTGTAATGTCCAGTGGTCGGAGAAATCCCTACGACTGTTCCATCCGGGCAAATTCCTGAATCATAGTATGAACCTTCGGTTGGAAAGGAGATAAAATCATCTCCCTTTCGTTGAATAACCTGAGTTGTATACCCCTGATTTTTCTGGGAACCAAAGCTGTAGAGACCTACGGTAGAGCCGTCGGGATGAAGATTGTAGCCGTACATCAAGTCAGATTTTTCAAGAGACCATTTTTCGAGTTTTTCATCGGTAAGCAGATAGTCTGCGGATTTATCAGCAAAGTGGATTCCTTCTTCTGTCCAGAAAACACCACCGTTATCTAGCCCATCCACCCTTATGGTTTCATAGGATCCATCAGCTTTAATGAGAGCAAGATAGCTACGGTCAACGGGGGTCGAACCAACCACTTGGGGGCTGAGGTAGAGTGCGTATTCAACGTCCTCTAAGTTATTCCCGGCAAGCTTTGCTTCAGGCCATCCGTCTAAAGCTGGGGGAGGGGTGCAGGCAGTAAGGAGGAAGGTAGCTGTGAGTGCGATAAGACTTCTTTTTTTCATGGTAATCTCCTTACTTAGCTCACGGTATGGTAAATTTCGGTGTGTTCGGAGTCCTTGAATGTTGTAGGGATAAACACCGGGGCCGCCGTTGCTGTCTAAATCAATACCGGCGGCAACATCGTAGGCGTGCCAGACCAGCTGAGAGCAGTTGAGGGCTGAGAAGCTACCAAATTTATTGACAGCAAAGTTTGAGTTATAGGGGCGACCTAGTAAGTTCTCATTCGCCCAATCTGCGACAGAATCCTTGGTAGCCTGGTCAATTTTCACATTGAGCAAAACTGAGCCAGATGACGCTGATACGTTGTTTCGGCTCATTCTATGGCTTTGAGTATGTTCCCCCCTTTTTTTGCCGGGGGCTTCAATGATTTCTTCGGCTGAGAAGTACAGGCCAGTATGACCGTGGTCAAAACCGAGGGTATTTGCGGGAGTGACAAAGATGTCACCCCTATTCCGCCCAGCAGGTAAGGCGGGAACAGCCTGACGGAAGCCGGAAGAGCTTGCAGCGTTGTTGGTAGTGCTTCCCCGGGCGTCCTTGAGTGCTTCCTGTGCAACAGCGTGCACGGTGGTGTTGTTAGCTTCTGCATAGGCAGAAAGGTCAGCCTGCATCTGTGTATAGGAGGTGCCGGGGTTCAGCTCTACAAGCTCGGCGATGGGGTCGTCGCTGCTTGCTGAAGCGGTGGTAATCCCTGCGAAGGCCAGAAGGAGGGTTGCGGCAGTGGTGGTCGTAGTCTTGCTAAAGATGAACATGTGAAACACCTCTCTTATAAGTATGCTTTGGGTTGGTGGGTGGTTCTAAATTTAGTAGTCCACTCTCTTTGGGGCAAGGGTGTTTGCTTGTTGAATGAGGCCACTTTGCTTTGGTGTAATCCTGATAAAAAGTGTTTTTCCCCTCATTTCCACCAGTAAAGGGAGTATCTTTGCGGTGTTTCATGTCACCTTCAACCTCCCCTGAATAATTTTCGTAACACTTGCGTAACAATAATTCTTTGTGGGGGCTTCACCTGTTATAAGCTTGCGCAGTTACTCAAAATGTCACCACCGAAAGACAGGTACCATGACAGCAATCAACCGTCGTTCCGCCCTCGTCCTCACCGGCGCGTCCGCCCTCGTCCTGGCCCTGGCCGCCTGCGGTTCATCCTCATCCACCACCTCCGACTCCTCCGCAGCTGCCGACAAGCTGCAGGCCATCAAGGACGCCGGCAAGATCCGCATTGGCTTCGAAGGCACCTTCGCCCCCTGGAACTACCACAACGAAGCCGGCGAACTCGTCGGCATGGAAAAGGAAATCGGCGACCTCATCGCCGCCGACCTGGGCGTCACCGCTGAATACACCGAAACCCCCTGGGACTCCCTGATCGCCGGTGTCGACGCCGACCGCTACGACATCGTCATCAACAACGTCTCACCCACCGAAGAGCGCAAGCAGAAGTACGACTTCTCCAACCCCTACGTCGCCTCAGAGGGCAAGGTCGCCGTCCTGCAGGACTCAACCCTGCAGACCATCGCCGACCTCAACGGCGCCACCGCAGCCTCATCAGAGACCTCCAACTTCCGTACCCTGCTCGAAGAAGCAGGCGCCCAGATGACCATCGTTACCGGCTTCGACGAAGCCATCGAACAGGTACTCACCGGCCGCGTGGACGCCTGCGGTAACGACGCCGTCACTTTCGCCTACTACCAGGAACAGCACCCCGATGCCCCCATCCGTCTGCTCGACGGCGTGCTCGGCGACGCTTCCGAATCAGCAATCCTGATGCCCAAGGGCGCAACCACCCTGCAGACCGCCATCAACGACTCCATCGCCAAGCACCTGGAGAACGGCGACTTCAAGGCCATCTACGAAAAGTACGTTGGCATCGACCTCAGCCCCAAGGCCTAACCCGGCCCCGGCAAGCCGCACCCCGGCGTCCGAACCGAAAGTAACCCGTAGAACACTATGGACCGCTACCTAGAACTCTGGGCACAATCCCTGCCCTCTCTGCTGCTGGCCACCGTGCAGGTGACCATCCCGCTGACCCTCATCTCCTTCGTCCTCGCGCTGGTCCTGGGTCTGCTGGCCACCGCCGCCCGCAACCTCAGCCGCTACAACCCGCTCAGCTGGCTAGCTACAGCCTTCGTGTGGTTCTTCCGCGGCACCCCGCTTCTAGTGCAGCTCTTCCTGGTGTTCTACGGGCTACCCCGCGTCGGCATCACCCTCGACACCTGGCCCGCCGCCATCATCGCGCTGAGCCTCAACACCGGCGCCTACGTGGCCGAAACCTTCCGCTCAGCCTACGCCTCAATACCGCGCGGCCAGTTCGAGGCCGCCTGCACCCTCAACTTCACCAAGATGCAAACCCTGCGCCACGTCGTCATCCCGCAGGCTACCCGCATCGCCCTGCCCCCGCTGGGTAACGACCTGATCGACCTGGTCAAGGGCACCTCCCTGGTATCGGTCATCTCCATGGTCGACCTTTTCCAGTCCGGCAAGCAGGTCGCCGCCCGCACCTTCGAACCCCTGGCCATGTACCTTGAAGTAGCCGCCATCTACCTGGTCATCTTCACCCTTCTCTCCATCGCCCAGCGCGCCCTAGAGAAGCGCACCAGCCGTTACATAAGGACAGTCAATGCTTAGCCTGAAGAACCTCACCAAAAGCTTCGGCGAGAACACCATTCTGCGCGACATCTCCCTCGACCTCGAAAACGGCGAAACCACGGTTATTCTCGGGCCTTCTGGCTCGGGTAAATCCACCCTGCTGCGCTGCCTGAACCTGCTCGAAACCCCCGAGTCGGGCGTTCTGACCATCGAGGGCGACTCAGTGGACTTCGCCGCCGGCCTGAGCGACGAGCAGGTACGCACCATCCGCAAGCACTCGGCCATGGTCTTCCAGAACTTCAACCTCTTCCCCCACTACACCGCCGAGCAGAACGTGGCGCTGGCTCCGGTGCTCAACGGCAAGATGGGTAAGGACGCCGCCGCCCAGCTTGCGCGCGACCTGCTTGAGAAGGTGGGGTTGGGGCATAAGGCAGACTCCTACCCCGATAACCTTTCGGGCGGCCAGCAGCAGCGCGTTGCCATTGCCCGCGCCCTGGCTGTGGCCCCCGACTACCTGCTCTTTGACGAGCCCACCTCTGCTCTCGACCCCGAGCTTGAAGCCGAGGTTATTCGTGTGCTCATCGACTTGGCCCGCGAAAAGCGCTCCCTGGTGGTTGTTACCCACAATATGGCCTTCGCCCGCCGGGTCGCCGACCGCATCGTCTTCCTCGACGGCGGCAGCGTGCTCTACAACGGCGCACCCGAAGCCTTCTTCGACTCCGACAACGAACGCATCCAGCGCTTCCTGCAGATCTTCGAGATGACGGACTACCGCATCTAAGGAGCTGGGGCGCTAGAGGCGGCCTGTGCCGCTGTAGAACCTGTTTCACCCCGCCCTTTCTCTCTTCACCCCGAGATAATCACTAGGGTGAAGAGAAAAAGGATGGGGTGATTTTTTAATACCAGAGGAGTTTAGAAGACTATCGGTAAATTGTTGAACGGTGACCAACATCGAGAGCAATAACTTGCATCTGCTGATCTTCAAATTTTACGAGTACTCGAAAATTTCCTACACGATAACGCCACAGGCCAACCTTGTCAGCTGTCAGCTCTTTTCCCAGGTCCTTCGGATTATCTAACTGAACTACCTGGTCAAGGTAAGTCTTAATTCTACGAATATCCGGCTTATCGAGCTTTCTAATCGATCGTTCAAACTCTTTTGCCAACACTAATTGCCAGGCCACATTCAGACCTCGAGCTCATCCCACAATTCTTGGGCGGGGCGGGTCTCACGGCCGTCTGCCTCGAATCGTGCCAATACCTGCTGTGCCCATACCTGTTCTTCCTGCTGTTCAAGATACTCAAGTACAGCAGAACGCACTAGCTCTTCGGTGCTCGTGCCAAGAGCGGAAGAAAGACTCTGTAGCTGTGCCTCTTCAGTAGCTGTAAACTCAACATGCACGGTCATAGGTTTTCTCCTTACTGTGCTTTCCAGTATGGCAAACGGCTGTACTTTCAACAATAGGATATTGTTCTGGACTTGCTTTCTGCGATGAAGAAGCTGGGAGTATTTTCAGGGATAAGTGCACGGTAAAGTTTTGCCCATGAACACCGCTTTTACTTTTTCAGTAGGTCTGGTACCTAGCCAGCAGGAGCTGGTAAATCTCTACACCTCTGTGGGGTGGAGCGCTTACACCGCCCACCCTGAAGACCTGGTACCCATGTGCACCGGTAGTCTTTACCTGGCGGTGGCCCGCGAGGAGACTACCGGCCGACTCGCCGGGCTGGTGCGGGTCGTCGGCGATGGGGTCAGCCAGGTCTACATCACCACAGACACCCACCCTAGCAACCAGCACGTGATTGACCTTTACCGGGGTAGGGGCTTCAATCCCGTCGAGGGCTACGGCTGCGTGACCCTGGCACAATTTACTTTTGAACCGTAAGGCTAGTGGGTCAGCACAGCTTTCAACGCAGCTACGGTAAAGCCCAGTACAGCGAAGACGATGCCGCCAAGAAGGGTGCGGAAAGTGACGCTTTCTTTGCGGTAGTGGGCAACTACAAAGCCGACCGAGAACAGGCGTCCCACCAGCGCTAGCACCGCCAGGTACCAGCTGACCTTGCTCGGTACCAGATGGAGTATCGCCAGCACGAGGAAGAAAGCCGGAGTCAGAGTAGAGCTGACGATCGGTACAGCGTTACGCAGGGCGTCCTTAACATCAGCCTTGGTGAGGCCGTCGCCGTGAAGAAGCCGGTGCTCCTGGCTCTCAGCCAGGAAATGCGCCAAGAAGGTAGTCAGACCGGTCGCTAACAGGACGATGAGTGCGTGCCCGTGCTCGATATCCTCAGCAGACACCAGGACGAGCGCGCCCAAAGCCAAAATATTGCCGTAAGTATAGGCCGAGATACGGTGGGCGGCATTGCTGGGGGAGAGACCCTCAAGCATGCGGGACTGTTTGGTGCGGTGTGACATACCCTCTATTCTATTCGCACC
>NZ_SPQC01000067.1 GCF_004569295.1 Rothia nasimurium
CCTCTATTCTATTCGCACCCGCCCTAGGCCCGCCCCTCGCGGTGGGCTCGGGCTGTTTCTTCGTCGATAATGCGCATCTCCTGGGTCAGCGGGGTCCCGGGCACCCACCGGTCGCGCGAAGTCGGGCGGCGGCGTCCTAACCTCAGACGGGGCCGGGGCACCTTGAGCTGAACCGGCTCCGGCAACTGCCAGCGGCGCCAGCGCGCCAAAATACCCATGACCAGGCAGGTCACAATAGAAAAAGGGCCATGCCCAGAAAATCCGCCACGAGCAGGGTGCGGTCAGCCCAGCGGGACCCAAAATCCATCAGGTAGGCCAGGGCCGCAGACCCCAGCGCAGCCACCCAATAGTAGCTATCGGTCAGGGCAACGGGAAAACCTGTAACGAGCAGAACAGCGCGAATAATGCCCCCGCCCAACAGGCCGTTGGTGACAATAGCGGCAACATCAATCACACGGAACCAGGTCTCTGGCTCAAAATTAAAGGGGGGCATTTACTCGGTCCACTCGCCGCCGGGCACCAGGGGGTAGCGCTCGCGCAGCTGCGCCTGCTTGCTCACCGGCGGAATGTAGACCCAGGCGGTGACCGGCTCACCGGCGTCCGTCACTACCTTGGCCAGCACCCGGTTGTAGAGGTTGTCATCGTGCACAGGACGCGCGGGGTCGGTTCCCTCAAGCTCATCGAGGGAGGCGGCAATGGCCTCCCAGTCGGCGGGGTCTACGAAAACCAGGGTGCCGCGCACCACCAGGGCGCCCTGCCCGGCGGCGTCGCTGCCGACCGGTGCGGACGCCGGGAGCAGGTAAGGGTAGGAGCCGTTCGTGACCAGCTCGTAGCCGGTAATAGTCGCGTCAGCGCGGTTAGAATCAGCCCCGCGGAACCAGCGATTATTGCTCATGCCGGGGCGCAGGGTGCCGTAAACGAAAACGGGGTGGTGGGCTGTCATGCCTCTATCGTACCCACCAAGTTTATTTGAAGGCGTAGATGAAGCAGGCTCGCAGCGAGCGTGAGCCTGCTTCACCTACTCGCTTACTTGAGCACCGTCGGCACGAACCGGCAGTAGCCGTCGGTAATCGCCCCGTCTGATTCGCGCACGCCGAAGCCCACGGAGCGTCCGCCCACCACCCAGGCCCCGATGATGGGGTAGTTGGGTTCACCGGCGTCCCCGGTGAAGTTGGGCGGCTGCACGTACTGCTGGTAGATGTACTCGTGGTCGGCGGCGGTTTCGGTCATGTAGCCGTCGGTGTGGGCAACCTGCACCCCGTGGGTCGGGGCGTTCACCACGATACCGTCGCCCTCCCGCCCAAAAATGGGTTTCTTGACCCAGTTGGTGAAGCCGTGATTGGGCGACAAGGACGCTGGCAGCAGCAGCGGGTGCCCCGGGTAGAGTTCCCAGAGGGCCACCATCAGCACCTTGTTGGAGAGGAACATCTTCCAGGCCGGTTCAAACCAGTTCTCCATGGCAGCGTAGCCGCCGTCGAAGAGAACCTGCCCGTAGGCGTCCTCAACCATGTCTTCCCAGGGGTAGAGCTTGAAGAGGTTGTGCACCTGCCGGTCGTGGTGATCGAGCCAGATGCGGCGGTCGATGTCCCAGTAGAGGTCGTCGATGCGCATGATGTGGGTTTCCCAGCCCGCCATGTGCGCGGCGTGGGCTACGACCTTGAGGTTTTCAAGGTCCTCGCCGAGCTCGTCGATTTCTTCGTTCACGCAGGCCAAATGCAGAACCGGGTACTTGACGCGCTGGCGGAGTATTCCAGAATTTTGAGCGCGTGAGTCTCGGGGTTGTAGACAAAATCAAAGCGGCCGTAGAAGTCGTATTCGTGCCAGCGCCAGGAATCAATCGCCAGCTTCAGCGCAGCGTCGCTCAACCCCAGCTTGTACTTGAGGGGGCCGGCAATAATGTGGTCGATGGCAGCAACGCACATGCGGTGGGCTTCTTCGACCTGCTCCTGCAGGCAGAGGGCCTCAGCCACAGTGAACTCGTAGGCAGCAAACTCGTTCCAGTAGTGGTCGGTGTCGTCGGGGCCTTCGAGCGAATAGACCAGCCCTTCGGCGGCGATAGTCTGCTCCCAGTTATGGCGGCCCAGGGGGAAGGACAGTCGTCTCATCGGCCTTAGCCTCCCTTGGTTCCGCCGCCGGTCTTCGACCCACCGCCAAAGCCACCGCGACTCTTCTTAGGTATGGTGTCTTTCTTAGCGTCCTGATTGAAACCGCCGTAGGAGTCCCCGCTCTGGCTCGACTTCATCTGCGAGTTCTCCACGGTATAAGAGCTCTTTGACTCCCGGAAAGACTCGGCAAACCCGCCGCCCTGCGAGGGCAGGTTACGGAAGATCGTGCCATCGGACGGGCGGCTCTCCGAACCGCCTGCCACCTTCTCACCCACCTTGGGCACGGTCGATGACGAAGAATAGGGCACCCAGTAGGAGCGCCCGGTCCCGCCTCCGCCGCCACCGCTGCTGGAACCTGAGCCGCTGCCGTCCTCGCACTCGGAGTTCTCAAGGCGCTGCCCGGTGCCGGGGTCGTAGCAAATCTCGGCGTACTCCTTGGAGCTGCCGCTGATCTGCGAACTGGTGGAGGAACGTCCGCCCTGCTTCTGCGACGACGAGGACGAGCCGCCCAGCAGGGGCGCAACACGGGCCGGGGCGGCGTGGTTGGTAGCGCCAATACCGATAATGGCTGCCCCGCCCGCAAGCAGGGCAAGCACGGTCTTGGTCGCGCGTGAGAACCTTGGCATGGAATCTCCCGATGGTAGGTGAGTGTGTTCCCTCCCCATTTTAGGGCGGGTAGGCGCTCACCTGCGCAAAGGGGCACGGGGCGGGCAGGCGGACGCGGACGCGCGGGTCTAGCGGGTTGCCAGCACCTGGGCGATAGCTTCGAGAGCTTCCTCGTTCTGTAGAGAGGAGGTATCGCCCAGTGACCGGCCCTGGTAGAGCTCCCCGAGCAGGCGGCGGGTAATCTTACCCGACCGGGTCTTGGGGATATCGGCTACGGCGATGACGTCCTTGGGCTTGGCAATCGGCCCAATTTCGTGGCGGATATGCTCGGTCAGCGCCACCTTCAACTCTTCGGCGCTCAAGGTGCGGCCGGCCTCAGAGAGGGTCACATAGGCAACCGCCTGATGGCCGGTCAGCTTGTCCTCCACCGGGCAGACCCCGGCCTCCACCACAGCCTCATGCGTGACCAGAGCAGACTCAATCTCAATGGTCGACAGGCGGTGGCCCGAAATGTTAATAACATCGTCGATACGGCCCAAAATATAGACATCGCCCTCGTCATCGACCTTGGCGCCGTCACCGGCCATGAACCAGCCGCGCTCGCCGTAGTGGCGCCAGTAGGAATCGAGGTAGCGCTGGGGGCTGCCCCAGACCGTGCGAGCCATGGACGGGCCAATCTTATCGACCACAATGAAGCCCTGCAGGCCGGGCTCAACGTCGGCCCCGTGCTCGTCGACCACGCGGGTTGAGATACCCGGAACCGCCCGGGTCGCACAGCCGGGCTTGGACGCGGTGTGGGGCGCGTCGTCCGCGAAGGTGCCAGCGGGCGCGAACTGGGGGTCGTGCGGACGCGGCGAGCATACGGTCGAGCCCGTCTCGGACTGCCACCAGGTGTCGATGAAGGACGCGGTGCCCCCGCCCACGTGCGTGCGTAGCCACCGCCAGGCCTCGGGGTTGATGGACTCGCCCACCGACCCCAGCAGGCGCACCGATGAGAGGTCGTACTTGCCAGCGGATGGACCGTCGGGGAAGGCACCCATGAGGGAGCGAACCAGGGTGGGGGCAGTGTAGTAGTTGGTCACCCCGTAGCGTTCAAGCACCTCAAAATGGCGCTCGAAGGTGGGGGTGTTGGGGGTGCCCTCGTAGATCACCTCGGTGACGCCGTTGAGCAGCGGCCCGTAGATTGCGTAGGTGTGGGCGGTGACCCAGGCCAGGTCGGCGGTGCACCAGTGAACGGTGTTCTCGACCTTGGCGGGGTCATTGACGGTCGCCAGCTCGTCTACGCGGCGCTGACCGCGCTCGTCCTCAATCTCGGGGAGCAGGTCAAAGAGCAGGGCGTGAGTGTAGGCAACCTGGGTCAGGTAGCCAGCGGACGTGTGCACCAGACCCTTGGGCTTACCGGTGGTACCGGAGGTGTAGATGATAAAGAGCGGGGTTTCAGCGTCAAAGAGCTGGTAATCGTGGGTGTCGGGCAGGTTATCGACTAGGTCGTGGTACCAGACGTCGCGACCCTCGGTCCAGGGCACAGCGGCGTGGGCTTCGGGCGTGCCAGCGGTGCGGTCAACCACAATGACGTGCTCGATATTGTTCTCACCTGAGCAGGCTTCGTCGGCGGTCGCCTTAACCGGGACCACGGTGCCGCGGCGGTTCTGCCCGTCGGTGGTAATGAGCACCTTAGCGCCGGTGTCTTCCACTCGGAACTTCAGGGCCTCGGCTGAGAAGCCGCCGAAGACTAGGGAGTGGATAGCGCCAATGCGGGCGCAGGCAAGCGTGAAGATGATGGTTTCGGGAATCACCGGCAGGTAAATCACCACACGGTCACCCTTGCCGACGCCCAGTTTCTCCAGGCCGTGGGCTGCCTTAGCGATACGACGCTGTAGCTCGGCATAGGTAATGGCCTCGCGGTCACCGGGTTCACCCTCGAAGTAGAGGGCCACCTTATCGCCCTTACCCGCTTCGACGTGGCGGTCTACGCAGTTGTAGGCAACGTTGAGTTTGCCGCCCTCGAACCACTTAATCTCGGGCACGGTGAACTGCTCGATACCCTCATCATCGAGGCCCAGGCTCTGCGGCTTAGCGAAGGTGTGAGGGGTTGCTTCGTCAAACATCTCACCCCAGGTCAGGCGGGCTTTAGCTTGGTCAGCCCAGAACTGGATTCGGGCCTCGTCTGAGATGAGCGCCGGGTTGGGCGTGGGATTGAAGGGGTCGGTGTACACGAAGTCGGCAGGTGCGCTCAAGGGTATCTCCCATCGGTAGCTGGCTGTAGCACCGGCGCCGGTTCTCGCAGGACGCCCGTGGGCGGCTTGTTCGGCGTGGTTGCTGCGATCGTCGTAGAGCCAGGTCTCTCGTATCGCTCGTGATGGACAAAATCTCTTTCAGGGTAAGCACCTACACCCCACTGTTACTAAACCGTGACGCCCCTTAACGTTTATGACGCCGCGTGACGCGCGTCCGTCCTCTGCCCCCGTGCGCTCATCCGCCCAGCTGTCCTTGAGTGTGGCGGGAAATGCCATCTGCACGAGAACCGTTCGCGCTGATGGCACTTAGCGTTACATTCAAGGGTGAGAGACGAACCTCCCGCCCCTTCTTCTAGTTGCTCGGGAACCGGGCCTTGACCCAGCGTTCGAACACACCCAGCAGGGCGTCGGTGATTTTACCCAGGATAGCGAGCAGGACGATGGCCAGGAGCAGGCGGTCGGTGCGGCCATTGTTCTGGGAGTCGGTGAGCAGGAAGCCCAGTCCCATCGAAGCACCGAGCAGTTCGGCGGCGACCAGGAAGAGCCAGGCCTGCGCCAGGGCCAGCCTCAGACCCGAGACCACAGCGGGCAGAACGGCAGGTAGCTGCACGGTGGTAAAGAGGTTGATGCCGCGGACGCCGAAGGTGCGGGCCGCTTCAACCAGCTTGGGATCCACGTGGGCTAGGGCCGCCGAGACGGTGGTGTAGACGGGGAAGAAGGCTCCGATAGCGATGAGGGTGACCTTGGAGTTCTCACCGATGCCGATCCAGAGCAGCAGCAGCGGCACCCAGGCCAGCGACGGTACAGCGCGTAGGGCGCCGATGGTGGGGGCAGCGAGCACCTGAGCCCAGCGGGAGAGCCCTACCCAGGCTCCGAGCACCAGCCCGAGGATAGCCCCGATGCTGAAGCCCAGAACCACGCGCTGGGTCGAGATAGCAACGTGCAGGCCGAGCTGCCCGCGTCCTGCCAAATCAAGGGCAGCAGCAACCACCTTCGAAGGGGCAGGGAGCTGCACCGCGCTAAAGACCCCGGCGGTGCTCAGGTACTGCCAGAGCGCCAGTAGAACCAGGGGGAGCAAGGCGCCAAGCCAGGGTGCCCAGCGGCGGGTAAGTAGGGGGCGGCGGGGTACCTTCGCGGACGCCGGTGTTTCGGTGCGCGCCAGGCGGCGGGTTGCCGGTTGGGTGGTGAAATCAGAGGTAACTGACATGATTACTCAGCCACCAGGGTTGAAATGCGGGCGGGGTCGGCCTTCTGGGCAAAGGTGTCGTTGACGATGCTGCCCAGGGCGGTGTCTACTTCGCCTTGTGCGGCAACGTCGCCGGATTCAACCAGGTAGGGGCCGACCTTCTCCAGCACGGCGAGCTGCTTGTCACCGGGTACGTTATCGATATCCAGGTAGGTGCGGTCCCAGACGACCTGGGCGGTTTCAAGCTCAATTCCGGAGCCGTCCGCCAGAATCTGCACGGCCTCTTCTTCGTTGGCGAGTGCCCAGTCACGGGCATATTCGTAGACGTCAACGATGGTCTGGGCGGCTTCGGGGTCACTCTCGATGAAATCCTCAGTGGCGTTCAAGAAGCCGTAGGTGTTGAAGTCGATGTTGCGGTAGAAGAGGGTGTTGCCGTCCTCAATTTCGGCGCTGGCCATGATGGGGTCAAGGCCGCTCCAGGCGTCTACGGTGCCCTGGTTGAGGGCGGTGCGGCCGTCGGCGTGCTGGAGCTGCTCGATAGTGACCTCAGCGGGTGACACACCTGCTTCTTCAAGAGCTTGGAGTAGGAAGAAGTAGGGGTCGGTGCCCTTGGTGACAGCTACCTTTTTACCCGCCAGGTCTTTCACCGATGAGATACCGGTGTCGGTGCGGGTCACCAGAGCGGACCACTCGGGCTGGGAGTAGAGGTCAATCACCTGAATAGAGGAGCCGTTGGAGCGAGCCAGCAGGGCAGCTGAGCCCGCGGTGGAACCCACGTCAATCGCACCGGAGCGCAGGGCCTCATTAGCCTTGTTCGAACCGGCTGACTGTACCCACTCGACGTCCTTACCCTGCTCTTCCAGGGCGGTCTCAAGCCAGCCCTTTTCTTTGATAATCAGGGAGAGCGGGTTGTAGGTGGCGTAGTCGATGGTGACGGTGGTGTCTCCCGCTGCGGTAGAAGTGTCGGCGGTAGAAGCGTTTTCCCCTGCCAGGCACCCGGTTAGTAGTAGGGTGCCGGTTGCGAGCAGGGCAGAGGTAGTGGTGAGACGAGAAATGAGTGACATGTGTCTTCCTAGTGTTCTTCAACGCCGAGTTCGGCCAAAAGTTCTTTGCGCAGGGACGATAGTGCCGGGTTGCCGCGGTCGCGCGGGCGGTGATCGGGCACCTCAACAATGCGGGCAATCGTCGCGGGTGCGGCGGGGTCCGGCTTACCCAGCACAATCACCCGGTCTGAGAGATAGAGGGCTTCTTCCACGTCGTGGGTGACCAGCAGGACGGTGGCCGGGTCGTGGGCATGAATATCGAGCAGCAGATCCTGCATGTTGATGCGGGTTAGGGCATCAAGGGCGCCGAAGGGCTCATCGAGCAGAAGGACGCCGGGGTTCCGCGCCAGCGCCCGGGCCAGGGACGCGCGCTGAGCCATGCCACCGGAAATCTCACGGGGGCGGTGCTGGGCGTAGTCTGCCAGCCCCACAACGTCCAGAAAGCGAGCAACCTGCTCGCGGGCAACGTCCTTGGGGATACCCTTGGGCAGACCCAGCGTCACGTTCTTCTCAACGGTGCGCCAGGGCAGCAGGCGCGGCTCCTGGAAACCAATAGCCACACGGGAATCGAGACCCCGTACCGGGCTACCGTCAATCGTGACGGTACCGGCGGTCGCTGCCCCCAGGCCGGCAGCAGCCCGCAAGAGGGTCGACTTGCCGCAGCCCGAGGAACCAATAATCGAAATAATCTCACCGGGGTAGGCGGTAAAAGAAACGTTTTCAAGGACGGTTCGGGTCTCCCCGCGCTCGCCGATGAAGGTCTTGCCGACGGCATTGAAGTCAATTTCGCAGGCGGTGAGGGTGGTGGGGGTGCGTTCTAGCGTGGGTGCGCTCATGCTTTCTCCATCGTCTCTTGGCGTTAGCACCGACCCCTGGTATAGGGAGGTTGCTGCGACGTCGTTGAGCCAAGTCTCTCGGTCGCTCTGGATGGTTAACGCTTTCAACGCTAGGGGCGTTTGTTGGAACTGGGCAAGAGTATGACGCGGTATTTCGGCCGGTTACGAGTGTGACGCTGTGGGTAAAACTGACCGGAACCCGCCGGTGTCCGTAACAGAGCTCAACACGCGCCACAATGTGAAACGTAGCCTCAGATGCTTGCACCTGGGCGGGCCGGGCG
>NZ_SPQC01000068.1 GCF_004569295.1 Rothia nasimurium
GGTGGTTATAGCGAGAGGGAAACACCCGGTTCCATTCCGAACCCGGAAGTTAAGGCTCTTTGCGCCGATGGTACTGCACTGGTGACGGTGTGGGAGAGTAGGTTACTGCCGGTTTTTGATTGGGATACAGAAAAAGCCTGAGCTTGATAGCTCAGGCTCTTTTTGTTTTAAAGCGACGGGCAAGCGTGGAGTTGTGTGCCTGAAAACGCACCGGTAAGACCAGGCAGCCCCTACGCAAGGTACCCCAAGCCAGATAGACTAGAACCTAGCATTAAAAACAGGGCAGAAAAGAACCCAACCCCCACCACAAACACCATAGAGGAGCTCACTTGGCTGAATACTCACGTAACCACTCTGATAAAAACCGCGGTGGCTACAAGAAGAACAACGACCGTAACTCCTCACGCCCCTACCGTAGCGACTGCTCCGACCGTAACGAAGGCGGCTACACCAAGCGCGACGGTGACCGCCCCTACGGCGACAAGAAGAAGCCCTTTGACAAGAACCGCGGCGGTAGCAAGCGCTTCGACGAGCGTAAAAACAATGGCAACGGCCGTGGCGAACGCTCCTTCGACCGTAAGGGTAATGGCCCCCGCAAGAACTTCGACCGCGACCAGAACAAGCGTGGCTACCAGGGGGAACGCAAAGACCGAAACTTTACTGCTGAGGCACAGAACCCCAGCGGTGACTACCGTCCGTCAAAGAACGCACCAGAAATCGACACCGACGTCACCGGTAAAGAACTCGAAAACTGGACCTTGCGTGCTCTGCGTCAGCTAGAAGCTCAGAACGCAGATACCGTAGCCAAGCACCTGGTCATGGTCGGCCGTTACCTCGATATTGACCCCGACTTTGCCCTAGAACACGCTGTTGCTGCCTCAAAGCGCGCAGGCCGAATCGGCGTCGTCCGCGAGGTCGTCGGTATCGCAGCCTACGCTGCAGAGGACTTTGAACTGGCTCTGCGTGAGCTGCGCACCCACCGCCGTATCTCGGGCTCCAACGAGCACCTGGCGCTGCTCGTGGACTGCGAGCGTGCCCTGGGACGTATCGAAAAGGCCCTGACCTTGGCTGAAGAAGCGAAGAACGAAGAGGTACCTGCGGCCGTCCGCTCTGAGGTCGCTATCGTTGTCTCCGGTATCTACAGCGACCAGGGCGAGCTGAAGAAGGCTCTGAAGGCACTTGAGATCCCTGAGCTGAACCCCAAGCGCGGGTTCGACTACTCACCCCGCCTCTTCAACACCTACGCTGAACTGCTGGAGCAGGACGGACGTAGCAAGGAAGCAGCCCGCTGGGCCCGTCTTGCCCTGATGACCGAAGCCGCTCTAGGCCAGGGTGACTTTGTTGAACCTGAAATCTTCGATATTTTCACTGAGCAGGACCTGCTTGAACCCGAAGAGCCCTCCGTTGACCTTGAAGCTGCTGAAGGCCAGGCACCGGCTGCTGAAGCTGCAGAGGCAGGCACAGAAGCAGACGCTGCTGACGTCACCGAAACTGAGGCTACCGACGCAGTAACCGTAGAAGAGCCAGAAGCAAACGAAGATGGCGCCCTTTTTGAGGTCGACGAAACCCTGACGACCGCTGAAACCGTAGTGAGTGAAGACCAGGCAGAAGAAGAAGCCCTGTTTGAACTATCTGACGAAGCCGCTGAGGGGGACCGCGACTAATGCTGTTGGCAGCCCACGACGCTATTCTCTCTGACCTTGATGGCGTTGTCTACGCCGGGCCCTTCGCTATTGACGGTGCCCCGGAGGCTCTGAACAGGGCACAGGACGCCGGGGTGCCGGTAGCCTTCGTGACCAACAATGCCTCGCGCAGCGTCCAGGCCGTAGCCGATCACCTGGTGGAACTCGGCGTCAATACCGATGCTGACCACGTGATTAGCTCAGCCCAGGCTGCGGCCGAACTGCTGAAAGCCCAGCTCCCTGCCGGGGCCAAGGTGCTCATTACCGGGGCGCAGGCTCTCGCCGATTGCGTGGCGGCTGCCGGGCTAACCCCCGTTACCAGCCAGGCTGACGAACCGGTAGCAGTGGCCCAGGGCTTCAACCCCAAGATTATGTGGGAAGATCTCGCTGAAGCTGCCTACACCCTGGCCGATGAGAAGGTGCTGTGGGTCGCCTCGAATACCGATTTCACCATCCCTAAGGAACGCGGCATCGCTCCTGGCAACGGCACCCTGGTGGGGGCTGTGGCTACGGCTACCGGGCGCACCCCGCAGGTGGCGGGTAAGCCGGAGTCACCTATTTTTGTGACCGCTGCCCAGAAGCTGAACTCTCAGCGTCCTGTGGTGGTGGGCGACCGCCTAGATACCGATATCCAGGGCGGTAACCGGGCTGCGATGGCGACGGCCATGGTCATGACCGGGGTAGAGACCTACCAGAGCATTCTGGCAGCTATTCCGGTGGAGCGTCCCACCTATATTCTGGAAGACCTCGCGGGTTTCTTTGAGGACTACCCCCAGATTCAGGTGCAGGCTACCGCAACCGGTATGAGCGCTCGGGGCGCCGGCTGGTGCGCTGAGGCAACCGACACTGAACTCACCATCACCGGCGAGGGCAGCGAGATTGATAGCTGGCGTGTGGCCTGCGCAGCCTGGTGGGCTGCCCACCCCGATGCGTCCGCCCCGTTTGTTCCTAGCCAGGTGTACCGTGGCTAAGGGAACGGACGAGGCCGCCCAGGGCCTCGAAGAAAAGGCCGTTTCGGGGGCACCAATTGAAGAAACTGAGGCCCTCGACCCCGAGTTCGAGGCGGCGCTGACAGTTGCCCTGGCCCTGGAAGCTACCGAACGTATCGAGAGGCTGGGCCAGCTGGCGTCCGCCCTCAAAGAAGACCTAGATTCAAGCTGCTAGAGCCGAGTACGGAGCGGGAAGGAAGAACATGCGACTGGACCAGTACATGATGCAGGCAAAGATTGCCCGCTCCCGCACACTGGCAGCCAAGATGGTTGAGGGCGGGCACATCAGCGTGAACGGCCGTACCGTGACGAAGCCAGCCCAAAAGCTGAAGGAGGGGGACCACGTCCGCGTCCGCCGCAGCGAGCTGACCGAGTACGTGAGCCGCGCCGGGCACAAGCTGGCTGGGGCCCTGGACGCCTTCCCCGAGATCACCGTTGCCGGTAAATTCTGTTTAGACGCAGGCGCCTCTACCGGCGGCTTTACCGACGTGCTCCTGCGCCGGGGTGCCAGCCGGGTTGCGGCGGTCGATGTGGGGCACGACCAGTTGGTCGAGCAGATTCGGAACCACCCGGCCGTTGACGTCTACGAGGGCATGAACGTACGGCACATGAGCCCCGAGGATATCGGCGGGCAGGTAGCCCTGACGGTCTCAGACCTGAGCTTTATCTCCCTGACCAAGGTCGTTGAGCCGCTGGCTCAGGCAACGGCTGTAGGCGGGGACCTGCTGCTGATGGTCAAACCCCAGTTTGAGGTGGGCCCGGCCCGTATCGGCAAGGGCGGGGTGGTGACCGACCCCGAGGTGAGAGCGGACGCCGTGGCGTCCGTCCGCGCAGCAGCGCAGGACGCCGGACTGCTCGTGCTGGGGGAACAGGAAAGCCCCCTGCCAGGGCAGGACGGCAACGTAGAATTCTTCTTATGGTGCCGCAAGCCTGATGCAGCTTCTCCCACTCCATAAGACACCAAAGTCGAATAAATATTCGAAAAATTCGGTGTGTTGGGCCTAAGAAAAACAGCAAAACCGCCTACGGTCAGCTAGCCTAAAAGTGTGAACGAAACACCTGACACCGCCCTCACACCCCAGCAGACCAAGACGCCGGGGGAGCGCAATATTCTTGTCTTCGCCCATACCGGCCGTCTTGAAGCCCGCAACGCTGCTCGTGCTACCTGCACGCAGCTGCACCGGGCTGGCCTGGTGCCCGTGATGAACCGCGCTGACCTGGAAGCCCTGACCGAAAAATGGGAGAACCCCGTCCCCGTGGCGGTGGCCCACGAGTCTGTGGCGCTCAAAGACATCGAGCTGGGTATGGTGTTAGGCGGTGACGGGTCGATTCTGCGCGCCGCCGAGATGATTCGCCACACCCAGATACCCCTCATCGGCGTCAACCTTGGCCACGTAGGGTTTCTTGCAGAGGCCGAAGAGTTCGACCTGACCGAAACCGTTGAGCGAGTGGTCTCTGGTGACTACACGGTCGAAGAGCGCATGGCGATTGACGTGAAGGTCTGGGACGGCAGCCAGAAAATTCTTGAAACCTGGGCCCTCAACGAGGCCAGTGTTGAAAAGGGCAACCGCGAAAAAATGATCGAAGTGGTCATTGAGGTAGACCGGCGCCCGCTCTCGTCCTTTGGCTGTGACGGCGTGGTGCTGGCAACCCCGACCGGGTCGACCGCCTACGCGTTCTCTGGCGGCGGCCCGGTCGTCTGGCCCAGCGTTGAGGCTATGCTGATGGTGCCCCTCTCGGCCCACGCTCTTTTTGCCCGCCCCCTGGTGACCGCACCGACTTCGATGATGGCGGTAGAGCTGATCTCCGCCAACGGGCCAGAAGGTGTGCTCTGGTGCGATGGACGCCGTACCCGCGACCTGCCTCCCGGGGCCCGCGTCGAGGTGACCCGCTCGTCCAAGCCCGTCCGTCTGGCCCGTATGCACCCGGCCCCCTTCTCAGAGCGCCTGGTCAAGAAGTTCGAGCTGCCTATTGCGGGCTGGCGCGGCCCCCACACTCCCGGGCCTGCGACCAGTGCCCTGACCGTCATCCGTAACGACTAACCTCGTCTAGAAAGTTTTCTCACGTGATTGAAGAAATCCACCTGCGCGATTTGGGCGTTATTACCGATGCCCGCCTGCCTCTTGAACCCGGCTTCTCGGTACTGACCGGCGAGACGGGTGCCGGTAAAACCATGGTCGTGACGGCTCTGGGTATGTTGCTGGGCGCTCGCTCCGATGCCTCTAGCGTGCGCAACGGCGCTAAGAACGCCTTGGCTGAGGCCGTCATCCGCCTGCCTCAGGGGCACCGCGCCCTGGTCCTGGCCGAGGACGCCGGTGGTTCGGTTGAGGAGCTTGACGGCGGTTCTGCTGAGCTGCTTCTGGCCCGCACCGTCAGTGCCGCCGGTCGCTCCCGCGCCCACGTGGGTGGTGTTTCTGCCCCTATCGGCACGCTGGCAGATATCGGTCATACCCTGGTTGCGCTCCACGGCCAGTCCGACCAGCTGCGTCTCAAGGATGCCGCCGAACAGCGTCACGCTTTGGACTCCTACGCTGGGAAAAAACTTGAAAAGCTTTTGGCGGCCTACACCGTCAACTACGAGCGCTACCGTCAGACTGCCGGAGAACTTCGCGACGTCCGCGAAAATACCCGCGCCCGCGCGCTGGAAGCCCAGACCCTGCAGGGGGCTCTGGCAGAAATTGATTCGGTGCAGCCTGCCGAGGGCGAAGATGAGTCCCTGCGGGCAGAAAGCCAAAAACTGGCCAACGTTGAGTCCCTGCGTCTAGCTGCGGCGACGGCGTCCGCCGCTCTGTCGGGCACCGAATACGGGGACGCGGACGAGCCCAACGTGCTGGAGCTGCTCGATGCCGCCCGCACCGCCCTGGCCGCAGAAGCAGATGCGGACGCCGACCTGGCAGCTCTCGCTGGACGGCTGAATGAGGCCCTGATTCATGTGACCGACATTACCGAAGAAATCTCGGCCTACACCTCAGGGCTAGATACCGAGGGGCCGGAACGCCTCGCTGAGGTCGAGCACCGCCGGGCCCAGCTCAAGAGCCTGACCCGCAAGTACGGGGCTGATATTGCCGAGGTGCTGGCCTGGGCAGAAGAATCTCGGACCCGCCTGGAAACCCTCTCCGACGATCCGGCCCGCCAGGAGGCCCTGGAAGCCGAGCTGCGCCAGCTGCGCGAGACTCTGGGGGAGCAGGCTGCGGAGCTCACCGACCTGCGCACCAAGGCTGCCCGCAAACTGGCAGCGGCCGTCAGCGAAGAACTCTCAGCCCTGGCCATGCCGAACGCCTCGCTGGTGGTTGAAGTAGAAGAAACCGAGAAGTTCCACCGCTACGGTAAGGACGCGGTGACTTTCATGCTGGCTCCCCACACTCAGGCCGTCCCCCGCCCCCTGGGCAAGGGCGCCTCGGGTGGTGAGCTTTCCCGCGTGATGCTGGCCCTCGAAGTGGTGCTCTCAGAGGTAGACCCCGTGCCCACCTTCATCTTTGACGAGGTGGACTCCGGCGTCGGCGGTAAAGCAGCCATCGAAATCGGCCGCCGTCTGGCCATGCTCGCCAAGAACGTGCAGGTACTGGTAGTCACCCACCTGCCCCAGGTAGCTGCCTTTGCCGACCAGCACATCCTGGTGCGCAAAAACGATGACGGTTCCCTTTCTCGTGTGCAGGTTCTCACACCCGAGGAACGAGTCGTAGAGCTTGCCCGCATGCTCTCTGGCCACGACCAGTCGGCAGCAGCCCAGGAACATGCCCGGGAACTCCTGGTCGACGCCGGCCAGATCTAGCCCCGGGCAGGTTCCCTACCTGCCCGCAGAAGCCGGGGCAGGCGTCCGCCCACCGGGCCCTGCCCCACAGTGTTTACACGCGCGAAACAGAAACGGTGATAGGCTGGAATTCCGTGGTAGATACAAACGCATCAAACAACGGTAAAGTCACCCGCCAGATTTTCGTCACCGGCGGCGTAGCCTCATCTCTCGGCAAAGGCCTTTCAGCCTCATCTCTCGGACGACTTCTTCGCTCCCGCGGTCTCTCAGTGACCATGCAGAAGCTCGATCCCTATCTCAACGTCGATCCCGGCACCATGAATCCCTTCCAGCACGGTGAAGTTTTTGTCACCGACGACGGGGCAGAAACCGACCTCGACATCGGCCACTACGAACGCTTCCTCGATGAGAACCTCTCCCAGGCAGCTAACGTCACCACCGGTCAGGTTTACTCCCATGTCATCGCTAAGGAACGCCGCGGTGAATACCTGGGCGATACTGTACAGGTCATTCCCCATATCACCGACGAAATTAAGCGCCGCATGCGCCTTCCCGCCGAAGGCGAAAACGCCCCCGACATCATCATCACCGAAATCGGTGGCACCGTGGGCGACATCGAATCCCTGCCCTTCCTCGAAGCCGCCCGCCAGGTCCGTCGCGATGTGGGGCGCCGCAACGTCTTCTTCCTGCATGTGTCTCTGGTGCCCTTCATCGGGCCGTCTGGTGAGCTGAAGACCAAGCCCACCCAGCACTCCGTTGCCGCCCTGCGTGGCCTGGGTATTATTCCCGATGGCTTGATCCTGCGCTGCGAACGCGAGGTGCCCGAGTCACACAAGATTAAGATTGGTCACGCCTGCGACGTAGAGCCCGAGGCCGTCATCTCCTGCGCTGACGCCCCCAGCATCTACGACATCCCCAAGACCCTGCACAGCCAGAACCTCGACGCCTACATCCTGGACTACCTGGGCATCGACGCTAACCCCGTTGACTTCACCCCGTGGGATAAGCTGCTGAGCGCCGTCCACACCCCCAAGACCGAGGTTAACGTTGCTTTGGTCGGTAAGTACATCGACCTACCCGACGCTTACCTGTCGGTTACCGAGGCTCTGCGCGCCGGCGGCTTTGCCAACGACGCTAAGGTCAACATCAAGTGGGTTGCCGCCGACCTCTGTGCGAGCCGGGAGGACGCCGCCCACCAGCTGCGCGGCATGGACGCCATTCTCGTGCCCGGCGGCTTCGGCATCCGTGGCCTCGACGGTAAGATTGGCGCCCTGCGCCACGCCCGCGAAAACAAGATTCCCACCCTGGGCATCTGCCTAGGTTTGCAGTCCATGGTGCTTGAATACGCCCGCAACGTGCTCGGCATCAAGGACGCCTCATCGACCGAGTTCGACCCCGAGACCGCATCCCCGCTGATCGCCACCATCGAAGAGCAGAAGGCCTTCGTGGGCGGCGCAGGTGACCTGGGCGGTACCATGCGCCTGGGTCTCTACCCGGCAACCCTGGCAGCAGGTTCACTGGCCGAAAGCGTCTATGGGGCAACCGAGGTAGCAGAACGCCACCGCCACCGCTACGAGGTCAACAACGACTACCGCCAGCAGCTGGAAGAAGCCGGGCTGGTCATCTCCGGAACCTCACCCGACTCGTCCCTGGTGGAGTTCGTCGAGCTGCCCGTGAGCGAGCACCCCTACTACATCGCCACCCAGGCCCTGAAG
>NZ_SPQC01000069.1 GCF_004569295.1 Rothia nasimurium
GCAGACCGCACAGCACAGCAAGAGATTATCGACATTGCCAAGGCACTATCGGGCGTAGGAGGACTACAAGCGTGCGGAATCGTTATTTAGGACAGCATCGAACCCAGCGAACTCTCTCTTACATAGCGATGATTTTGGCAGGAATAGCTCTTATACAGGGTGAAGGTCTCCAGAATTTTCAACTTCTAGGAGTTGCACTAGGACTCGGGGGTATCGCAGGGATTATTTCAGAAATCCGTGACGCCATTCTCCACCAACATCCTAACCGTGGGGGCTGACGCCGCCCCCACACCCCCGCGCAAGCGCCGCGCTTGACCGGCTGCCGCGCAAAAACCCCGCCCTCTTTGACGCGCAGAACGCGACAGAGGGCGGGGTTTTTGCTTGCCCTGGAAGTCCGTGGGCCAGTACGAAAGGGGTAAGGGAAGAGGCTTAAGACTCAGAGGCATAGGCGGGGGGGTCTGTGCTCACCTAGGGGCGGGTGAGGTTGTTGGAGGTAAGCAGGGAGTTAGGGAATGTTCGTTATGGCTAGTTGGGAGGTGGGCAGGGAGCAGGCTTAGGACAATAAGGGGCAAAAACCGCTGAACACATCCAGTTTTGCACCACTTAGTTTTGCCCCCTAGTTTTGCACCATGCTTGAGGTATTTTCACCCCCCCACTCTGGGGCACCCTAGCCTGTGGTGCAAAACCGAGTGTTTTTGCACCACTCACATAACCGCATGTATGGTTATATGGTTGTATGGTTCAAAAAATCTACACATATATTGTCATTTTTATTGATATTTTTGGGTTTTTTCAGTAGACTAGAACTATCACAACAAGGAGGTGATGTTTATAGAAACCGCATAGAGAATCGAGAACAACCGAAAGGAAAAAGGTTATGGATAACCTACACAAGCTATCTGAGATAGTCGCCAACTTCGGTAACGGCTTCTTTCAAATTGTCTCAGCTATAGCAATCATTGCCGGTGGCCTCACAGCCCGCAAAGCACATAAGGCCACCAGCAAGAAGAGGAACAGCAAAAAGAAATAGCTGAACCTATACCGGGTGGGGACACAAGCCCCCACCCTCCCCTACCAGTTTAGAACAGGAGCTAAACATGGAAAAGGCTAATGACTACACCCGCGCAGGACACTGGTTCACCCTTGCGGCCACCACCGCAGCACTGAGCGCGGTTCTTTCACAGGCTCTTACCCCACTACTGATAGCCGCAGCAGCAGGCTACCTAGCTCACCGATATTACAATCTAGGCAAAAAGGACAGCTAACGACTATGCCCCGTGAACTTCTCAAGCGCAGCGGTATCGCCCATCTTTGGAGCAAAGACCCGGCCGCCGTATCGCGCTATACCCTCCCGGAGCCGGACGCCGTAGCTATCGGCAAAAACGGCAAAGAAGAATCCCTATGGGAGCCGGCCACGATTGAAAAGTGGTTCACCGAGCAGTTCACGGGGCCAGGTCGCCCCAAGAAGAAAGACTAGCTATGAAAGTTGGCTACGCGCGTGTTTCAACCCCAGCGCAGGAAGAGAGCCTAAAAGCTCAGGCTGACACTCTCACAGCTGAGGGGTGTCAGAAGATTTACAGCGATATAGCCAGTGGAGCTAAGGCGTTGCGTCCTGGCCTAACGTCCGTCCTTGACTTCCTACGTCCTGGCGACACTCTGGCAGTCACCAGACTTGACCGGCTAGGGCGGTCAGCGGCCGACACCCTGGCAACCATCAAGGAGCTTTCAGAGCGCGAGATAAACGTATTAGCCCTTGACGTTGGGTTAGATTCTTCAACCCCTGGCGGGCGGATGTTTCTCAACATTGCCGGTGTCCTTGCAGACTGGGAACGCGATTTACTCGTTGAAAGAACCCGAGTCGGACTAGCTCACGCACGGGCACAGGGGCGGGTAGGTGGACGGCCTAAAAAGCTCTCTGAGGACGCCGAGCAAGCGGCTCTAGCTGCACTTGAAGCTGGTATGTCCGTCAAACAGGTTGCTCAGTTGCACGGGGTGAGCCGGTGGACTATCCAGCGTTTACGCAAGTAAAAGACATATTTCTAACCATACAACCATATATACAGTAATATGGTTTACACCTTGTTAGACCGAAAGGCACAACATGATTATCACCATTGCCACCACCAAAGGCGGTGCAGCTAAAACCACCACAGCCATGCTTCTAGCTGAGGCAGCCGGACGCGGCGGCCACAGCGCCCTCGTCATTGACGCAGACCCCCAGGGGTCAGCGACCCAATGGAAAGAAGTGGCCGAAGAAAACGGCGAACCTATCCGCCGCTATACGGTCACACCCGTAAATCGCGTGATGCTCTCACGCACCCTTGCTAAAGCAACCGAGGAATGGGTGTTCATTGATACTCCACCGGGCGACCCTGCCGTTATCAATGAAGCTATCGAACTAGCAGATTTCGTTATCGTCCCCTCACCCGTTGCCCCCGAGGACTTCAACCGTGCCGTGCGCACCTTAGCAGCTGTAGGCGATACTCCAGCGGCCCTCTTCCTATGTCACTGGGATAAGCGGGCCACTAAAACCTATGCAGCTATCAAGGAAGCTATTGAAGCCCAAGACCTACCCGTATTCAGTTCAGAAGTCCCCAACAAACAGCAGGTACAAAATTTCTGGTTTTCCGATACGCACAGCGGGGATTTAGGTGGGTATCAAGACCTGTTTGCTGAACTATCTAGAACTTTAAAAGCCCTCAATTCTTAAACCATATAGCCATATATATGTATATATGGTTTAGAAAGGAATACCTAGTCATGACTGATTTAGCGAAGAAATTAGCAAGAGCCACCACCAAGAAAGAAAGCAGCGGGAGAGGGGTTGCACGAACTGAGAGCACCTTTCGCAAGCCACCAGCAGCGACCCGAAAATTTACGTTCAACATTGATGAAGAGGTATACCAGCAGCTGCGCAAACAGGCCTTTGAGCAGGAGCGGGATATGACCGCCATTATCAACGAAACCTTGAGCAAGGCACTTGGATAAAAGTGTGCCTGTTCGTGTCCCTGGTTTTCAGGTAGACTTAGGTGCATAGCAAAGCGGGGCACCGCCTCAGAACCGGCTAAGTACTGAGGAGATGCCCCTAGCGTAAGGAAACGCTTATCGTGCTCTTAGCTGTCGATAGCGTTCCAGAGTTCGGCAATAGCCCGTAGAAGTTTCGCAATAGGTTCCAGCCACTTGCGAGCTTCGCGGGCTATTTTCATGCCCTTACTCTTGCTCATACGCTCACCCCCTTTTCTTGGTCTCTCTCAACGGCAGTTCGGCATGGTTTAGTCCGTGGAGGGCCGTAAAGAGGGTGTACTTCTATCTTATTCTGCTCATAAGTTCCTTGCTATTTCAGGCAGAAAACACAAGCTAGTAGAAGTGGGTAAATAGGTAAGAGCTATAGCCCGTTCCATCCGAGCCAGCTAATCCTGTTCGTGTCCCTGGTTTTCAGGTAGACTTAGGCACATAGCAAAAACGGGGCACCCCCTCAGACCGGCTAAGTACCGAGGAGATGCCCCTGCACATGGAACGTTTTCAACTCGTACTTATCCGTTGAAAGCGTTTACCAAGTCAGCGATAGCCCGTAGTAGCTTCGCAGTGGGTGCTAGCCACTTGCGGAGCTCGCGGGCTACCTTTTTACCCTGCTTGCTCATGCGCTTACCTCCTCTCTTAGTCTCTCTAAACCGCTTTACGTGAGCTGGGAGCAGCTGGCGGCGCAGTTCGGGTCGCAGACGCAAGACTTGGTGAAATTCCGTGAGCTGTTCCGTCCTGCGCTAGAAAAGGCGCTGGAACACTACCCCGGCGCAAAAGTCGTTGAAGAGGGCGCAGGGCAGGGTAAGAACCAGGGCTTTAAGGGGCTGGTTCTCTATCGTTCAAAGTCTGCTCTTACTCACTCGGGAAGGACTCGCTACAACAAAGCTGGGAAGTAGCGCAAAAATTTTTTTCCGCCGCCCCTTGTCAGCTGAGCTAGCTGAAGCTATTATGTATCGTAAGTCACGTTGTAGTTTCTACGATGGAGTTTTTTGCTATGTGCAGCGATAAGGTTCGCAAGTTTGGAGTTTCTCTAGCGTCTCTTGCGGTAGCGTTTGGGCTATCGATGTCTGGAGTTGCTCCAGCGATGGCTCAGACTAATATAGGGTATTCACATTCTGTTTCCTCAAGTGAATCAAAAACTGAAGAGGTATTTGCTGATTCTGGAATTGATTACGAAGAAACAAAAGAAAAAATTGCTCAAGATTTTGAATTTCTGTTTACAGAAGTTATTGTTCAAGACGCTTCTGGTAAATGGTTTGTGAAAGACCCAGAGAACCCCTCTTTGGCTGGATTCACGCAGCATGATATTGATTTATTAATTACCATGCTGAATGACAAAACCCTCTCTATAGCACCGACCTCTTCGAGTTTTTACAGCCTCCAGCGTGGAGCATCTACTTCAGCTATTATCAAAGACTGGAACAAATATGCTACTTGCGTGATTGAAGGTGCAACGGGATTCAAGGTTTCCCCCACTTTGGTTGTTAGTACGGTCTTCCTTATCAAAGAAGGTCGCTGGCATGATGCTGCTACTACGCTGATGCGGGGATTGGCAGAGAATGCAGCTTCGGGACTTCTGGATATGGCAACTCATATAGCTGTCAAGCAGCTTACCAATTCCGTTCCTGGGGTCTTCGCTGCCCGCCTCGCTGTGAATGCCTCTCTCTGCGTTATGTATAATCAGTAATTATGGATAAATATGTACCTAATTATGGTGATTTAGATAATTTCAGATATGAAAGATTAATAAGAACAAAATCTAGAGCGTACCAGATTGCTTGCTGGCAAGGATATCTTGGGACACATGAATTTTTTCTTGGTCGAAATTTTAGGGGATGGGCAATATTATTATTCACAACCCTATCATTTTTAGCATTTTTTGTTGATTTCTTATTAGGATTTACTTTACTAGCATGCGTATGTTTTATAAACATAGCTAGTATTAGGGGTATAGCATCAACTGACCCTAATGGTGAGATGTACGGCAGTGAATGTGGGCCAATATTTTACAGCATTCATATGATTTCAAGATTTTCTTTATTATGGGATACAAATTTCTGGGAAGGAAAAAAACCCACAGATTCATGAGTAAAAGTTTTAGAGGACTACCTAAAATAGGTAGTCCTCTAAAACTTTTACTTCACCGTATGAAGCTATTTAAATTTTATTGAAATGTTAAGATTATTGAAAATAATTATTCAATTACTAAACCATAATCATCCGGAACCTGCTGCACATAATCCAATGACATACCCGCAAAACCAGGCTCCGGCACCGACGCACGAACTGGCTTAACCTTCGGCTTCACAGGCTTCACAAACCTATCCGTCATACCTTTCCAGACCTTCACTCGCCCCGCCTTAGACGTATAGAACCGTTCCGAGCGCTCCATATCCTTCAACTTTGCCTGCGCGTCCTTTCGCACGCTAAAGAGCTTAGGGCAGGATACCTGTCCCTCGTCCGTCAGTACCGCGCTATGCTCGCCCGCTAGCACCGGTGCCTGCCCAAAGAGCTGCGTCACCTCATCAGCCTTACACTGCCAACCTGCAATCTCAGATTCCAGACCGCTCACTCGATTAGCGCACTGCTGCACAGCTTCATCAGAAACCACCGGGGAACTCTGCGCCACGGCTAAAGCACGCTCCGCTTCAACCACTGCATAGCTCGGCACAAAGACACGCTTCAACAAACCCTGCTGGGCATGCTCGGCCTTCGCCCGCTCAATCGCGTTCTCACGTTCCGCTACAGCACTCTTGAACACACCCGTAGCTTCTTCCAGTTCTTGCCGGGCGAACGCTAAATCACCAGATAGCGCTTTGACCTGTCCATGCGACTGGGCATACTCCATGCGCTCAATCGAACGAGAGGATACCCAGCCTGCCCACTGCTCAGTCCTATCAACAAAGTCCAAACGTGAACGCTGTACCTGCGCCTGAGCACGGAGGTCTTGGAAAAAGTTCTGCGCCTGGGGGAAGTCCGGCACAAACCGCTCCGAGGAAATCTTGATTTCCTCATTCGCTCCCACCGTAAAGAACTTCACCGAATTTAGGCAGAGGGGACACGAACAGGCACACAGAGGTGTTAGACTTTAGCTACCGATACAAGTAAGAGGGGCAGCCCTTGCAGTTGCTACCTGCAAGAACCGCCCCTTGGTATGGCCTACTATGCGAAGTGGTCAACTACCCGCATAATAACCTCAATAAGTCGAGCAACAGCCTGCATAAGTTTTGCAGTGGGAAGCATCCACTGTAGACCTGTGCAGGTTGTTTTTTGCGCTCGTTTCTTACGAGACATACCCGTCACCTCCTAACTAGCCCACTCTCCACAACGTCGGATTCGATACAAGTTGATTTGTGGAGTGAGCCTGTGAAAAGAGGCTGCTGTTTATTCTACGCGCATGTAGAACTGCTACATGAATCTAGGATTCTGATGATTCTTCAACTGCCAACGGGGACGAGGCCTACCCGCAGATTATCCGTATAAGGGAAAAGAAAAGTGTTCCCCTCCCCAGAATCCCCCACAAAAGTACCCGAACACGTCAAGAGCCACACCAGCTCATCCGCCCCATACTTAGCCCATTCATCAGGGGTCGCCTCAGCAGAGCCCCACAAACTCGGGTCGGTCTCAGTCTCCCCCTGCCCGATAGTGTCAATCACCGCTACCTGATACTCCCGGGTCACACCAGCCTCATCCGTGATATACACATGCGCACACGCATCGATATAGTGCAACAAACCCCAAGACGAGAGCCGGTCATCAGGGAAATCCATATTCACATGCCCAGCCAGCACAGACGCCTTACCTTGAGTACCAAGGGGCGCACTCAAGGCTGAAAGCACCCCACCAGGAGCAGAGGGAATACCATCAGAAAACAACCCCTCAGCAAAATACCCCCTCGCTACACCACCAGCCCCATCCGACAAAGACGGCACCACCCACGAACCAGGCTCAGGAACCACCTCACCCAGAGCCTCACCAGTACACTGCACAGGGGTAGGGGTCAGATTCAACACCGGCGGAGTAGAGAACCCAGCGGTCGGGTCAGTATTCTCAGCCATGAACCCATAGACAGGCTCATAGTATTCTTGGCCGTCCTGCTCGAAGACCTCACCCGTTGCATCCGGGTGGCGTAGCTGATACGGGGCATAGACCTGCCCATCCTTGATAACCCACCCAGAGAAAAACCCACCAGCCAGGACAAGGCCTACAATCAGCACTAGGGCAGCGGCCAGCGCAGCTACTACCGCCCGCACTTTCCGCCCACTACCTACCGTTGCTGTCATCGTCTTCTTCTGTGTCATCGTATCTTTTCCCCTCTTTTGCCTTGCTCCTAGGTCTTCACCCCTTAAGGGAAGAGAGGGGGCGGTGAACCCTAAAAACGAGTTCACCACCCCCCCCTATCACGAACCAGTAAGCAAGTAGCCTACAAGCCCCCCTGCCCCTAGTCTCTCACCCCCCTTATGGGTATCTATCGAGCAGCAAAATCCCTTCAATGACTCATTACCACACGTGTACAAAAGAATGGGTTTATACCAAGATACCCACGTGGAAGTGAGAGAGGGTAGGACAGAGAGTTAGCCTATGCTGTGCTGGCACACTCTGATATGTACTGGGTTTAGTTCCGACCCCGTACATTGGAAACAAACAAAAAAGAGCAAAGGAACTTCACCCATGCCCACCAAATACCCCCAAGAACTCAAAACAAGAGCCCTACGCCTACTGGCCGA
>NZ_SPQC01000006.1 GCF_004569295.1 Rothia nasimurium
ACTCTCACTCGTGCGAGTTGGGATTTCTCGGTTCCGGCTTTGGCCTGAATTCGCTATGTGACTAGGTGTTTTGTCGCTTGGTGGGTTTCCCCTGTGCCGTGGCGACTCGTAATACTCTACGCAGGTTTTTTGGAGCATGCAACCCGAATAGGCCCCTTTCCCCCTCAAAACACCACCCAAACCCACTCAGGCAAAGGCGTTTCCCCTAGTAAACAGCGGGTTAAGTTTTCTCAAAAATATTTTGAAAAACTTTTCTAGCCTCGCAGAACCTCACCCTGCCCTACCTCCGATTTCCCCCATTTTTCCGCTCTGACCAGTGTAAATAGCTAAATAGCTGTTCTTGCTGAGGCATGCATACAAGGTAAAGGAAAAGCAGGCTCGCAGCGAAGCTGCCGGCTCGATGAAGTGAGCGGGTGCGAGCGCGCGAGCACACAAGAGCGAACGCAATCCGCCGTAAGGCGGGGGGGGTGAGGGCCAGGCTTACGCCTATTTCGCCCGCAGATTTATTTCCTCGCGCGCTCGGAATCTGCTGGGCTCCATCCAGCGCGATCCTGCTTTTCAATAACAGAACTTACTGGGCAACCTCAACGACTGCCATGTTCTTCTTGCCGCGGCGAACTACCGCGTACTTGCCAAGAAGCAGGTCAGACTCGGTGAGGGCGGCGTCCTCGCCCTGTACCTTGACGTTGTTGATGGCAGCGCCGCCTTCCTTGAGGGTACGGCGGGCCTCGGACTTAGAAGCAGAAAGGCCGGTCTCGGTCAGAACAGTCACCATGTCCAGCTGGTCAGCTGAAAGTACTGCATGGGGCAGCTCGGCAGTAGCGGCCTTAAGGGTGGCCTCATCCAGGGCCGCGAAATCGCCCTTGCCGAAGAGAGCCTCAGAAGCAGCGATTACCTTCTCGGTAGCTTCAACACCGTGTACCAGAGAGGTCACCTCGTAGGCCAGGGTCTTCTGGGCTAGGCGCTTGAAGGGCTCTTCTTCAACAGACTTCTGCAGGGCAGCAATTTCGTCGCGGGTCTTGAAGGTGAAGACCTTGAGACGGTCAGCTACGTCAGCATCAGCGGTGTTCAGCCAGAACTGGTAGAAGGCATAAGGTGAGCACATCTCGGGGTCAAGCCAAATAGCGTTACCCTCAGACTTACCAAACTTGGTGCCATCAGAGTTAGTAATGAGCGGGGTCCCCAGGGCGTGGACAGACTTACCGGTGACCTTGCGTACCAGTTCGGTACCGCTGGTCAGGTTGCCCCACTGATCGGAGCCACCACACTGAAGGGTCACGCCGTGGCGGCGGTTGAGTTCCAGGAAGTCATTGCCCTGCAAAATCTGGTAGGAGAACTCAGTGTAGGAAATACCCTCTTCAGAGTTCAGGCGCTTAGCCACGATTTCCTTTTTAATCATGGTGCCCACGCGGAAGTTCTTACCGATTTCGCGCAGAAAATCGATGGCAGATAGTTCGCTGGTCCAGTCCAGGTTATTGACCATCTGGGCCCCGTTCTCACCCTCAAAGGACAAGAAACGCTCAATCTGGCCGCGCAGACGGCTTACCCAGCCCTCAACTACATCGCGGGAGTTGAGCACGCGCTCAGAGGTCTGGCGGGGGTCACCGATCAGGCCGGTAGCACCGCCAACCAGGCCGAAGGGGCGGTGTCCAGCCAGCTGCAGGCGACGCATGAGCAGCAGCTGGACCAGGTGCCCCAGGTGCAGGGAAGCTGCGGTGGGGTCGTAACCGATATAGAAGTTCACGGTCTCTTCAGCCAGCGCCTTCTCAAGGGCTTCTTCATCGGTGCTGACGTGCACAAAGCCACGCCACTTCAATTCCTGCCAGATATTCTCGAAAGAATCATCGTTGTGCTGAGCTGCAAGAGTCTCTTCAGACACGGTTACTCCATGGTTAGTAATGAACAAAAAGCAGTGGCAAAGCCACCTCTAACAAAGGTACCAGTTCGCCGCCGGGACGGGCAGCGGGCACTTCCGGTGTTCTCTGATTGAGAGAAAGAGAAAGGACGCACCTCCCCCGTCTCCCTGCCCGCGGGCAGGAAAAGGGGGTGGGAGCGTCCTTGCGCTACGGAATCTCTTGCAGGCTACTCGGTAGGGGCGATGCCCGCGGGCAGTTCACGAGAAGCGAGCAGGTGCAAGCGCTGGGTGGGGCGGGTCATGGAGACATACAGGTCGCCCACCGAACCGTTAGCTGCACGCACCAGGTCGGCAGGCTCAACAATAATCACGGTGTCGAACTCCAGGCCCTTGGCCTCCCAGGGAGTCAGAATCAGTACCTGGTGTTCCAGGGCAGAAGCCGAGGTGCCCAGCTTACCCTTGTGCTCGGCAGCGATCGCCAGGGCGGTCTCGCGGTAGCGTTCCTCGCTGACAATTACACCAATGAGGCCACCGGCACCCTGCTCCAGCTCATCGCTGACGGTGCTCACCACAGCCGGGTAGAGGGCGTCCTCACCCACGATACGGGCGGACGGCGCCCACTTGCCCTCGCGCACGGCGCGGGGGGCAGAGATATCCAGGCCGGCGGCACGGGCAACTTCAACAGCGGCATCCGAAATCTGGGCGGGGGTGCGGTAGTTGACGGTCAGCTCGTCCAGGGTGAAGCGCTCCCCCACAAAAGGCTCAAGAGCCTGCGCCCAGGACTGCGACGCTGCTGCCGAAGACGCCTGCGCAATATCACCAACAATCGTAAAGGACTTCATGGGGCAGCGGCGCATGAGCAGGCGCCACTGCATGGGGGAAAGCTCCTGGGCCTCATCAACCACCACATGCCCGTAGGCCCAGGTGCGGTCGGCCTGCGCAGCGCGGACAGCGGTCATACGCTCACCGCGCTCCTCGTTCAGCTCAGCAATCTGCTCGGCGGTGACCACGCCGTCTACGCCCATATCGGCCAGCTGCTGGTCCACGTTCTCCAGGGCCTTACGGGCGTTTTCGAGATTGGCCTGGTGGGCAACCTCAGCGCGGACAGCGGCTCCGGCACCGGCGACCTTGGAAAAATCACCGAGAAGCTCAGCGGCCTCATCAAGCAGGGGCACATCTGACTCGGTAAAGGGCAGGTTCGCTGCGCGCGCCAGGACCTCACGCTCAGCGTCGGTGAGGACGCCCGCGGTTGCGCTCTGCAGGTGCTCCGGCTTTGAAAACAGCGAGCGCACCAGGGTCTCGGGTGACAGGGGCATCCAGGCAAGGTTAATGGCCCGGCGGACGTCCAGGGACCCGCGGACATCATCTTCAAGGTAGGGGCGATCAACCGCGTGGCCGGCTGCGGCGTCCAGCTTTTCGTTGAGCTGGGTAGTGAGCTCTTTCAGGAGCACCTTCACAAAGGTTTCGCGGGCCTCGTTGTGGGGCTTGCCGGTGGAGCGGGCGGTGGCGCGGGCGTGCTTGACCATGCCGGGGGTCATCTCGATGGCGGTGGAATCCACATACATCTTCACGGGCTTGGCCGGAACCTTCTGGCGGTCAGCCACAGCCTTTTTAATGACCTCGGCCATGCGCAGGTCGCCCTTAATGTGGGCAACCGCGGGGTCGGTCTCGGGCACGGCCTTAATACCGGGGTACAGGGTAGCTAAGGACGACATCACCACGCCTGTCTCGCCCAGGGAGGGCAACACACGCTCGATGTACCACATAAAGGAAGCAGAGGGGCCGACCACCAGAACACCAGCGTTGTTGAGACGCTCGCGGAAGGTGTAGAGCAGGTAGGCGGCACGGTGCAGGGCAACGGCGGTTTTACCGGTACCGGGGCCGCCCTGCACAACGCGGACGCCTGCCAGATCGGCGCGGATGATGGCGTCCTGCTCTGCCTGAATTGTCGCCACAATATCGCCCATGCGGCCGGTGCGCTTGCGGTTCAGGGCCGCCAGCAGGGCGCCCTCACCGTGCAGGTTCTCATCGCCGTCTTCGAGCAGGGTTGAGTCGAGCACGTCGTCTTCGAAGCCGGTGACTTCGCGGCGCTCCAACATCAGGTGACGGCGGCGCCGCACACCCTGCCGGTTGAAAGCGGTGGCCTGGTAAAAGGTACCGGCTTCGGGGGCACGCCAGTCAATAAGTAAGCGCTCGTGGTCTTCGGTTGCCAGGCCGATACGGCCAATATAGCGGATAGCCTCGTCGTCGAGGTCAAGACGGCCAAAAGCCAGGCGGTGGTCAACAGCGTTGTACTGGGCCAGGCGGTCTTCATAGTGCTGGGCGTAGGCGTCACGCTCTGAACGGTTCTGGTGGCTGCCAACGGCCTGGTTCTTGCGGGTGCTCTTGAGCTTTTTTTCGTTAATCTCTCGGAGCTCGTCAAGGCGGGCGTACAGCCTGCCCACGTAGGCTCGTTCACCTGCCAGCTGAGCCTCGTAGGCTTTTTCAGCGGCAGTCTGCTCACCGGTTGCGGTTGTGTTCTCGGTCAAGAGGGAACCCTTCATCGCGGAAAATTCAAGCCCTCCATTCTACCCGTACACCCGAGCAAAAAGAAAGGACGCCCGCGGCAGCTCGGCGGGGCAGGGCGCCCAGGCTTTCAGTCGCTGCCTATCAGTAGTGATACCTGCAGGCGGTAATCAGCTAGAAAGCCCAGCAGAAGCAAAAGACCCCGGTTTTTGTGCATCTACCCCAGGTAAAAACCGGGGTAGATGCACAAAAACCGGGGTGCTATGAGCGGGGCAGTCTCTACTCAGCGACCAGAGACAGAGCCTCCAGGCGGTGGCCAGCCAGAATCTCGCGTCCGCCCAGGCCCTCAAGCTCCAGGAGCACGCCGATACCGGCGACCTTCAGGTCAGCCATCTCCATCAGGTGGGTAGCTGCCTCAAGGGTGCCACCGGTAGCCAGAAGGTCATCCACAATCAGCACACGGGAACCTGCCGGGATGTCGTCCTTGTGAATCTCAATCGCGGCCTGGCCGTATTCGAGGGAGTATTCCTTCATGTAGGTGTCGCGAGGTAGCTTACCGGCCTTACGCACGGTCATGACGCCGGTACCGGCGATGTAGGCGATAGCCGAAGCCATCAGAAAGCCGCGCGCTTCAACACCAGCTACGATATCGAACTGGCCCTCAAAACGCTGGGCGAGCTCTTCCATAGACGCCCGGAAGACCTGCGGGTTAGCGAACAGGGTGGTGACGTCGTAGAAGAGGATGCCTTCCTTGGGGTAGTCCTGAATCTGCGCGCAGGCAGCGGGAATCTGCTCCTCAAGGGGCAGGGAAGAATCAACGGGCTTAATCATGCTTTTAGCCTAGCTGATGACCTGGGGGCGGGCCGCAAAAGCACGCGCAGGTTCTAGCTCACTCTTGAGCGCTTCCAGCTGGGCGGCAACAGCAGACGGGGCGGTGCCGCCCTGGGCGCTCCGGGAGTTCAAAGACCCCTCAACGGTGAGCACTTCGCGAACGCCAGCGTGCAGGGCAGGTGAGATCGCTAGGTAGTCCTCGTCGGTCAGGTCCCACAGCTCGCAGTCCTTTTCTTCGCAGACGCACACAGCTTCACCGGCCAGTTCGTGGGCCACGCGGAAGGGCACACCCTCGCGCACCAGCCACTCGGCAACATCCGTCGCCAAGGCAAAGCCCTGGGGAGCCAGCTCAGCTAAGCGATCGGTGTTGAAGGTGAGGGTAGCAATCATGCCGGAGACAGCGGGCAGCAGAACTTCAAGCTGGTCGATGGCATCAAAGACCGGTTCTTTGTCTTCCTGCAGGTCGCGGTTGTAAGCCAGGGGCAGAGCCTTCAGGGTAGCCAGCAGGCCGGTGAGGTCACCGATGAGACGGCCAGCCTTACCGCGGGCAAGCTCAGCGATATCGGGGTTCTTCTTCTGCGGCATAATCGATGAGCCGGTGGAGAAGGAGTCATGCAGGGTTACGAAGGAGAATTCTTTGGTGGCCCAGAGAATAATCTCTTCAGAGATGCGGGAGAGGTCTACCGAAATCATGGCGGCGATCCAGGCGAACTCGGCGTAGACATCGCGGGAGGCGGTGCCGTCGATAGAGTTGTGGGTTGCAGAGTTGAAGCCCAGGTCAGCGGCTACGGCTTCGGGGTCCAGTCCCAGGGAAGAGCCCGCGAGCGCCCCGGAGCCGTAGGGTGATACGGCGGCGCGCTTGTCCCAGTCCAGCAGACGGTCAAGATCGCGGGACAGGGCCCAGGCGTGGGCCAGGAGCTGGTGGGAGAGCAGGATGGGCTGGGCGTGCTGCAGGTGGGTGCGGCCGGGCATGGGGGCGTAGGGGTGGGCCTCGGACTGGGCAATCAGGGCGTCGATGGTGTCCATGACGCCGGTGGCAATGATAGAGGCGTGATCGCGCAGATACATGCGGCCCAAGGTGGCAATCTGGTCGTTGCGGGAGCGGCCAGCGCGCAGCTTACCGCCCAGTTCGGCACCGGCACGTTCGATGAGGCCCTTTTCGAGGGAACCGTGCACGTCTTCGTCCGACTCCGCCGGGGTGTAGGCGCCAGAACGGACGTCGGCTTCAAGCTGGTCGAGGGCTGTAATCATGCCGGTGAGCTCGTCATCGGTGAGCAGACCGGCCTTAGCCAGCACACGGGCATGGGCGCGGGAGCCTGCAATATCGTAGGGCGCTAGACGCCAGTCGAACTGGGTTGACTTCGACAGGGCGGCAAGAGCCTCAGAGGGGCCGCCTGCGAAGCGTCCGCCCCAGAGGGCGCCATTGTTGGTACCGTGCTTTTCAGCTGACATAGTTTTACCTTTGCGGGGTTGGGAAAATCGTGCGGGGTAAGGCAAAAGCCGCCCGCCGGCGTCCTCACCTTCTCGTGGGGTAAGGACGCGCGGGGTTGGGCGGCTGAAGCGGGGCTAGTTTTAGAGGCCCAGGCGCTGGTCGCGGGCGGAAGCGACCTTGGAGGACATACCGAACAGCTCAATGAAGCCGCGGGCCATGGACTGGTCGAAGGTATCGCCCTCATCGTAGGTAGCCAGGTTGAAGTCGTAGAGGGAGGTCTCTGACTTACGGCCGGTAACAACGGCGCGACCACCGTGCAGATCCATGCGGATATCGCCGTTGACCATCTTCTGGGTGTCATTGATGAAGGCGTCCAGGGACTTCTTCAGCGGTGAGAACCACTGGCCATCGTAGACCAGTTCGGTCCAGCGCTGGCCAACGATCTTCTTGAAGCGGGCCTGCTCGCGCTCGATGGTAACGTTTTCGAGTTCCTTGTGGGCAGCCATGAGGGCCATAGCACCGGGGGCCTCGTAGATTTCGCGGGACTTGATGCCGACCAGGCGGTCTTCGACGATGTCGATGCGGCCGATGCCCTGGGCACCTGCGCGGCGGTTCATAATCTCGATAGCTTCAAGCGGGGTAACTGCTTGGCCGTCGATAGCAACGGGGATGCCTTCCTTGAAGGAGATGACGACGGTGTCGGGGGTGGGAGCGAAAGTGGGGTCGTCGGTGTAGTCGTAGACGTCCTTGGTGGGGCCGTTCCAGATGTCTTCGAGGAAGCCGGTCTCAACGGCGCGGCCCCAGACGTTCTGGTCGATGGAGAAGGGGTTCTTCTTGGTGGTGACGATCGGCAGGTTGTTCTTCTCTGCGTAGTCG
The DNA here is from genome assembly GCF_004569295.1 of Rothia nasimurium. Taxonomy (GTDB): domain Bacteria; phylum Actinomycetota; class Actinomycetes; order Actinomycetales; family Micrococcaceae; genus Rothia; species Rothia nasimurium_B. The sequence goes on from NZ_SPQC01000006.1 coordinate 7,500, forward strand.
ATGGCCTTCTCGCGGGTCAGGGCCAGGTCACGCACGGGGGCGATGCATTTGAGCTCGGGGCCCAGGGTCTGGATACCAACCTCAAAGCGGACCTGGTCGTTACCCTTGCCGGTGCAGCCGTGGGCAACAGTGGTGGCGCCGAACTGCTTGGCTGCTGCTACCAGGTGCTTGGTAATGACGGGGCGGGAAACAGCCGATACCAGGGGGTAGGCGTCCATGTAGAGGGCGTTGGCCTTGAGGGCGGGCATGCAGTACTCGTTGGCGAATTCATCGCGGGCATCTGCTACGTAGGCTTCAACGGCACCGCAGTCGAGGGCGCGCTGGCGGATGGTCTCGAGGTCCTCGCCGCCCTGCCCTACGTCAACAGCAACGGCAATAACTTCTGCGCCGGTTGCTTCGCCAATCCAGCCGATGGCAACTGAGGTATCTAGACCGCCTGAGTAGGCCAGGACGATGCGCTCTTTCATGGTGCTCCTTGATATACGACGTTGTGGGGCAAGGTAGCCCCGCAGGTTCTATAAATAATTATGCACATTCAGACATAATTATGCAAAACGTATCGGTCAGTGATACGCGCTACTATCATCGCGCGCCGCCCCCGAACCAGCAAGAGAAACGCGCGCCCAAAAATGAAAAAACCTTAATGGAATACTCACAGAACCTTATCCTGCTCCTGGCAGCCGCCGCCATCGTCGCGGCCCTTGCCCTGGTCATGACCTTTCGCGGCCAGCTCGGCGATGAAGTTGGCCCCATCGTGCTCGACCGCACCAGCTCACCGAGCGCAACGGCGTCCGCCTCCCCTAGCACTGCCAGCGCAACACCCACCGCGGCAGAAAGCTCCGAAGCGACCACTGAGCCCGAACAGACCCGCAGCAGAAGAAGCGGCTGCTGCCCAGGCTCCTGTTGAACAAGCACCAGCCGAGCAAGCTCCCCCGGAGCAGGCACCGGCGCCTCCGGGGGCCTGGGGGCAGGGCTGGCTTTCATCGGTGCCGAGCTCACCCCGCGCTTTGAGGCCCTTATCGATTCCGGTCTGGCCGGCGGGTGCCCCGGTACTCGCGCTGGCTGGCTCGATCGGTAAGAAGGCCTACCGCGTACACGATGCCGGTATCGACGCCTTCGCCTCGATTATCCCCTGCCCATGGATCTCGAAGATGCCCTGGTCAACGGTGAAGAACTGCTGACCGACTCGGCAGAGCGCACCTTCCGCATGATTCTGCTGGATGCTTCGCTCTCGGCGTCCATGCAGTCCCGCCGGGCGCAGCTGGCCGCAGCCTAAGGTAACCAGCAAACGGTAGAGGCTCTCCCCTAGGCTTCCTGGGTGAGGGCCTCTGCCAGTACCCGCTTCAAGATTTTGCCGGTGGGCCCCAGAGGTAGCTCCTCTTTGAAAACATAGCGACGCGGGTACTTGTAGGCGGCAAGTTCGCGGCGGGCCAGCTGATCGAGGGACGCGGTCAGCTCAGCCCGCTGCGAAGCGTCCAGGGGTTCGCGCGGCATCACTACCGCCACAATTTCTTCACCCACGGTCTCCGAGGGCTGCCCCACTACGGCTGCCAGCTGGACAGCGGGGTGGGTGTAGAGGACGTCCTCAATTTCCCGCGGGTAGACGCTGTTGCCGTTGCGCAAAATCATATCTTTGAGGCGGTCAACGATAAAGATATTTCCGGCCTCATCAAGCCGGGCTACATCGCCGGTGGCAAACCAGCGGCCCTTGAGCGCCTCGGCGCTCGCTTCGGGGCGGCCCCAGTACCCGGCCATAACGTTGGGCCCGGCAACCCACAGCTCACCCGCTTCACCGGTAGCCAGCGGCTGGCCCTGCCTATCGACCACTTTCACCTCTACCCCGGGTAGGGCCCTGCCGACAGAACCAATCACAAGGCCGTACTCAGCCCGGTTAAAGCAGACAACGGGTGCAGTTTCGCTCAGGCCGTACCCCTCGTAGATGGGGAAGGCTACCAGACGCTCAATATCGGCGTGGACAGAGGCGGGCAGGGCAGCCCCGCCCGATATGCCGAAGCGGACGCGCCCCCGCAGCCGGTGCGCCAGGGCAGGGTCAGTACCCAGGTAGCTGGCTAAGGCACTGTACATGGTGGGAACCGCAGCAAACACCGTAACTCCAACAGTAGCGCACAGCTGGGCAGCCCCACCCGGAGTGAAACGCGGAAGCAGGGCGATAGCGGCACCCGCTGCAAGTACCGCGTTCATCGATACGGTCTGCCCAAAGGCATGGAAGAGGGGAAGGCCCCCGAAAATAACGTCGTCTGATGTGAAACCAAAGACATCCACACAGGTCAGGGCATTGGAGAGCATATTGGCGTGGGTGAGAGTCGCCCCCTTCGGGGCACCGGTGGTTCCCGAAGTATAGAGAATAACGGCCGGGTCCTGAGCGGCAACCGGGTGAGCCTCCCAGGGCTGCGGGTCGGGAGCATCCGCACCAAACATCGCGTCGGGCGATAGCACCTCAAGGGTAAGCTGGCCTTCCACCTCACCAAGAATCTGCTCACTCTCCTGCCCAACCCGAGTCCCAGCTGCTGCCACCAGAAGCCGCGCACCGGCGTCCTGCACCTGATAGGCAGCCTCACGAGCCGACAGCAGGGGGTGCATAGGCACCACTACCGCCCCGAGCGATAAAGCTCCGTAGTAGAGGCCCACCATGGCCGGTACGTTCGGCAGGGCCAGGGCCACCCTGTCGCCGGGAACCAAGCCCCGCTCCCCCAGCCAAGTGCGAGCAGCACCGACCAGCTGAGCCAGCTGCTGGTAGGTCAAAGACCCACCTGCCCAGGTCAGAGCCGGGCGCTCAGAGCTAGCGCGGGCAGCAAGCAGGGCAGCCAGGTTATTCTGGGAAGAGGGAGCTACGGTCTGCTGGTCGTGCTTGATATTCACTAATGGAACCTTTCCTTGCGGGGCATAACTGGCCCTGTCTATTCTTTCACACCCACCCGGCCAACACTTCTGAACGAAAGTTCTAAATAAGGTGGTCACAAGCTGTAGGGTGGTCTAGACAGGGTTGCTAAAGAGGCTAGCTTTCTGAGAAAGTGAAAGTATGACAGATGCGAACCATAGCCTGACCGAGCAGGACATCGACTTCCTCAACTCGGTCTTCGACCTGGCAAGGGACAACAAGCCGGTAGCCCTCAAATCCCTGTTTGACCAGGGCATACCCGTTGACCTGACCAACGCAAAAGGCGACACCCTGCTCATTTTGGCCGCCTACCACGAACACTCGGAGCTGGTTCAGCTGCTGATCAACGAGGGCGCTGATCTTGACCGACTCAACGAGCGGGGCCAGACCGCCCTGGTCTGCGCGACCTTCCGTAACAATCTGCCGATTGCCCGCATGCTCCTGGACGCCGGAGCCGACGAGACCCTGGGGAGCCAGACTCCGGCCGATGTCGCCGAATTCTTCAACCTTGAAGAGATGAAGAAGCTCTTCGCCTAAAGAGTAGGGGCGGGCTACCGAGGTGGCCCGCCCCTGTTCTTTAGTTTTTCTTTGCCTAAGCCGCCCACTCCAGGAAGAGGGAAGCGACCTTTTCGCCGCCGTTGGGGTCGCGGGTAATGACCATGACGGTGTCGTCGCCCGCGATGGACCCCAGCAGGGGCTCTAGCCCGGCCTGGTCAATAGCTGAGGCCAGGAACTGGGCTGCGCCCGGCGGGGTACGCAGGATAACTAGGTTGGCTGAGGCCTCGGCAGTCACGAGCAGTTCTTTAAAGAGGGAAACGAGGCGGGCATCGGGGCCTTCCTGGGTACTCCGACGGACGGGGTGGTTAGGTACGGCGTAAATCAGCCCCGATTTTTCGTCGCGCACGCGCTCGGCGCCTATTTCCACCAGGTCGCGGGAGAGGGTCGCCTGGGTGACTTTGAGCCCGTCGTCGGTGAGTAGCTGGGCTAGTTCGGCTTGCGAGCGCACGCGGTGGGTTTGAAGCACCTCGATGATGCGGGCTTGCCGCGCGGTCTTGGTGGAGGGAATCGCCATTGTTTCTTCTCTTTTTCTGGTCGGTTTAGCTAAGGGCTGTGCGGACGTCGGTGACTAGGTTGGACTCGGCGAGCAGGAAGGCCATGAGGGCTTTTTGGGCGTGGAGGCGGTTTTCTGCTTCGTTGAAGACGACGGAGGCGGGCCCGTCGATAACGTCGGCGGTGACTTCGTAGCCGCGGTAGGCGGGAAGGCAGTGGAGGAAGATAGCGCTGGAATCAGCCTTATTCATGGCGTCGGTATTGATGGTGTAGGGCTTAAAGACCTGGGCGCGGGCTTCTTTTTCGTCCTCTTGGCCCATGGAGACCCAAGTGTCGGTGATGACGACATCGGCACCGGCCAGGGCCTGGTCGGGGTCAGTGGTGACCAGGATTGAGCCGCCGGTTTCGGCTGCTCGCTGCTGGGCTTCTGCGACGACGGAGTCAGCAGGAAGGTAGCCCTCGGGGCCCGCGATACGAACGTGCATGCCCGCGGTGGCACCACCGAGCAGGTAAGAGTTAGCCATGTTGTTGGCGGCATCGCCTAAGTAAACCATGGTGAGGCCGGCCAGCTTGCCCTTGTGCTCGCGGATGGTGAGCAGGTCGGCGAGAATCTGGCAGGGGTGGTAGTCGTCGGAGAGGGCGTTAATGACGGGCACGTGGGAGTGCTCAGCCATCTCTTCGAGACCCGCCTGGGCGTAGGTGCGCCAGACGATGGTGGAGACCATGCGAGAAATGACCTTGGCAGTATCTGAGATGGTTTCCTTGTGGCCAAGCTGGGCTTCGCCGGGGTTGACAATCAGGGGGTTGCCACCAAGTTCTGCAATGCCTGCGTGGAAGGAGAAGCGGGTGCGGGTCGAGGTTTTGTCAAAGATAACGGCTGCGGTCTGGGGGCCAGCCAGGGGCTTGTAGCCGTAGCGGTCCGCCTTCATGGAGGCAGCCAAATCGAGCACCTGCGCCTGCTCGGCGGGGGTGAGGTCGGTGTCTTTAAGGAAGTGGCGGACCACGGTTTTCTCCTAGGGGTAGGGGCAGCGTTTCAGCTGACCTTTTATTATATGCATAGTTACTGATAGTTATGCAGTATGTGAATAAGAGTAGACATCACCGACGTTATTTACTGTTGTCGCGCCTCAGCCAGAATCGCGGGGAAGGCGGCGGTGAATTCTGCTAGTTCTGCATCGGTGATGGTGAGGGCGGGGGCGATGCGGACGGTGCGGGCGTCCGGCGCGTTGACGATGAAGCCGGATGACCGGGCGGCGGTCACGAAGGCTGGTGCCAGGGGCGCACCGGAGTTAGTGGTCTCGTCAGTGAGGACGATGCCGATGAGTAGACCCGCTCCCCTGGTTTCTGCCACACCGTCTACTTCTTCGACAGCGGCCCTGAAGGTTGAGCCGCGTTGGGCAGCGGAGTCGAGTAGGTGCTCAGCTTCGATAGTTTCGAGGGTTGCGGTAGCTGCTGCGGTGGCGAGGGGATTGCCGCCAAAGGTGGTGCCGTGCATGCCTGCTTCGAGGGTGCGGGCGTTGTCGTCGCCGACCACGATCATGGCGCCGATGGGGAAGCCTCCGCCCAGGCCCTTGGCGAGGGTGATGGCATCGGGAAGGTTGTCGCCGGTTAGTTCACGGGAGTGTTCGAACCAGCGGCCGGTGCGGCCCATGCCGGTTTGGACTTCGTCCACGATGAGCAGGGAGCCGCGAGCGCGGGTGAGTTCGCGGGCGCGGGTAAGGTAGCCTGCGGGCAGGGGCAGGACGCCTGCTTCCCCCTGGATGGGTTCAACGATAAGGGCCGCAACGTCGTCGGTGAGATTTTCTTCCAGGGCTTCGAGGGTGGCCGGAATGTGTTTGATGCCGGCGGGGGAGGGGCTCGAAGGGCTGGCGGTAGGCGGGTTTCCAGGTGAGGGATAGGGCGCCGATGGTGCGCCCGTGGAAGCCGTGGTCCAGGGCTAGGATGGTGCCTTTGCCGTGGAGATTGCCGTGGCGGCGGGCGAGTTTGTAGGCGGCTTCGTTGGCTTCGGTGCCGGAGTTGCAGAAGAAGACGCGGCCCGATTCGGTGCCCAGGTAGCCCAGCAGGCGGTGGGCCAGGGAGATCTGTTGGGGGCTGGTGAAGAAGTTGGAGACGTGGGCCAGGGTTGCGGCCTGCTCGCTGACGGCTTTTACCCAGGCGGGATGGGCATGGCCGAGAGTATTGACGGCGATACCACCGAGTAGGTCAAGGTAGGTGATCCCGTCGGCGTCCGTCACGCGTGAGCCCTGCCCCGAGACCAGCACCAGGGAGGGGTCACCAAAGACCCCTAGGAGGTCGTTCCGGTAGTCAGCTAGGAAGTTTTCTTGTGTCATGGGTAGTCCTAATAAGTCACCGGCTTGACCTGGAAGTCAGGGGCCGGGTGGTGCCAGGGAGTGTCGTCGACGTTGTCAGGGGTGAGCTGGGTGCCGATACCGCGGTCGGTAAAGATTTCGAGCAGGGGCGAGTGGGCGAGGCGCCCGTCGACGATGGAGGCTCTGGGCACACCCTGTTCTACGGCCTGCAGGCAGGCGCTCATTTTGGGGATCATGCCGGAGACCAGACTGGGGATCATCTCGCGTAGTTCGCTGACGGTGAGGGATGAGATGAGGGAGTCTTTGTCGGGCCAGTTGGCGTAGAGGCCTTCGACGTCGGTGAGGACGACGAGTTTTTCGGCTCCGAGGGCGGCGGCGACGGCTGCAGCGGCGGTGTCTGCGTTGACGTTGAGGATTTCTCCGGTGAGCCCGGCAAGCCCGTGGTTGTGTTCGGGGTACTTTTCGGGGTCGTGCATTTCGGGGGCGACGGAAGAGATGACGGGGATTTTGCCTGCCTGGATCATGGACATGATGGCGGTGGTGTTCACACCGACCACTTCACCGACGAGGCCGAGGTCGACTTCTTGGCCGTCCACCACGGTGCCGATGCGGCGGGCGCGTAGGAGCCCGCCGTCCTCGCCGCTCATGGCGACGGCGAAGGGGCCATGGGCGTTGATGAGGGAGACAAGTTCGCGGGCTACTTGGCCGGTGAGTACCATGCGAACGACGTCCATGGCTTCGGGGGTGGTGTAGCGCAGGCCGCCGCGGAACTCGCTTTCGATACCGAGTTTGGTTAGCATGGCGGTGATTTGGGGTCCGCCGCCGTGGACGACGACGGGGCAGATGCCGATGGTTCGCAAGAAGACCATGTCTTCGGCGAAAGCGGCGCGCAGCTCCTCGGAAATCATGGCGTTGCCCCCGTATTTGAAGACCATGATTTTACCCCGGAACTGTTGGATCCAGGGTAGGGCTTCCATGAGGGTTTTGGCTTTTTGTTGGGCGGTGTCGAAGCGGGCGTGGGCGTTTTTTTGCTCTGCCATGGGGATCTTTCGGTTAGCTGGAGTAGGCCGAGTTTTCGTGGACGTAGTCGTGGGTGAGGTCGTTGGTCCAGATGGTGGCTTCGTGCTGGCCTGCACCCAGGTCGATGTCGACGGTTACTTTGCGGTCTGCGGTGAGGTCAACAAGGGAGCGGTCTTGGCCGATGCCGCCGCCGGTGCAGACCTGCACTCCGTTGATGGTGACGTTGACCTTATCGGGGTCGAAGGTGGCTGAGGTGGTGCCGACTTCGGAGAGGATACGGCCCCAGTTGGGGTCGTTGCCGAAGATGGCGGTTTTGAAGAGGTTGGAGCGGGATACTGCCCGGGAGACTTCTTCGGCGTCCGCTTCGTTGGCGGCGCCCAGGGTGCGCACGTGGATGTCGTGGCTGGCTCCCTCGGCGTCCCCAATGAGTTGCAGGGCGAGGTCCTGGCAGACTTTGGTGAGGGCTTCGGTGAAGACGCCCAGGTCGGGTTCGATATCGGAGGCGCCGGAGCTCATGAGAATAACGGTGTCGTTGGTCGACATGCAGCCGTCAGAGTCGGCCCGGTTGAAGCTCAGACGCACGGCCTCGCGCAGGGCGGTGTCGAGGTTATCGGGTGAGACCAGGGCGTCGGTAGTGATGACCACCAGCATGGTAGCCAGCCCCGGGGCCAGCATACCTGCCCCCTTGGCCATACCGCCGATGAGGTAGGTGCCGCCCTCTTCAATTTCCACGCCGATAGCGGCCTGCTTTGAGACGGTATCGGTGGTCATGATAGCTTCAGCCGCCGCCAGCGAAGAGCCGGAGCTCACGCCCAGGGAGGCTGCGGCGTCCTTTGCACCCGCGGTGAGCTTGTGCATGGGCAGGCGCTCGCCGATGAGACCGGTGGAGCACACCAGCACGTCGCCGGCTGAGACGCCGAGCAGGTCGGCAACGAGTTCAGCGGACGCGTGCGTGTCTTGGAAGCCGGGGGCACCGGTGCAGGCGTTGGCGCCGCCGGAGTTGAGCAGGACGGCGTCGGCCCGGCCGTCGCTAATGACCTGCTGGCTCCACAGCACGGGGGCGGCGGCGAAGCGGTTGCTGGTGAAGACGGCGGCAGCGTGCTTGACGGGCCCGTCGTTGACGACCAGGGCGACGTCCTTTTTACCCTCAACAGCGCTGATTCCGGCGCGGACGCCCGCGGCGCGGAAGCCCCGGGGGAAGGTAACTCCCTGGGTGGTGATGCCTTCGATCTGGTGGATAGTGTCGGTCACGGTGCGAGTCCTTCCTGGAGCAGACCTGCGTTTTCGGGGAGCCCGAGGGCAATGTTCATGGATTGGATGGCACCGCCGGCGGTGCCCTTGGCTAGGTTGTCGATGACGCTGGTGACAATCACGCGCCCGGCGTGTGCGTCGAAGGCCAGCTGCATTTCGGCGTGGTTGGAGCCCTGCACGCTCTTGGTGGTGGGCCACTGTCCTTCGGGAAGCAGGTGCACGAACTTTTCGTCGGCGTAGGCCTGCTGCCAGGCTTCACGCAGCTGAGCTTCGGTCACGCCGGGGCGGACGCGCGCGGTCGCGGTAGCGAGGATGCCGCGGGGCATAGGAGCCAGGGTTGGTGTAAAGGAAATCTGCACCTGCTCCCCCGCGATGTGGGTGAGCTTTTCTTCGATTTCGGGGGTGTGCCGGTGGGAGCCGCCGACCCCGTAGGGGCTCATGCTGCCCATGACCTCTGCAGAGAGCAGATGGGGCTTGAGGCTCTTCCCGGCCCCTGATGTACCTGAAGCGGCAACGATAACCACGTCGGTGGGTTCGAGCAGGCCGGCGGCAAAACCGGGAGCCAGAGCCAGGATGGACGCCGTGGGGTAGCACCCGGGCACCGCAACCCGCGTGGTGCCCACGAGTTTATCGCGCTGTTTGCCGGTGGCGGTGGGCAGTTCGGGCAGGCCGTAGGGCCAGGTACCGGAGTGTGCAGAACCGTAGAACTTTTCCCAGGCGTCCGCGCTGTCAAGGCGGTGGTCTGCCCCGGCGTCGATGACCAGGGTGTTCTCGGGTAGCTGGGCCGCGATCTCGGCGCTGGCGCCGTGGGGCAGCGCCATGAAGACAACATCGTGCCCGCTCAGGGCCTCGGCGGTGGTGTCGGCGACAACCAGGTCAGCGTAGGCGCGAAGGTGGGGGGCGAAGTCGCCCAGGCGGGAACCAGCGGACGAGTGCGCGGCCACGGTTTTTACCTCAACGTGAGGGTGGGTGGCCAATAGGCGCAAAATCTCACCACCGGCGTACCCGGTGGCTCCTGTGACAGCTACGGTAATAGTCATAGCACTATCTTTGCATGTTTTTGCATAGTAGTAAATATTTATGCACTGCGTTTCGCAATGTGAACCGGTGGGCACCAAGCCGCCCACGCGCGTCCGCCCGCTCCCATCTCCCACAAGGGGACCTGAAAACCAAAAAGGGACCGCATAATTTGCGGTCCCTTTTTGAAAATGCGGTCCCCTTGGTCTTGAGGGTGAGGGGAAACGGCTCAACCTAGTCGAGCACCTCGGCGCTCTTGCGCTTGCGGATCATCATGAAGGTACCGGCAACACCGGCACCAAAGACCAGAATCGCACCGGCAAGACGCAGCATGGCGCTTCGCTTCTGCAATGCAACGGTATCTTCGGTCACCGGCACCAGGCTCCCCTTTTCACCGGTGCGGGCCACAGTCAGGTGGCTATCGTCAGTCTGCACCAGCAGGGCATCAACGGTCTCGGGGAAGTCAGCGCTGACGGTGCCGGTCTGGGAGCCACGGAACTCCACGGTAGAGCCCGGGTTAACCTGTGCTGAGTCGGCGATGTCAGAGATGAAGGTCTTACCGGTCATAGCGGTGTTATCGGGCAGAATGCCGGTGTAGATGGCAACGTTGTTATCGCCCTGCAGATCGCTAGTGACCTTCTCAAAGGTGCCGGTCATCACCCAGGAGCGCCCCTCGTAGCCCTCGTTAGCGCGGGCCTCATTGAAGGTGCGAACACCGCCAATCAGCAGAATAATCGCGAAAATTGACGCGAGAATCATGATGCCGGCAGCTGCCAGCTTGGGGCCAAGCGGGCCGCGGGGTTCCTCGTAGTCTTCTTCCTCTTCTGCAAAGGTGAAGAAGTCGTCGGTGCGGTCATCTTCGTCGAAGTTGTCGTGGTCTTCGAGGTAGCGCTGATCGCTCACGGTGCATCTCCAGAGGTTGTGGGTGATTGCCTATACAAAGGCGGAAGTCCATTCTACCGCGTCAGCTCCCAAAAGGCTTATCTGTCTCACCGACCACCCAGCCTTTTCAGCGCCGCCGCCCAGAAAAGTGGCTCTCTTCGCTCGAGCACCTGCCCGGCTTGCCAGCTGCGCAGACAAAGAGCTCGGCGGACGCGCGTCCGCCGGGCTCTACCCGGATCTGGGGTTTGTTTGTACGGGCTTTAGGCTCGCTGAACCGCGCCGAAGCGTTCGGCAGCCAGGGCTACACCGGCCTCACGGGCCTCGGAGGCCTCATCTGCGGTCAGGGTACGGTCGGTGGCGCGGAAGCGCAGGGCGAAGGCCAGGGACTTCTTGCCCTCTTCGATACCGGTGCCGCGGTAATCGTCAAAGACGCGGACGTCCTCGAGCAGCTCCCCTGCGCCCTCGGCCAGGGCAGCGGCAACGTCAGCGGCAGGAACCGCGGCATCGACGACCAGGGCGACGTCCTGGTTGGCAGCCGGGTAGCCGGAGATACCGGTGGCCTGCACTGCCTCGCCTGCCTCAGCAATCAGGGCGGTGAAGTTGAGCTCGAAGGCGCTGGTGCGCTCGGGCAGGTTGAGCTTAGCCAGCAGCTTGGGGTGCAGTTCACCGGCGTAGGCGATCACGTCACCGGCAGCGTTCTTGAGCACGGCGGTACGGCCGGGGTGGAAGGCCTGGTGCTCACCGTTGGCAACGGTGAGCTTCACACCTGCAGCATCGGCCACCAGGAGCACGGAGTCGAGGGCATCGCGCCAGTCAAAGCCACGGGCGGTTGCACCCGGGGTTTCATCGTGCTCAGCACCGGAGAAGAGGCCGGCGATGTGGCGGGGCTGGTCGGGAATACCGGCATTCAGGTCGGCCAGAACCTCGTCGGCGGGCTTGACGCCCAGGCCGGGGATTGAGGCTGACCCCAGCTGGGTGCCGGGAATAAAGACGGAACCGGTCTCGTAGATGGCCAGGTTCTTGAAACCGCGGGAGAGGTTGCGTGAGAGCACCTCGGTCAAGCCCGGCATCAGGGAGCGGCGCATCCAGCCCTGGGCGGACGAGATGGGGTTAGCCAGGCGGATAGAATCCACCGGGTTACCGGCGACAGAGGTTGCCCAGAGATTGTTATCTTCGTCGGAGACAAAGGGGTAGGCAAAGACCTCAGTCAGGCCCGATGCTGCCAGGGCGTTCAGGGCCCGGCGGCGCAGGGTCTGTTCGACGGTGTAGCCGCGACCGGGAGGGGCCACGGGCAGGGTCGAGGGAATCTTATCGTAGCCCACCAGGCGGGCAACTTCCTCGGTCAAATCTTCCTTGGCACCCAGGTCGGTGCGCCATGAGGGTACGGTGACCTCGTAGGAACCCTCGGCTACCTCAACGCTGGCGCCAATCTGCTCCAGAGAGCCAACAATCTGCTCTTCGGTGTAGTCGATGCCAATGCGGCCTGCGGTGTAGTCGGCGGGCAGGGAGATGACGGTGGGCTCGAAGCTGCCACCGGCGTCCGTCACACCCTCATCAACGGCTGCACCTGCCAGCTCAACCAGCAGGTCAACGGCGCGCTGGGCGGCAGCGGCCTGAATCTGAGGGTCAACGCCGCGCTCAAAACGCTTGGACGCCTCAGATGAAAGCTTGTGGCGGCGGGCGGTGCGGGCGATGGAGACCTCGTCGAAACGGGCTGCCTCAATGACGATGCGGGTAGTTGAGTCAGAGACCTCGGTGGAAGCCCCGCCCATCACACCTGCCAGGCCGATAGGGCCGGATTCGTCGGTAATCAGCAGGTCTTCGACGTTGAGCTCGCGCTCCTTCTCATCCAGGGTAGTGAGCTTCTCGCCAGCTTCGGCACGACGCACGGTGATGCCGCCTGCCAGCTTGTCTGCATCGTAGAAGTGCAGGGGCTGGCCGGTTTCGAGCATGACGTAGTTGGAGATATCAACCGGCAGGGAGACAGAGCGGACGCCCGCCAGGCGCAGGCGGGAGGACATCCAGGTGGGGACGGGGGCAGTTGCATCGACGCCGCTAACCGAGCGGGCAACGAAGCGGGTGACGCCGTCCTTACCGTGAATGGGAGCTGAGTCGGTCAGGGTGACGGGCAGGCCCGCGCCGTTGACAGCGGGCGCCTTGGCGGCCAAGTCGAGGACGAAGTCATCAAAGTCGTTGCCGGTGGCGTGGCAGTATTCGCGGGCGATACCGCGAATAGAGAAGCCGTACCCGCGATCGGGGGTCACGTTGACTTCAGCAGCTTCGTCGTAGAGGCCCAGCAGCTCCATGGCGTCGGTGCCGACCTCGGGGTCAAGCCCCAGAGTGGACAGCACCAGAATGCCGCCGTGGTCCTCACCGATGCCGAGCTCCTTGACAGAGGCGATCATACCGGCTGACTTGTGGCCGTAGGTCTTGCGGGCGGTAATAGCGAAGCCGCCAGGCAGTACAGCGCCGGGCAGGGTGACAACGACCTTGTCACCGGGCTTGAAGTTGTGGGCGCCGCAGATAATGCCCTGCACGCCGGACTCTTCAATGCCCTTACCGGTCAGAGTCTGCTTCTGCCCCTCGGGCACAACGCGCACCTGGCACCAGTTAACGGTCTTACCGTTGGAGTGGGTTTCAGGTTCCATCGAGAGCACCTGACCCACCACGATGGGGCCGGTCAGCTCGTCGGTCGGGCGGTGAACGTCTTCTTCTTCAAGGCCAACCTTGACCAGGGTAGCCATAACGTCTTCGGCGCTTGCGTCGGCCGGAACGGGTGCGTATTCACGCAGCCAGGAAAGGGGTACGCGCATGGGTTAGATCTCCATCTTGAACTGCTGTGAGAAACGGACGTCGCCTTCAATCATGTCGCGCATATCCTGTACGCCGTTGCGGAACATGAGGGTACGTTCGATGCCCATACCAAAAGCGAAACCTGAGTAAACTTCGGGGTCAACACCGGCTGCTCGCAGCACGTTGGGGTTAACCATGCCGCAGCCGCCCCACTCAATCCAGCGGGGGCCACCCTTGGCGTCCGGGTGCCAGACATCCAGCTCAGCCGAGGGCTCAGTGAAGGGGAAGTAGTTGGGGCGCAGACGAATCTTTGCCTCTTCACCGAACATGGCACGGGCCATGTGCTCCAGGGTGCCCTTAAGGTCAGCCATGGTCAGGCCCTTATCGACGGCCAGGCCCTCAATCTGGTGGAAGACCGGGGTGTGGGTGGCATCGAGCTCGTCGGTGCGGTAGACCTGGCCGGGGCAGACCACATACAGGGGCAGGTCACGAGACAGCAGGGAACGCATCTGCACCGGTGAGGTGTGAGTACGCAGCATCAGGTGGGCGCTAGTGGGCTCCACGAAGAAGGTATCCTGCAGCTCACGAGCCGGGTGGTCAGGCTTGAAGTTCAGCGAATCAAAGTTGTACCACTCTGACTCGAGTTCGGGGCCGTCGGCAATCTCCCAGCCCATGCCCACGAAGATATCGCACATCTGCTCCTGCAGGACGCTGATGGGGTGGCGACCACCGATACGACGGCGAGGAGTGTGGGCAGTGACGTCCACAGCCTCTTCAATCAGGATGCGAGCGTCGCGCTCTTCTTCCAGCTCAGCGTTACGGGCCTCAAGAGCCTTAGTCAGGCGTCCGCGCGCCTGACCCATGAGCTTACCCACCTCAGCCTTGTGCTCCTTACGCAGATCACGCATCTGCTTATTAGCCAGGGTGAAGCCAGCCTTATCGCCGGTGAAATCCAGGCGCACGCGCTTAAGTTCTTCGAAGTCAGCGGTTTTTTCAGCGATTTCCTTCTGCGCACGCTCAAACTCGGCGGTGAAGGCTTCGCGGACGGCCGCCAGACCGTTCTCGGGGTCTTTTTCTAGAATGGCGCGAATGTTAGCCAGCACCTGGAAGGGTGTGGGGTTCTCAGGCACCTCGGGCAAAGAATCAGTCATCTGCACTTCTCTTCACATTGTGGGCGAAACGGGCGCTTACCGCGCCCAGGGCATCAAGACAATAGTTTAGTGCAAAAAGGTGAAGCAGGCTCGCGCTCGCTGCAAGCCTACTTCACCTTACCCTCGCGAAGAAAACCCGGGCACTAGGAGTGAAGGTCAGGGCAAGCCAGGTCAGGTTGGCTAGAGACCATACCAGAAACCCAGTCATAGCCATTAGACCGACAGCAGGAGGTGCAACCCAGATAAGTGAAAGAAGCGAAACAGTGCTGATGACGGTACAGACAAACCCGAATAGGTTAGCAGCACCGGCTTTTTGACAGGTGCCGGTGCGGCGGATAACCCAGATATATAACAAGGAGGTGAGTGCAATTGAAATAACAGCACTCACAACTCCCCGTGAGCCACTGATATCATCAGCCTCCTTTCTTTTAGGGTAACGACCAGCCGGCCACGGTTCAAGATTATGAAGCTCGCACAGAAATGGGCCCTCCGGTAGAACCAAAGGGCCCATCACAGCTAGAAATTAAGGTCTAGCGCAGGATTGAAGAAACGGACTTGTTCGATACCACAACAATCCAGACGATGGCCAGGACCAACCACAGAACGCAGAGTGCGACAACAATAATCGAAATATAGATTGCACCCAGCGCCGAGAAGGCTGCACCAAGAATTCCCAGACCCGCGAAAACATAGCCGGTGATACGACCAGCTTTTTTGCGCTTGCTCATCAGACTGTATACCAATGCAAAGAGCGCCAGCCCAATGAGAACACCAACCACCGTATAGACGGGATTCTGGTCAGTTGGAACAGTTTCCCCCAGCACATCAATAGTTGCAGGTGTAAGTACGTAACTCAGTGTCTGCATCAACAGGTAGACAACAGCAGTAGCCAGCAGAATCATCTGCGAGAGCTTAAGCTTCTGCTCGGCATCAGGAGCGACCTGCGACTCAGGGCTAAAACCGGGCTGACCGCCCATATACATGGCTTGGGTGTCGTTCGGTGCGGAGTAATCATTAGTTCCGTAGGGTGTCTGCGACATGTCTAAACCTCCATGTAAAAGATATGTTGCGCACTACATATTATACCGGAGATAAAAGTCAGACACCTTATATTCGCGCTGAGGCAGGCTCTATTACGCTTCGCTACAGGTTAAGCGGCGCGGACGCTCGCCAGCAGCTCCTCGACAATAGGAAAGTCAGCGGGAATCCAGGGTAGCTCCAGCACCGTAGCATCAAGCTGAACCCAGCGTAACTCAGCGTGGTCTTGCAGGGCGGTGGCGCGTCCGTCCGCAATTTCTGCAAACCAGACCCGCATAGCGGCCTTCTCATTCAGCACCCAGCCCTGGGGGTGGGGACCAACGATTTCGATGCCGAGTCGGGCGGTGATGCCGAGCTCTTCGCGGAGTTCGCGCAGCAGGGCGTCCTCGCAGGTCTCTCCGGGTTCAACCTTGCCGCCGGGGAACTCCCACAGGCCCGCGAGCGCGGGCGGGGCAGAGCGTTGACCGACCAGCAGGCGGGTGGGGGTAGCCAGAGAATCGACGATGGCAGCCCCAACCACCTGCACCGGGTAGACGGTGTTGATGCGCTCCACCACTAGTCGCCCTTGCGGTTCTGTGCCAGGGACGAGGCGAAGAGGCAGACGCCAGCTGCCATGCCGACGTTCAGCGACTCGGCAGCCCCGTGCAGGGGCACGGCCACGCGAAGAGAGGCGGCGGCTTTTTCTTCGTCGCTCAGGCCAGCCGCCTCGTTGCCGAAAAGCCACATGGTGGGCTTGGCCAGGTCGTACTTAACCTTCTTGCGCGGTTCGACGCCGTTGCGCAGGGCGAAGGCGGCGTCCTGTAGGTCGTCAAGGGAAACCCGGCCGTAGCCGTCCGCTGCGAGCACGCCGATGCCCTGGGCCTTGGCGTCTTCGGCGAAGTCTTCGAGGTCGATGCCCTGGATAACGGGCACATGGAAGAGGGAGCCTGCGGTGGAGCGCACTGCCTTGGGGTTGTAGAGGTCAACTGCACCCTTGGTGGTGACGATGAGGTCAGCCCCGGCGGCGTCGGCGGCGCGCAGGATGGTGCCGGCATTGCCGGGGTCTTGAACGCGGGCCAGGACGGCAATGAGCTTGGGGTTGATGGCTCCCTCGCCCCAGATGTCGGAGGGGGCGATGTCGGTCTGGAAGGCGACGGCGATGATGCCCTGGGGACTGACGGATTCTGCCATGGCGGCGAGGACGGGCTCAGTCACCATGCGCATGAAGACCTTGCGGCCGGGCTCGGGGGTGGGGGTGCCGTGGACGTCTTCGAGCAGGTCAACGATGTCGGGGTGACGGTCGAAGGCGCGCTCTGTGATGTAGACGGCGTCGAGCAGGGGCTTGACCTGGTGGGCCTTGAGGGCTTCGCGGACGGCCTGCGGCCCCTCAACCAGGAAGTGCCCGGTCTTGGTGCGGGCTGCCCGGGTGGCAAGCTTGGCGATGTCTTTGACACGGTCTGCCTGGGGGTTTTCCATGACAACGGGGGTGCTGAGGCGTTCTTTGAAGTCCATAGAATCTATTGTCTCACGGCTAGTTTGCTGGCCAGTCAGATTGTGGGGAAGGACGCTGTCAGCTGGAATAAACTCAATACCCCAGGTGTTAAGTAGTAGGCACTATAAACCAAACCGTAAGGAATGCCCCGTGCAGAACCAAGACATCAAGCAGCTCGTCTTCGACGCCGCCCACCGCCGCCGCGCCATCAAGTTCTTCGACCCCGAGAAGAAAATCAGCGATGACGACATCAACTACATCCTCGAAATTGCTCGCCTCTCCCCCAGCTCCGTCGGCGCTCAGGGCTGGCGTTTCGTCGTCCTTCAGAACCCCGAAATCCGTGAAGCGCTCAAGCCCTTCAGCTGGGGTGCAGCCCGCCAGCTAGACGGCGCAAGCCACTTCGTGCTACTTCTGGCTAACCGCGATATGCACCACGACGGCCCCCACCTGCAGGCCTCACTCGGTTTCCGCAATCTCTCCCCCGAAGAGCACGCTAAGGCCCTCGAAATTTACAAGAATTTCCAGGTCAACGACATGCAGCTGGACACCGACCGAGCCATCTTCGACTGGTCAGCCAAGCAAACCTACATCGCCCTGGGTAATATGATGACCGCAGCAGCCCTCATCGGTGTCGATTCCTGCCCCATTGAAGGTTTCAACGTCGATCAGGTTAATGCCCTGCTGACTGAACACGGCATCATCAACCCCGCGACCGAAAGCATCGCCAGCATGCTCGCTCTGGGCTACCGCGCAGAAGAACTCTCCTGGCCCCAGACCCGCAAGCCCGCCGAAGAGGTCATTACCTGGGTCAACTAACTAGACCCCAGCCCGTTTTCAACTTCAGGTAGCGCAGAAGCCCACACCACCGCCGTCCGCCCATGGACGAAAAGCGGGGTGGGCTTACCTGCACCAGTTTCAGCCGACCCTAGGAACCATGAACTGGTGTGGGCCGCGTTTCACGCTCACGGACGTCCGCACTCAAAATCTGACTGTCCACCAGACTCTCGATGCGCCCATCATAGGCGTAGACACTGCGAGAATCTGGTGGGCATTCGCTGCGCACCCGACGCTCCAGCCCCAACAGATACCGCAATAAATACAAGGACGCCGCCCCTCACTCCCCTGCCCAGGGGCAGGAAAGCGGGAGGCGGCGTCCGCACCCCACCTACTAGGTGGGGAAAGACAAACCTAAAAAGACTTAGGCAGCCTTGGGAGCTGAAGTGTCCTCAGGCAGGTTGTTCTTAGCGATTTCAACCAGAGCTGAGAAAGCAGCAGGCTCGTTAACAGCCAGCTCAGCGAGCATACGACGGTCAACCTCAACCTCAGCAGCCTTCAGGCCCTGGATGAAGCGGTTGTAGGTCAGGCCCTCAGCGCGTGCAGCTGCGTTGATACGCTGGATCCACAGACGACGGAAGTCGCCCTTCTTCTTACGACGGTGGTCGTAGCTGTATACCAGTGAGTGAGTGACCTGTTCCTTAGCCTTACGGTAAAGGCGTGAACGCTGGCCACGGTAGCCTGATGCACGATCAAGGATTACTCGGCGCTTCTTGTGCGCGTTAACCGCGCGCTTCACACGTGCCACGTGTGTCTCCTAACGTCTATGTCCTACCCAGCTAAAAACTCTAGCGCTGGTGCAGGAGAGAAAATATCTACTTTTGGTGCGCCCTTTCAGGGCGAAGCTTCAAAAAGAAGGAGCTTACTTGCCCAGCATCTTCTTGATGACCTTAGCCTGACCGCCGGTTACGATCTGGTCAGAAGCCAGACGACGGGTCAGACGGGAGGACTTGTGCTCGAGGTAGTGGCGGCGGTTGGCCTGCTGGCGCTTAACCTTGCCAGTACCGGTGAGCTTGAAGCGCTTCTTAGCACCAGAGTGGGTCTTCTGCTTCGGCATGAGCCGATTCTCCTTACGTTCTACCCTCGCCCCGGTTACGGGGTGAGGAACTGAAAAACTCAACGTCCCCGGCGGGCGGGGAAGTTTTAAGGGTGTTCTGCCCGCCCACCGGTGCCCTTATCTTTCAATAAAAACAGCGGCAGAGCGAACGACGACCAAGCACGAAACCCTACACGAGCCCGCGCCTGGTTGTCTAAACAGCTCCTATTCGGCTGACGCCTGTGCCTTGAGCTCCTCGGGCATTGCATCTGCCAGGGAGTTAGTTACAGGGGTTGCCTCAGTGGTGTTGACGCGTTCGCGACCCTTGCGGCCACCTGACTTCTGGCTTTCACGGCGGGCTTCCTGCTTGCCGCGTAGCGGAGCAAGAACCATTACCATGTTGCGACCGTCGACGCGGGGGTTGGACTCTACGGTACCAACCTCGGTGAGGTCGTTTGCCATGCGTTCAAGCAGACGCACACCCATCTCGGGGCGCTGCTGTTCACGACCACGGAACTGAATCATAGCCTTGACCTTGTCACCGCCGGCGAGGAAACGACGTGCGTGCCCTACCTTGGTTTCGTAGTCATGGGTGTCAATTTTGAGGCGGAAACGGATTTCCTTCAAAGAAGCGTTGACCTGCTTCTTTCGAGATTCACGTGCCTTGACTGCGGCTTCGTACTTGTACTTGCCGAAGTCCATAAGCTTGCACACAGGCGGCTTAGCGTTGGGAGCAACCTCAACCAGGTCGAGGTCAGATTCCTGAGCAAGACGCAGTGCATCTTCTACGCGGACAATACCGACCTGTTCACCGCCGGGGCCGACGAGTCGAACTTCCGGAACGCGAATGCGGTCGTTGATGCGTGGATCGCTAATGACAAAGCTCCTGTTGCTTGTGGTGGGGGTGTCCCCGTGAATTTCTGTGGGGGGTGAAAAAGCCCCCGGTTGCGGCTTGGCAAGCGGAGGCTTAGGTTACCTACCCAGGGTAAAGGCGCGGACGCCGGTAGTCGGCGCTGTGAGCCTTCGAAGGTTTCCCTCGCGGGAGCCTGGGGCTGACCCGGTCGCCAGAGTTGGCGGCAGCGGGTGGGAACTTAAGTTCCACTTGCAAACAGCTCTTAACATTACTGGGTTAGGGGCTGTTTTTCAAGGGTTTGGGCTGTTTTTCTTGGGGCGGACGCCGGTGGTCGGGTTGAGTGTGACGGGCGATTCACGCTCGGTGGGGTTGGTGTGAGATTCTAGTAACCATGAGCAACGAAACTAGCTACCGTTTTGAAGATTCCGCTGAGCAGGGCAAGGCGCTGCCCGAGGGCCTGACTGCCGAGCAGGTTGAAGAAGTTAACGCCCAGATGCGCGATATCGCTGAGGTTCCCGCGGTTGAGGTCATTACCACCGCTGCTGTTCACCTCATGAGCGCCGCTGCCGTCAAATGCGGCCTGGCTGCTGAAGAGAACGCCGAAGACCTCAAAGATCTTGATGAGGCCCGCAAGCTGATTACCGCCCTGGCAGGTTTCGTCACCGCTGCGGCGCCCGAGATTGGTTCCCAGCACGCCGCTCCCCTGCGCGACGGCCTGCGTTCCCTCCAGCTGGCCTTCCGTGAGGCTTCCCCCTACCCGGATGCCCCCGGCAAGGGGCCCGGCGAAAAGTTCACCGGGCCGGTTTTCTAAGCTGAAGCCAAGGCAATCTGCACTGAGTCAGCCTGCTCAGCAATGACCTGGTTGAGGGCGAGCCCCTGCTGGAAGGTCTGCACGGTCTGGTTGACCTGTTCCTGGGTGAGGCCGGGGCGGAGTTTGAGCATGATTTTCAGCTCTGGCCCGTGCCCACCACCTGCCAGTACGCGTCCGCTCGCGGTCTGCGAGTACACGCCGGTGCCGGGGCCTGCTTCAACCGCAACCACGGCAGACAGGGGCGCTGCAATGTTGCTGAGTTCTTCGGAGACCCGGGGGCTGCGGTAGGAGGGCACCCATTCTTCTCCCTTGGCGATTGCCCAGAAAGCGGGGCGGCGCACGACGAAGGTGAGGTCGGCACCGGGATTTACCACAATCAGCTGGTTCTCGTCTTCAACGGCTGATAGGGCGGTTTTCCGCATATCTGCGGCAACCGGGCGGGCTAGGTCGTGCCAGGCGGTGAGGGCGTCTACGTTGGTGAAGACGGGGAGGGCGCGGCGTCCGTCCGGAGCTTGGATACTCACCAGCGCCATATCCGATTCTTTGTCTGATACCAGGCCGTGCTCGGTGATTTCTGCTTGAGATAGCTGGGCTACGACCGGGGCAAAGATACGCACGGAGCGCAGGGCGTCGACCACGGCGACCTCATCGACCTCGCCCGCGGCAAAAGCATCGAGAACTTTTTGCAGGGCGGGGTCGGTTCTGCCGTCATCGCCGGGGAACTGGTGGGTGTGGCTGGTGCCCTCCCCCAGGTTACGTCCTTCCCAGGGCTGCCCGCCGGTATCGGTTTTTTGGCCGGCGGACGCCAGCTGGGCAGCAATATGTGCGGGGAGTTCCCGGCGGGGTGCGCTAGGGTCTCCGGGATTGCCGTGCCCGTGGGTGTGGGCGCGGTGCACGCGATCTGAAAAGTCTGTCACTAGGGGCGACCTGCGACGTCGAGTGCCTGGGCGAGGGTGAATTTGCCGGCATAGAGGGCCTTGCCGGTGATAGCGCCCTCAACTCCGTGGGGCACCATAGTGCGCAGGGCTGCGATGTCGTCCAGCGTGGCGATACCGCCGGATGCGACCACCGGCTTATCGGTGCGCTCAGCGACCTTGCACAGAAGTTCTAGGTTGGGGCCCTGCAGAGTGCCGTCTTTGGTGACGTCGGTGACCACGTAGCGGGCGCAGCCGTCGTCGTTCAGGCGGTCGAGAACCTCCCAGAGGTTGCCGCCTTCTTTGGTCCAGCCGCGGGCGGCCAGTACGTCCCCGCGGACGTCCAGCCCAACAGCGATAACATCGCCGTGCTCGGCGATGACCTTACGGGTCCACTCGGGGTTTTCGAGGGCAGCGGTGCCCAGGTTGATGCGGGCGGGGCTGAGAGACAGGGCTCGTTCCAGGGATTCGTCGTCGCGGATGCCGCCCGACATCTCAATCTTGATGGAAAGTTCCTGAGCTACCTCGGTCAGAATCTCGATGTTATCGCCGCGGCCAAAGGCAGCGTCGAGATCGACCAGGTGCAGCCATTCAGCACCGGCGTTCTGCCACTCTAGGGCAGCTTCGACGGGGGAACCGTAGTTGGTTTCCGATCCGGCTTCGCCCTGCACCAGGCGCACGGCCTGGCCGTTGGCTACGTCGACCGCGGGCAGCAGTTCGAGACGATCAGTCATTGTTATCTCCTTGGGAGTAGGACAGTAAAAATCTAGGTCTAGGGGGCGGCGGGCTAGCTGTAGTTCATCACGACGTACAGGCCGTACCCGGCAAAGGCTAGGCCCACCAGCAGCAGTACGAGCTGGGCCACCCAGGTAATTTTTTGCTTGTAGAAGGAGTAGGCTCCGCCGATGAACATCATGCCTACGGTCATGAGCAGTAGCCCGGAGGTTGTAGCTGACATACCCTACTTCGCCCCGTCTAGACGCCCGGTTACGGGCAGGGAATTAATCCAGTTCTTAAGCAGGCGGATGCCGGCTTCACCCGACTTTTCGGGGTGGAACTGGGTGGCAGCTAAGGGCCCGTTTTCGACTGCCGCGATGAAGTCACCGCCGTGGTTAGCCCAGGTAACTTGCGGCGGCAGCATGGCTTCGTTGTTCTGGTCGAAGGTCCATTCTTGCACCCCGTAAGAGTGCACAAAGTAGAAGCGTTCGTTCTCAATACCGGCAAAGAGCGTGGACCCTTCAGGTGCGCGGACGGTATTCCACCCCATATGGGGCACGACCTCGGCTTTGAGCTTTTCAACGGCGCCGGGCCACTCGCCCAGGCCGTCGGCTTCAACTCCGTGCTCAACGCCCTTTTCGAACATGACCTGTAGGCCCACGCAGATGCCGAGTACGGGGCGTCCGCCCGCAACGCGCCTGCCAATCATGCGGATAGCGTCCGCCTCTTTGATCCCGTCCATCACGGCCTTGAAAGCACCGACACCGGGCACGACCAGGCCGTCTGCTCCCAGCACGTCTGACTCCTTGCGGGACAGCACCACGTGGGCGCCGGCTTCTTCAAGGGCGCGGACGGCTGAGCGCACGTTCCCTGCCCCGTAGTCAAGGACGGTCACGGTGGGCTTCTGCTGTAGAGTCTCGCTCATTAGAGAGCTCCCTTGGTGGAGGGGATACCGGCGTGGCGGGGGTCGGGCTCTACTGCCTGACGCAGAGCGCGGGCGAGAGCCTTGAACTGGGCTTCAGCGATATGGTGGGGGTCGCGCCCGCCCAGCAGGGTGATATGCAGGCAGATACCGGCATGATAGGCAAAAGCCTCAAAGACGTGGCGCACCATTGAACCGGTGAAGTGCCCACCGATGAGGTGGTATTCGAACCCTTCGGGCTCGCCGGTGTGGACCAGGTAGGGGCGGCCAGAAATATCGACCACGGCAGAGGCCAGAGCTTCATCAAGGGGCACGGTGGCAGTACCGAAGCGGCGGATGCCCGCCTTATCGCCCAGTGCCTGACGGAGTACCTCGCCCAGCACGATGCCGGTATCTTCAACGGTGTGGTGCACATCGATGTGGGTATCGCCAGAGCACTTGATGGTCATGTCAATCAGGGAGTGCTTGGACAGAGCGGTGAGCATGTGGTCGTAGAAGGGCACACCGGTGTCGATGTCTGATACGCCGGCGCCGTCGAGGTTAATTTCGACGCTGACGGACGACTCGCTGGTTGCCCGCTCCATCTTTGCAATACGAGGGCCAATGCCGGTGGATGATTCAGTAGGTACTGCCATGTCTGTCTCTTTTTCTAAGGTGTCTGCCGGTGTGGATATGACTGTGCGTTGCGTTTAGCGCTCGAAAGTCTGCACGTAGTCGGTGAGGTGGTCTAAGAAGACGCTGGTCTCGGCTTCGGTACCGGCGGTGACGCGCAGGTAGCCGGGAATCCCGTTATCGCGCACCAGGACGCCGCGTTCTAGCAGGTAGTTCCAGGCAGCTTTTTCGTCCTTGAGTCCGCCGAAGAACACAAAGTTAGAATCCGATACAGCCGGTTCTAGCCCCAGGCCGGTGAGGTGCTCCACGATGCGGTCGCGCTGGGCGCGGATGTCGTCGACGTTAGCCAGTAGCTGGGTGCGGTGACGCAGGGCTGCAATCGCAGTTGCCTGGGTAACGGCTGAGAGGTGGTAGGGCAGGCGAACCAGGCGGACGGCGTCGGCAACAGCGGGATCTGCTGCAAAGTAGCCCAGACGAGCACCTGCCAGGGCGAAGGCCTTGCTCATGGTTCGGGAGACAACCAGATTAGGGCGGCCGGGAAGTAGGGTGAGAGCGTTCTGGGTGCGGTCTTGGGCAAACTCTGCGTAGGCCTCATCGACCACGACGATACCGTTGTAGGCTGCCACCGCATCGTAGACCGCTTCGATAACGTCTAGCCCCAGGCCGGTACCGGTGGGGTTATTGGGTGAGCAGAGAATAACAATAGAGGGCTTGTGCTCTTCAATTTGTTCAACTGCTGAATCCGCAGTGAGGGAGTAGTCGGCTGCGCGGGTACCCGCGATAAAAGCGGTATTGGTGCCGTCTGCCAGCAGGGGGTACATAGAGTAGGTGGGTACGAAGCTCATGACCGAGCGCCCGGGGCCGCCAAAGACCTGCATGAGTTGCTGGAGAATCTCGTTGGAGCCGTTAGCTGCCCAGATGTTTTCGGGGGTCAAACCGTGCCCCAGGTAGTCTGCCAGTTCTGCCCTGAGGGTATCGAACTCGCGGTCGGGGTAGCGGTTCAGGGTTACGGCGGCCTCTGCTACATCGCGCGTGATGGCATCGATGACTTCTTGCGGCATGGGGTGAGTGTTCTCGTTAACGTTGAGGGTTACCGGAACATCAATCATGGGTGCGCCGTAGGGTGAACGGCCCCGCAAATCTTCGCGCAGGGGCAGGGCTTCGAGTGCTGTGGTAGTTTCGGTCACTCCCCTAGTGTAGCGACCTAGCCCCGTATGCTGCATTCTTGTTTCGCAGTCTGGCATAGGGCACCGCTCTTTTTCTTACTGTGACTGGGTGTAGACAGGCACCTCAAGAACCTGGCCGGGAACCAGCTGAGCACTGGTAAGGTCGTTAATCTGCATGATCCGATTGATGACGTCTCGATTATCTTCACCGGGCGCCGCATCTGCTGCGATAGTCCAGAGAGTATCGCCGTGCACAACGGTGACCGTTTGGCTGACCGGAACAACAGGTTCGACAGTGGCGCTCTTGGCTTCGCCGGGTGCAAGGAAAGTCAGGGCACCGAGAACCACAAGAGCCACAAGGGTGAGTAGAGGCAGGCCCCTAAAAACCAGACGACCCCGGCGGGTCAGACGGATTTTCTGGCGCTCCGTCTTCGCTTTCTGAGACGGTTCTACTACCGCGCTAGGCTGCTGAGCTGGGGCAGAAGCAGCAGGGCGGGAAGGCAGATTCCGCAAGGGAGCTACAGGTGCAGGGCGAACAGGCACAGGTGCCGCAAAACGAATACGGTACTGGGGTTGCCGCAGTGCCCCGGCCGATGCGGGCACCTGCGGGTGCTGACGGGCGGTAAAAGTAGCAGCCTGATCAAGGGGCTTCTTCAAAGAAGTACGAGCCATAAACTCGGGCAAGGCGATGGTGCTCATAAGTCTTTCTCCTGATTCACGCTCAAACATTCAACCAAAAGTCGAATCTTTGTTTTAAAAATTCTTCGTATCTATGTTCTATCAGAAAAATCGAACATAGTCGAGAAAAATTAGAACAAATGTTTGAATAACCTGTTTGCTTGACATAGTCTTAGAAGACCACTTGATAGTGAACACCGGGTGGCTGACATTTTAAGAACCAACAGAGACGAGATACCGTGAGCGAACGAACTCCGCAGACTCCGGCAAGCCCGCCCCACAAGGGCTCTCGCCCCCTCACTGCCCGCCAGAAAAAAATTTTGAGCGCCATTTCCAGCGCTATTGATGAGCACGGCTACCCGCCGTCTATGCGTGAAATCGGTGACCTTGTTGGTCTCGCTTCACTCTCATCTGTTACCCATCAGCTCTCTCGCCTCGAAGAGATGGGGTACATTAGGCGCGACCCCAAGCGCCCTCGCGCCATTGAGGTTCTCACCGGCGAGACCTCCCCCGACGAAGCTAAGCCTGAAACGAGCGTCATCACGCTGCCGATTGTGCCTACCTTCGCGCAGACCGATGATAACCTCGCTACCGTTCCCCTGGTCGGCCGTATTGCTGCGGGTTCGCCCATTGCCGCTGAGCAGGCAATTGAAGACGTCATGACGCTCCCCCGCCAGCTCGTAGGTCAGGGCGACCTCTTTATGCTGCGCGTCAAGGGGGACTCCATGGTCGATGCTGCGATTTGCGATGGTGACTGGGTCGTAGTGCGTGCCCAGAACACTGCCCAGAACGGTGACATCGTCGCGGCCCTGCTCGACGACGAGGCCACCGTTAAGACCTTCCGCCAGCGCGATGGTCACACCTGGTTGCTGCCCCAGAACACCCAGTACGAGCCCATCCTGGGCGATAAAGCCACCATTATGGGTAAGGTCGTCTCCGTACTGCGCAGTCTCTAAGACCTAGCCTCTAACTAGTCGATTGACTGTTTGAGGCGCTCGAGCGCTCCTAATACGACATCCTTGCGGGTAGTTGTCCAGAAGGGCGGAAGAGACTTCACCAGGTAGGAGCCGTAGCGCTGAGTAGCGATGCGGGAATCAAGGACAGCCACAACTCCCCTGTCACCGACCGACCGTACCAGGCGGCCGGCGCCCTGGGCCATGCGTACCGCCGCGTGGTAGGCAGACACAGCCATAAAGCCATTACCGCCAGCAGCTGCTACCGCCCGAGTGCGCGCCTGCGACAGCGGATCGTCGGGGCGAGGGAAGGGAATACGGTCCATCATGACCAGGCGGCAGGAGTCGCCAGGAACGTCCACGCCCTGCCAGAGACTCATGGTGCCAAAAAGGCAGGAATCGGTGTCCTCGGTGAACTCCTTCACCAGGGCACGCAGAGACGACTCCCCCTGCAGAAGAATGTTCAGGTCGGTGCGTTCCCGCACATACTCGGCAGCCAGCTCAGCACCGCGCTTAGAGGAAAAGAGCCCCAGCGCGCCGCCACCCGAGGAAGTCACAAGCTCAACGATACGGTCCAGCTGCTCTACCGAAACTCCCCGCCCAGGTTTAGGCAGGTCAGAGGCTAGATACAGCACGCCCTGCTTGGGGTAGTTAAAGGGTGAGCCCACGTTGATACCGTCCCAGCGCGGAGCGTCCTTACCCATCAGCCCCAGGGCACCAGCGGCGGCATCAAAACTTTCTCCCACCGTCAGCGTCGCAGATGTCAGCACCACGGTGCGGTTTTCGAAAAGCCCCTCTCGCAGGTAACCGGCAACCGAAATAGGGGCAATGTTCAGGGTAGCGGGGTCATCGTCGGCTGCCGCCACGTACCCCCTACCGGGCTCCCAAGAGCCGGTACGAGAAACCCAAATAACCTGGTAGAGCGGGTCAGCGGTCAACATCTTATCTGAGGTTTCGTGCACCTCTGTCAGGGCGGCACGCGCCATCTGGCGGCCGGCGTCGCCGTCCTTGTCCCCGCTCTTCGTATCGGTGAGAGCCTGACGCGCTGCATCACGCACGCGTTCCATGGCAGCGGCAACCCGGTCAGGCAAGCCCTTAGGCATCATCTCGGCGGGTACCCCATTGAGCGAGTCGTCAAGAGCGAGCGCTGCCTGTTCTAGTGCCTTGTGGTCAGCATCCGTGTGCCGTTTGAGGCTGCGGGCAACCTTGGTAATAGCGGCCGGCGAGAGTGCCCCGGTGACAGCGCCCGTGACACGGTCAGCCAGTTCGTGAGCCTCATCGATGATGGCGACGTCGTGGTCGGGTAGCACCGCAGCACCCTCAAAGGCGTTGATAGCGAGAAGGGCGTGGTTGGTAATGACGATATCTGATTCAGCTGCCCTGGTTCGGGCCATCTCGCTGAAACATTCTTCGACCAGGGGGCATTTTTTGCCCAGGCATTCTGAGGCGGTGACGGCTACCTGCCGCCATGCCTTATCGCTCACGCCTGGCAACAGCTCGTCGCGGTCGCCGGTGTCGGTGGTCTGTGCCCATTCGCGAAGGCGCACAACTTCTTCCCCCAGTTTTCCGGAGGGGCCGGTGGCGCCGGTAGTGGCGTCCATATCGAAGAGGGCATCTCCGTCGTCCTCGGGATAGCCGCCTTCGAGCTTGTGCAGGCAGACGTAGTTGTTGCGGCCCTTGAGGATAGCGACGTCGGTTTCGTGCTCGGGTTCATCGCCCAGGGATTCCAGCAGGCGCGGAATATCGCGATTAACGATCTGGGATTGCAGGGCTAGGGTTGCAGTAGCCACCACGATAGGTTTTTCTGCTGTTTGGGCAGCATGAATGGCGGGCACCAGGTAGCCCAGGGACTTACCGGTGCCAGTGCCAGCCTGCACCAGCAGGTGTTTTTCGGTGTCGAGGGCACGGGCTACGTGGGCTGCCATGGTGCGCTGGCCGTCGCGCTTCTGGCCGCCAGAGCGCTCCACGACGGTATCGAGGAGCTGTAGGACGGGCTTGGCTCCGGGCAGGGTCTCTAGCTCCTGCCCGGTGGGTGCGGTGACGTGGTCGTTCATGCGCGCTGGGTCTCTACCGCCCCTGAGGCGATAGCTTCGTCGATTTCAGGTTGCAGTACCTCAAGAAGGTCTTCTTCGAGCACGTACTCAGCAAGGTCAGAGGCTACCTCTTCGCGGACCAGGGCCTGCACATAGGTACCGTCTTGCACAAAGGCAGTGCGCAGGATCTCGGCGTCCCACTCGTGCAGACGGGACACCACGCCACCTGCGGAGAAGGGTACCAGCAGGTTGAGCTCAATCGAGGGGCGGGGAATGGTGTCCGCAATCTTCTGCTGTAGCTCCTCGATACCCTCACCGGTGCGGGCTGAGACCACAACGTGGTTGGGTTCCTTCTGCCGCAGGCGCTCAATGACGAAGGGGTCGGCCGCATCTGCCTTGTTGAGCACGATGATTTCGGGGATATTTTGGGCGTCGACCTCGGTAATCACCTGCCGGACGGAGTGGATCTGCCCCTCGGGGTCGGGGTGGGAGACGTCCACAACGTGTACGATGACGTCAGCGTCCGCTACCTCTTCAAGGGTAGAGCGGAAGGCCTCCACCAGCTGGGTGGGCAGGGCGCGCACGAAGCCGACGGTGTCAGACAAGGTGTAGCCCACGCCGTCCGGAGTCTGGGCCTTACGCACGGTGGGGTCAAGGGTCGCAAAGAGGGCGTTCTCGACCAGCACGCCGGCGTCGGTGAGGCGGTTGAGCAGGGAGGACTTACCGGCATTGGTGTAACCGGCAATAGCTACGGACGGCACCCGGTTACGCTTGCGGTTCAGGCGCTTGGTTTCGCGGGCAGGAGCCATGGCTGCAATCTCTCGCTTGAGCTTAGCCATGCGGGCGCGCAGGCGGCGGCGGTCCATTTCGATTTTGGTTTCACCGGGGCCACGGGAACCGATGCCTTCACCACCGGCGGCACGGCCACCAGCCTGACGGGACAGAGAGGCACCCCAACCGCGCAGACGCGGCAGCATGTATTCGAGCTGGGCCAGCTCAACCTGGGCCTTACCTTCACGCGACTTAGCGTGCTGGGCGAAGATATCAAGAATCAAGGCGGTTCGGTCAATGACCTTGACCTTGACAATATCTTCAATAGCTCGACGCTGGGAGGGGGCTAGCTCGGCGTCCACAATCACGGTATCGGCGCCGGACGCCTCAACGATATCTTTGAGTTCCAGCACCTTGCCGGAGCCCAGGTAGGTGCCCGGGTCGGGCTTCAGACGACGCTGCACCAGACCGTCCAGAACCTCAGAACCGGCAGTCTCAGCCAGCGCCGCTAGCTCACGCAGGGAATTCTCGGCTTCTTCCAGAGTGCCCTCTGACCAGACGCCTGCCAGCACAACGCGCTCTAGGCGCAACTGGCGGTATTCGACCTCGGTAACGTCATCAAGCTCGGTTGATAGACCCGCTACACGGCGCAGCGCTCGACGCTCTTCGAGATCTACCTGATCGCCGTCGTATTCGGAATGTTCACGCTGGTTATCTGAGAGTTCGCGGGCCCTCTCATCGAGCACACTACCGTTGCCCTGTGCCCGCCCCAGCACGCGGTCTACTGTACGTCTCAGCTGTTCATCTGAGGGAAGTTTGGGGTCATTGCTGGGGGTTGAAGTCTCGGTCATAGTACCTTTCGAGGTGGGTTGAGGCGTCCTTCCATTCTAGCTTTTCCGGGGCGGTAAGGGCAGGGGCTTAGCGTAGAATGAACGTCTATGAGTAGCGCGCACTATTTTTCTGAAAACCCCACCGGCGATTTTTTACCCCAGCCTGTGACTGTTGAGCTGGGCGGACGCCGGGTGCAGGTTCTGACCGCTTCCGGAATCTTTAGCCCGGGTGGAGTTGATAAGGGAACCCGTATTCTCCTGGATAAGGCCCCCGCCCCGCAGGGGGCGCGCATGCTCGATATCGGGTGCGGGTGGGGCCCAATTATCTTGACCCTGGCGATGGCAGCGCCTGATGCTGAGGTCTACGGGGTCGAGGTGAACTCCCGCTCCGCCCAGCTCACCGAGATGAACGCTGAGCGCCTGGGTCTCACCAACGTGACGGTAGCTGCCCCCGACGCGCTCGATGAGTCGCTGACCTTCGATACCATCTGGTCGAACCCGCCCATTCGGGTGGGTAAGGACGTACTACACGGCATCATGCACACCTGGCTCCCCCGTCTGGCTCCCGGCGGTACCGCCTACCTGGTCGTGCAGAAAAACCTGGGCTCAGACTCCCTACAGAAGTGGCTGGCTGAGACTTTTCCCGACCTTGAGGTAGCCCGCTACGCTACCTCGAAGGGTTTCCGCATTCTAGAGGTGCACCGCCCGGCGTAGCACCATCACCGCATCTGGAATGGTTGCGGGCTCACCCTCGGGTGAGGTGATATCCCGAATCCAGTCATCGGCCAGCACGATTTCAATATCGTCCCGGCCCTGGGTAAGAGCCTGGGCCTCTTCTGCTGCCTTGACCATGCGGGCCTTGTGTTTGCGGGCGTCCTCGGGGTCAGCGTAAGAGGGGGCACCTGCGTGCGCTACCGAAATAAGCTCTCCACCGGGCTTCATCAGGTCCAGGGCCGCTGCAAGCAGAGGCAGGCGGTCAAAGTCAGCGTAGGACTGCAAGAAGCTAGTGACAATCAGATCAAAACGCTGGTCGGTAGACCAGTCGGTGAGATCAGCGTCGATAAAGCTGGCATCCAGCCCCTCGGCTGCCGCGCGGGTGCGAGCGCGCCCTACCGCGACGTCCGAAATATCGATGCCGGTAGCCTGCCAGCCGCGGGCTGCCAGCCAGAGCACGTCCCCGCCTACGCCGCAGCCAAGGTCAAGGACGGAGCCGGGAGCGCGGTCTCCAATCAGGGTAACGAGCGAGGCGTTGGGCTTGCCCGACCACATCTGTTCCCGCTCTGAGTAAATCTCGTTCCATAGTTCCCGGTTGTTTTCTACGTTTTCAGTCATTTAGCCCAGCAGCACCTTACTGGTCATAGCGGCGGACCCTGCCAGGACGACGTGTTCGAGGTTGTCGGGGCCCAGCACGAAGGTGACGGCGAGGGTTCCACCGGGTACGCGGACCAGCCACTCGTCAGGGGCGTCCTCGCCACCCCAGAAACGGGTAGCGGCAGCGGCGGCGCAAGCGCCGGTACCGCAGGAGAGGGTTTCGCCGACGCCGCGTTCGTGCACGCGCATGCGAATTGAGCCGATGTTTTCGGTGGCGGGGTCACCGTCCTCTGCTGAAATTTCTTCCGGGACGACGAACTCTACGTTGGTGCCTTCAGGCGGGTTGGGTGAAACCTTGGGGGCCTCGTGCAGGTTCAGCCCGTCAAGTTTGCCGTCGGTGCCCAGCATGACGACAGTATGGGGGTTACCCATGGTGATGGACAGAGCCCCACGGGGAGTGCGTAGCCCCTTGGCAGTTACCTGGGCGTCAGTACCGTTATCGCGGGCCATATCGCCGTTGATGAAGCCCCAGGGGCCCATGTCGATGGCGTAGCCGTCTTCGGTGCGGCCCACGGCCTTGATACCGGCGCGGGTGGCGATGAGCAGGCGTCCGCCCTCTTCGAGCTCAACCAGTTTCTCGGTCAGCAGGTAGTCAACAAAGGCGCGCACCCCGTTACCGCACATCTCGGCGATCGAGCCGTCGCCGTTGCGGTAGTCCATGAACCAGATAGCTTCAGGAGCCTCTTCCAGCAGGTGGGACGCAAAATCCAGGTGCTCGGTCTTGACCGCGCGAATAAAGCCGTCGGCGCCGATGCCGAAGTGGCGGTCGGTAACCTTGGCAATAAGCTCAGCCGGCAGGTCGAGCCTAGCTTCGGGGTCGGTGACAAAGATGAAGTCGTTGCCGGTTGCCTGCCCCTTGGTGAGGGTCTTGCCGGTCAAATCGCCCCAGACGGGGGTTTCTACGGTGTGGATTGCCACGGGTTTTGCCTTTCCGTTGTGGGGCGCTTTTTCTTCTTAGTCTAGTGCCTGGTGGCCCTTGATGATGGCCAGGGCCTCGGTGAGCAGATCGGGGCTGGACCAGTCAAGCCAGTGCACCCGCTCATCTGCCCTGAACCAGGTGAGCTGGCGGCGGGCGAACTGGCGGGTGGCGGTGACGGTATCTTCAACTGCCTGGGCGACAGAATATTCCTCACCGGCTGGCAGCAAGCCGCGGGCGGCGTCCAGAACCTTGAGAAATTCCCGGTAGCCGATAGCTGCCGGGGCGGTTTTGCCCAGGCGCAGGCCCTTGGCTTCGAGGGCTTCTACCTCGGCCAGCAGCCCGGCTTCTTCCATGGCAACTACCCGGTTGTGTAGCCGCTGGTGTAGCTGGGCGCGGTCACCGTTGAGACCAATTTGCAGGGCAGGCTGGTGGTAGGTGCGGGTGGGCATGAAGGACGAGAAGGGGCGGCCGGTCACCTCAAAGACCTCAAGGGCGCGCACCAGGCGGCGGCCGTCCTTCACCCGCTCAGCTGATTCGGGGTCAACCGCGCGCAGACGCTCGAGCAGGGGGCCGGGGCCGGACGCCGCCAGCTCAGCTTCCAGCCGAGCCCGCACCGTCGGGTCGGTTTCGGGAAATTCCAGAACATCCAGGGCAGCGCGCACATACAGGCCAGACCCACCGACCAGAATCGGGTAGTTCCCGCGAGCGCGAATCTCGTCAAAGATAGCCCTAGCCTGGGCTTGGAAGGTAGCGACTGAGGCTTCCTCCATGACATCGAGGGTGTCGAGCAGGTGGTGGAGAACCCCCTGCATTTCTTCGGCAGTGACCTTGGCGGTGCCGATATCCATACCCCGGTAGAACTGCATGGAATCGGCGTTGACGCACTCCCCTCCCAAAGCCCGTGCCAGCTCGATAGCGAGAGCGCTTTTACCTGAGCCGGTGGGGCCCACCACCGCGATGATGGGCAGGGAGCTGCTGGCGGCGTCCTTCTCTGCCATGGGTTAGAGGGCGGGCTTGAAGGTGGGGAAACCCAGGGAAACCGGGGTGCCGGGCACCTGGGTGGTACCGGTGCCGCAGGAGTCGGCCTGGGCGCGGTCCCAGGCATCGCCTGCGCGGGAGCGGCGCACCGAGTACTGGTCGGCGGTGGGGTCAGAAATCAGGTGGAAGGAGCCGGCCTCGGTGATAGGCAGGGTCACCAGGTCGCCGGGTCGGGGCACCTCGCAGCCTTCGGGCACTGTGAAGTGAACCAGGCGCTGGTCGCGGGCTCGGCCCGACAGACGGCCGGTTTCTTCGGCCTTACGCCCTGACTCTGCGGTAACCATCAGCTCAACGGTCTTACCCAGCTGCTTACGGTTTTCTTCACCGGCAATGCGGTCCTGTAGGGCAATCAGACGCTCGTAGCGTTCCTGCACCACAGCCTTGGGCACCTGGTTGGGCATGGTCGCTGCCGGAGTGCCGGGGCGAATCGAATACTGGAAGGTAAAAGCGGACGAGAAACGGGACTCCTCAACCACGCGCAAGGTCTCCTGGAAGTCCTCTTCGGTTTCGCCGGGGAAGCCGACAATAATGTCGGTGGTGATGACGGCATCGGGGATGCGCTCGCGCACCTTCTCCAGGATGCCAAGGAACTTCTTGGAGCGGTAGGAGCGCCTCATGTCTTTGAGCACCTTGTCAGAGCCAGACTGCAAGGGCATGTGCAGCACGGGCATGACGTTGGGGGTTTCAGCCATAGCGTCGATGACGTCGTCGGTGAACATGGCCGGGTGGGGGGAGGTAAAGCGGACGCGCTCCAAGCCCTCGATCTCACCGCAGGCTCGCAGCAGCTTCGAAAACGCCTGGCGGTCGCCAAAGCCCACACCGTAGGAGTTGACGTTCTGGCCCAGCAGGGTCACTTCGATAGCGCCGTCATCGACCAAGGCCTGCACTTCTGCCAGGATTTCGCCCGGGCGGCGGTCTTCTTCCTTACCGCGTAGAGAGGGCACGATGCAGAAGGTGCAGGTGTTGTTGCAGCCCACCGAGATAGAGACCCAGCCGGAGTACACGTGGTCGCGCTTAGTCGGCAAGGTGGAGGGGAAAACCTCCAAGGCCTCCAGCAACTCAGCCTGGGCCTCGTTGTTATGACGGGCGCGCTCGAGTAGGGTGGGCAGGGAACCAATGTTGTGGGTACCGAACACCACGTCGACCCAGGGGGCCTTCTTCAGAATGACGTCCTGGTCCTTCTGCGCTAGGCAGCCACCCACGGCAATCTGCATGCCCTCGTTCTCACGCTTGACCGGGGCGAGCTGACCCAGGTTACCGTAGAGCTTATTATCGGCGTTTTCGCGCACGGCACAGGTGTTGAAAACGACCAGGTCGGGGGTGGTTCCCTCTTCTGCGGGCACGTAGCCTGATGCCTCAAGCAGGCCGCTCATACGCTCTGAATCGTGTACGTTCATCTGGCAGCCGAAGGTACGCACCTCGTAGGTGCGGGTCTTGGGTGCTGCCACGGGCTTGTCGGTGTTCACGTCAATACTCACCCGTACAGTCTACTAGGTTGCTATTCTGGGCTCTATGCCGGTTCGCCATTCTCCCTCATTCTTTGCATCACGTGCCGCCCAGGCTGCGAGTGCCTACTCCCCTAGCGCGGCGGTGGAGCAGCCCGTAGATTCCCCCGCTTTTTTGCGTCTGCTGGCCGGGCTTTTAGAGCGGTCTGTGGAACTGACCGACGTTCAGGTTGCTGATGCCCAGATTCTGTCGAGCGGGATGCGGTCGGTGGTGGTTCGGGTACGGGATTATCGCGGGGCGAGCTGTGTGCTCAAGTATTTTCGCCGCAAGGACTCAGCCCGCAACTCTGGCGGTTTTGGCTACCTGCGCGAAAAACACGGCCTTGCTGCCCTGAAGCAGGTCGCGCCGGGGCTCTACCCCCGCCTGTTGGCTGCTGACGACGCTGATCGTCTGCTGATTCTTGAGGACGTCACCGGCGGCTTCTCGTCTACTATAAGCCTGGGTGAGCTTCTGCTGTCGTCCGGGGCGGACGCCACACCCCGGCAGGCCCTGGACGCTTGGGTAGATACCTGGGCTAGTATTCTGGGCTCCCCCGCTCAGGCTGCCGCCCAGGCATCTTTTGTCGCTGAGCTTGCGAGCGCTGATGCGCAGGCGTCCGCACCGGGGTCCTTGCCCTCGCCCCGGCTTGCCTTCAAGGGCCTGCGCCTGCTGGCCGATAGGGAGGGTGTGCCGGTGGGCTCGACTGAATTCACGCAGATGGAGCAGGCCGTGGAGGGCATTATCTACCCGGCGCCGAGTGAGAGGGTGCTGTCGTCCGGCGATTTTTCTCCGGCTAACCTGCTGCAGCAGGCAGCTCCTGCGTCGAGAGTTCGCGGTATCGACGCTGAGGGAACTTGCTGGCACCACTGGGCGCTACCGGTGGCTGAGCTCCTGCTGGGCTTCCCGTCCTGGCCAGAGGGGCCGATTTCAGCGGACCTTGTGGAGAGTACTCTATGGCAGGGGGCGGTACAGCGTTTCTATAAGCAGGTGGCTCCGAGCCCCAGCGAGAGCGTACACGATGACACCCAGATAGCTGCAGCAATGGTAGCGGTTCAGGCGATTATGGCAGAACAAGGCAGATTAGAGGTAGCATCTCTTTCCAAAACCCCTTTTTAAGGGTACATTGTATATACCTTATATACACAAGGAGGGGTCATGGCCACCACAGTTGTTAACGTTCGACTCGATGAAGAGACTAAACAAGAACTTGATATCCTCTGCCAGCAATTAGGAATTACTGTCTCAGCAGCTTTTTCGATGTTTGCCAAGAAGATGACCAGAGAACAGCGAATTCCTTTTGAAGTGTCTATCGACCCTTTCTACTCTGAGAACAATCTCAAACATCTACGACGCTCTATTCACCAGGTCAAAGGAGGCCAGCTAACAGAGCATGGGCTGATTGATGAATAAGCTATGGTCCGATGAAGCCTGGGCACAGTATGTAAGCTGGCAAAGCGAAGACCGCAAAACTCACTACGGCGACCACTAGTCCTTAGATTCATTTGCACCACGTTCAGTTAGTCGTAGTAGCTGTACCCGTCCTCACTGCTCATACCCATCTCTTGAGCGTAGCTCTCGACCTCTTCACGCACCACGCTAAAAGCTAGACCCGCCGGGTAGCCCTTACGCCCCAACATAGCCACCAGGCGACGCATAACCTTCTCTTTCTCGCCCCTGTCCCCCAGGTCCATTGAGGGACGCAATTTTTTGCGCA
This sequence comes from Rothia nasimurium, assembly GCF_004569295.1. Lineage (GTDB taxonomy): Bacteria > Actinomycetota > Actinomycetes > Actinomycetales > Micrococcaceae > Rothia > Rothia nasimurium_B. The sequence continues at coordinate 44,038 of NZ_SPQC01000006.1, forward strand.
CCAACTCGTGGGCATCGGCGCGCTCGTCCTCCTCGGTGCGCTGCTCCAGAGCTATTTCGGCAAGCTCACCTTCAACGCCCTTGGTTTTCAGCTCCCGCCGGATAGCCGACCGCGACAGCTTCTTCACGTTCATTCGGGTACGCACATACATGTCGGCGAACTCAGCGTCGTTAATCAGGTTGACCGCCTCAAAACGGTTCAGGATATCCTCAATAACCTCCGCCGAAATTTCTTTGTCGACCAGCTTTTTCTCCAGCATGGCCCGGGACTTAGGCGAGGCAGCAAGCTGATTCAGCACAATATTTTTAGCCCGCGTAAATTCGCTCTCCGGTTCCTTACCAGCGCGGCTTCTCTTCTCAGGCATGGGAGTGACCCCCTGCACCAGCATTTCTTCGTCGGTGACCGACTCATTCAGGGCCGAGCCTTCACGGAAGAGAGGCTGCGAGCGCTTGCGCTGGAGAGTTTCGTTCTCTGGAGCGGACGCCGCCCCGATAGCGGGTGCGAAGGGCGAGCGGGCAGCATATTTGGCGGGCGGCTTGCGGAACCCTTTTTTGAGGTTGGGGTTGCGACGGCGGGTGTATTTGCCCTGACGGGCTGGTTCCGCAGCCTCGGCTACTTCCCCACCGTCCCGGCTACTACCCGTTGCAGCTGATGCTTTACCGGTGTAGGGGGTAGCGGTTTGTGTGCTGGCGTAAGCGCCAGACTCCCCCGGTAGATCCTGGGCCAGGCCCTGTGCCGCCGGGTGCCAGGCCGGGTACTCCTCAGGGGCAAGAAAATCTTCGACTCGTGGGTTTTCTGCGCTCACGTTCCCCTCCTGCTACCTACATCGTGTCATGTCGAAAGCCGCCACTACCGGGGCTTTTCCCGTAGTGGCGGCTACTAGCTCGCTGTTATGAGTTTAGAAGTTCTCAGAGATATCATCGAGCGGGTCAACAGAGGTACTGGGCTCTACCTCGTCCAGCTCTTCCTCTTCACCCTCAATGATGCCGAGCTTAACCATGGTCTTGTACTTAATCTCTTCGGTTAGTTCGGGGTTGTCCTTGAGGAAACGGCGCACGTTTTCCTTACCCTGACCTAGCTGATCGCCCTCGTAGGTGAACCAGGCGCCGGACTTCTTGACCACGTTGTGCTCAACGGCAAGGTCGAGAATGCCACCTTCAACTGAGATACCCTCACCGTAGAGAATATCGAATTCAGCCTGCTTGAAGGGCGGAGCCATCTTGTTCTTGACGACCTTGGCGCGGGTACGGTTGCCGATGGGGTTAGCGCCGTCCTTGAGGGTCTCAATACGGCGAATATCGATACGTACCGAGGCGTAGAACTTCAGAGCCTTACCACCGGTGGTGGTTTCGGGTGAGCCGAAGAAAACGCCAATCTTTTCGCGCAACTGGTTGATAAAGATAGCGGTGGTGTTGGTTGCTGACAGGCGGCCGGTAATCTTACGCAGAGCCTGGGACATCAGACGGGCCTGCAGACCCACGTGGGAGTCACCCATCTCGCCCTCAATTTCGGCGCGGGGCACCAGAGCGGCAACGGAGTCAACCACGATGATGTCGATGGAGCCAGAGCCCACCAGCATATCCATGATTTCCAGGGCCTGTTCACCGGTATCGGGCTGGGAGACCAGCAGGGCGTCGGTGTCTACACCCAGCTTGGCTGCGTAGACCGGGTCAAGGGCGTGTTCAGCATCGATGAAGGCTGCGATACCGCCGGCCTTCTGCACATTAGCCACAGCGTGGAGGGCGACGGTGGTCTTACCGGAAGATTCTGGGCCGTAGATTTCTACCACGCGACCGCGGGGCAGGCCGCCAATGCCGAGGGCGGCGTCCAGGGCCAGAGCGCTGGTTGAAATAGTTTCGACCTTGCTGGCCTCGCGGTCACCCAGGCGCATGACGGAGCCCTTGCCGTAGTTCTTATCAATCTGGGCAAGGACGGCCTCAAGTGCCTTTTCGCGCCCTTCGGCGGGTACCTGACCTACTGACTGCATGCGAGTTTTCGCTGCCATGTATGTTCCTCATTTCTTATCGCGGTACGAGAGTTCTTCTCTGGCTACCACGGTAATACCTAGGGCTGACACTTTAAGGGTTCAGCGCGAAGATTTTGAAAATCTGTGGATAACCCGGTTATGTGTCGCGAGCTGCCGGTCGTTCGTTCACAATCCTACAGGAATTCGAACACATTTTCTATTAAGTACGAACGATTTTCTAGCCTAGGGCCGCGGCTCGATATCGGGCCCCAGCTGCCGTTCTACAGGAACATCCTGTACCCGGCAAATAGCCAGCCATACCTCGCGCACGTTGGCGCCGGCGTCCAGAGCCTGCTGGGCCGTCAAATCGCCAAAGTCCCCGGGTACCAGATCACGGGCTAGGTGGCGGGCATAGACCGATCCAAACTCATGGTCCATCGCCGCCCAAAATTCACTGAGCTTCATCTTCTTCCTTCCTCCACAGTACACAGACACCACAGAACACAAACAGAGCCGAGCCCTTGCGGGGCCCGGCTCCATCTCTTAGTTACCTAGAGAGCGAATTGTCTAGCGAGCTGCCAGGGGGCGCTCGACGGCGGGAATATCGCGGCTTGAGGTTGCTGCGATACCGTATTCACGCTTGAACTGTTCTGAGAACTCAGCGGGTACGGTATCGGGTACCGAGAAGCCTTCTTCAACAGCCATGCGGGCTGAGACTTCGGCCAGCATAGCTGAGAGGGAGATGTTCAGTGCCTGGCAGATGGAAGCCAGCAGCTCTGATGAGGCTTCCTTCTGTCCGCGCTCGACCTCGCTGAGGTAGCCCAGTGATACTCGGGCTGAGTGGGAAACTTCGCGGAGGGTGCGGCCCTGGCGCTGGCGAACATCGCGCAGAACTTCGCCGATAGCGTGGCGGAGCAGGATTACTTTACCGGTGTCGTGGGCAGGGGCAGCGTTCTCAGTCTGACCCACATCCTTCCAACGGACGACACCGTTCACGGATACGGGCTGCTTAGTCATTTTTATACCAATCTCCTGGTTGTCGTGCTCCTGTTATATCAGGAGCGTGTGTTTTCAGCCTAGCGCATGTTGGCGCTTTCGTCAGCTGACCGGAAAATATTTCGTTTACTTACGACTTCTTTTCCTTACATCTATCTAAACCCATAGGGCTGTGTTTTCATTCCCTGTTAGCTGAAAAATTCATCTGAAAATTTTCTGGGAGCTCACTTGGCCGTGTCAGCAAGAAACTCTGCAAGCAGGTTCAAGGCATCATGGGCGGCTTGGGCACGAATTTCTGCCCGGTTGCCCGCATAGTTTTTTTCAAGCACGCGGATGCCCCCGCTGGCCGGGTGCGCTACGGCCAGGTAGACGCGCCCTACCGGTTTGCCATCGCAGGGCTCTGGCCCGGCAGCTCCGGTGGTGGCTACGCCGAAATCAGCTTCGCAGACCCGGGCGGTTCCCTGAGCCATAGCGATCGCAACGTCTGGGTCTACCGCTCCCCGCTCAGCGAGCAAACCGGCAGGTACCCCCAGGACAGAGGCTTTGACCTCAGTAGCGTAGGAGATAATGCCACCCCGGTACACCGCAGACGCCCCAGGAACGGTGCAGATGAGCTGGCCTACCATACCCCCGGTCAGGGACTCTGCCGTTGCCAGTTGAGCACCGGCGTCCGCCCCCTTCTGTGCCCCATCGACTGCGCGAGCTACCGCAGCGGCAACCAGACGGGCAGCAGCGCGCTCAAGGTCCTGGGCCCTTATCTCTACCATGCCGGGCTACTTCCCCTGAGCCGCGAAATAGTTGCGGCGCAGCTGCATGGCCTTGATGACGTAGTCAATACCGGTCACCACGGTCACGACCACCACGGCGGCCATCACCAGGTAGCCGGGCCACAAAGCCCAGGAACCCAGCTGCCCCAGCGGGAGAATCATCAGCACCAGTGCCACCGTCTGCAGCACGGTCTTGAGCTTACCGCCCTTAGAGGCCGCCATGACCCCGTACTTGATGATGAACAGGCGCATCACCGTGATACCCCACTCGCGCACCAAAATGACGATGGTGACCCACCACCACAGCTCCCCCAGCATGGACAGCACCACGAAGGCCGCCCCGGTGAGCAGCTTATCAGCGATGGGGTCAGCGATCTTGCCGAAGCTGGTAATCAGGTTGTTTTTGCGGGCTAGGTAGCCATCGAGCCAGTCGGTAATCATGGCTAGTACGAACACGGCGGCTGCCCACCAGCGCAGGCTCAGGTTGGCCTCGCCGTGGGGCCCGCCGGCCCAGAGGGTCCAGACGAACAGGGGAACCATCACAATGCGCAGGGCGGTCAGCGCATTCGGGATGTTCCAGTTAGAAGCGGTTGCGGTCTGGTCGGCCACGGTGTTCTCCTTAGGGTGGTTCCGCCCCTCTCTCGATAAGCGGGGCGGACGCCGTCGGTTGGGTCTGGCAGGGAAGGCCGGCTAGCGGCCGGTCAGGTTCCAGGCGTCTTCGCTGTCGGGGTCGTCCGCCTCGTCGTAGTAGTCAACGGCCTGCGGCACCCCGTCGTTCATGTGGGCTACGGGATCCCCTCCGTAGGGGTCGCTGTCTACAGGGGCCGGGGGCTCTTCACCCCGAATCTTAGCGAGGACGGCGGGCAGGTCATCGGGCTGGACCAGCACATCGCGAGCCTTCGAGCCTTCGGAGGGGCCAACGACTTCGCGGGATTCGAGCAGGTCCATGAGGCGCCCTGCCTTAGCAAAGCCCACGCGCAGCTTGCGCTGCAGCATGGAGGTCGAACCGAACTGGGTGTTGACCACCAGTTCGGCTGCCCGCAGCAGATCGTCTAGGTCATCCCCGATGTCGTCGTCAATCTTCTTGGAGGGGGCAGCGGCGATCACGTCGTCGCGGTAGACCGCAGGGGCCTGCTTCTTCACGTGTTCCACGACCTCGTGAATCTCAGATTCGCCCACCCAGGCACCCTGCACACGCATGGGCTTCGACGCGCCCATGGGCAGGAAGAGGGCGTCACCCTGACCGATTAGTTTCTCGGCACCGGGCTGGTCGAGCACCACGCGGGAGTCAGTCACTGACGAGGTCGCAAAGGCCATGCGGGAGGGCACGTTGGCCTTAATCAGGCCGGTGACCACGTCAACGGACGGACGCTGGGTCGCCAGCACCAGGTGAATACCGGCGGCGCGGGCCAGCTGGGTGATACGGACGATGGACTCTTCCACATCGCGCGGGGCAACCATCATCAGGTCGGCAAGCTCGTCCACGATCACCAGCAGGTAGGGGTAGGCCTTGATTTGGCGCTTGGAGCCGGGTTCCGGCTGAATCTTGCCAGCCTTGACGGCCTTGTTGAAGTCGTCCACGTGCTTGTAGCCGTAGTGGGCAAGGTCGTCGTAGCGGGCGTCCATCTCTCGCACAACCCATTGCAGGGCCTCGGCGGCCTTCTTGGGGTTGGTAATGATGGGGGTAATCAGGTGAGGAATCCCCTCGTAGGCGGTGAGCTCCACGCGCTTGGGGTCAACCATAATCAGGCGCACCTGATCGGGGGTTGAGCGCATCAGGATCGAGGTAATCATGGAGTTCACGAACGAGGATTTACCGGCGCCGGTAGCACCTGCCACCAGCATGTGGGGCATCTTAGCAAGGTTAGCAATGACGAAGCCGCCCTCGACGTCCTTACCCACACCCATGACCATGGGGTGGTCGGTAGCGTGAGCCTTGGCGGAGCGCAGCACATCGCCTAGCACCACGATTTCGCGGTCGGTGTTGGGGATTTCGATACCGATAGCGCTCTTACCCGGGATGGGCGAAAGGATGCGTACGTCGGCAGACGCCACAGCGTAGGCAATGTTCTTGGACAGGGCTGTGACGCGCTCCACCTTGGTGCCGGGGCCCAGCTCAATCTCATAGCGGGTGACGGTGGGGCCGCGGGAGAAGCCGGTGACTTCGGCATCGACGTTGAACTGCTGGAGCACGTTGGTCAGGGCATCGACCACCTGCTCGTTGGCTTCGGAGCTTTCCTTGGCGGGCGGGCCGGCCTCGAGCATGGACTCGGTGGGCAGGGTGTAGGAGCCGGTCGAATACTCCACGACCAGCTCGCCACGGGGCTGTTCGGTTCGTTCTGCCACGGTGTTGTTTTGCAGGCGGGCGGACGCGCGTTCAGCGGCAGGGCGCTCTGCGGCAGGACGTGCCGCCGCGGTTGCACTAGCAGCACCGGCAGCAGCCGCGCCGGTCAGGGCAGCACCCAGTGAAGCGGCAGAAGCGCTCCCCTTGCCGGGGCGGGGCACAGCAGGAGCTGATGCGGGGGCGGGTGCCGATGCAGAAGCAGCAGCCGGTCGGCTAACAGGCTGAGCCGCAACAATCTCGGGCTCAAAGTCGTCACGGTCTGCTTCTACCGGTTCAGGGCTATATCCGTGATCCGCGGCAGCCTGACGGGCCTGGTCGAGGCGCTGGGCGGGGGCGTCCGAACGCTCCTGCTCGGCGTAGCTGGCCGCAAGCTCGTCCTCGCTCTCCCACAGACCCTGGTCAAAGAGCTCGCCCTGTTTCTTGGCGGCCTTAGCCGCTGCTTTCTTCTCTTTACGGGTTTGTTTGCGGGGGGCCTCAACGTCGAAGGCTTCTACGGGGCGGGCCGCGTTCTGGGCAGCGCGGCGGGGAGCAGCAGGAACCTGCTCAACGCGGGCAGTTTCGGGTTCGGCATCGTAGCCACCCTCAATAACAGCAGTCTGGTAGGCCTCGTCTGCCTCGTAGCGGTCAAGCCTCCGGTCCTTCTCTTCGCAAGGTCCAAAGCCCAGCCAGCTCAGCAGGCCGCCGCGGCGGCGGGGAGCTGGGGCGGGGGCGTCCTCGTAGAGATAGGAGCGGTCGTGCTCGCCGTCCAGCACGCGGGTTTCGGTATCGTCCTGGGTGCGGGAGACGCGGGAAGGACGTCCGGCGTCGGCAACAGAGCCGTGGGGCTTTTCGCCCAGCAGCAGGCCGAAAATATGCACGACCTTGGGCCAGATTTGGCGCAGGGGCGTATCGGTTGCCACCAGCAAACCGGCAAGGAAGACCAGGGCAATCACAAGCCATTCGAGCACATTCACGCCGCCCACGATACGGCTTGCAGGGGTACCGATCAGGACGCCCACGGTACCGCCACCGCCCCAGAATTCATCAAAGCTCGATGAGAATGAGGGGTAGCCGGCGACCTTGGCGCCCATCATGGAAGCCGAAACCATCATGATGGTAAAACCGATGGCGATACGGTTGTTGGCGCGTACCTCCAGCGGGTGGCGGAAGATTCTGATAGCGAAAATCAGGCAGAGAATGGGAATCAGCAGGGAGCCCTGACCGAAGAGGCCGCCCACGGCGATATGCCACAGGTGCAGCGGCCACTCGTACCAGGCAAGGTTAGCGGGGTCAGCTCGCCAGCCCCACCACTCCACGCCCGCGGTGAGCAGGCCAATAGCCAGCACCAGCAAGGCACCGCCGTCACGGCGTTCGTGCAGTTCGATATCGGTGCGGAGCTCGCCCATACGGCGCACGGCACCGCCCACGGTAAAGGCTAGAGACTGCCAGGCTCCCACCAGGGCACGCACAAAGGCGTTGCTCTCCTGAGGGGGCGCTGACGTGGTCTTACGGCTTCGACCTTGAGCGGAGGTTGAGCGACGTGAGGACGTCTTGGAGCGGCTCCCTGTAGAGCGGGGAGCTGATTTACTCGATGCAGACTTTCGCGGAGCCATTCTTCCCAATACTGGTTGACGTTGGTATGCGTTTAAATAGCTTACCCGGCAGCAGGTAAAACTGCCGCCGGGTATGCGCAGAGGTTGCTAGTTGCCTTCAGCCTCAGGGGTGTGGGTCTCGATGACCACGGGCACGATCATGGGCTTGCGGCGCAGGCGGCGGGCCACCCAGGCACCCATGGTGCGGCGGACGATCTGCTGCAGCTGGTGGGTGGTGTGCACCTTTTCGGGGGCCCGGTGCAGGGCGTCCTCGAGGGCTGCGGTGATCTTGGGGGTGATGTCGTCGAAGACGGAGTCGTCTTCGGCGATGCCGCGGGCGTGGATATCGGGGCCGGTGACCACGCGCTTGGTGGCGCGGTCGACCACGGTCACGATGGAAACGAAGCCTTCTTCGCCCAGAACGCGGCGATCCTTGAGGTCGTCCTCGGTCACGTGGCCCACGGACTTACCATCGACGTAGACGTATTCGCAGGGTACCTGGCCGACGATATCGGCGCGGCCATCGCGCAGGTCTACCACGGTACCGGAGTCACAGATCAGCACACGGTCGCTCTTGATACCGGTTTCGATAGCGAGCTTGCCGGAGGCCAGCAGGTGACGGACTTCGCCGTGTACGGGCATGACGTTCTTGGGCTGCAGGATGTTGTAGCAGTAGAGCAGCTCGCCGGCGGCGGCGTGGCCGGAGACGTGAACCTTGGCGTTACCCTTGTGTACCACGTTGGCACCCAGCTTCATCAGGCCGTTAATCACGCGGTAGACGGAGGTTTCGTTACCGGGAATCAGGGATGAGGCGAGGATGATGGTATCGCCCTTTTCGACCTGAATCTTGTGGTCGCCGTTAGCCATACGGGAGAGGGCAGCCATGGGCTCACCCTGGGAACCGGTGCACATCATCACGATTTGCTCGGGGCGGTAGTCGTCGACCTTCTTGAGGTCGACCAGAATACCTTCGGGTACGTTTAGGTAGCCCAGCTTCTCGGCGATGGTCATGTTGCGCACCATGGAGCGGCCTACCAACACGACCTTGCGGCCGCGCTCGGCGGCGGCGTCGAGCACCTGCTGCACGCGGTGGACGTGGGATGAAAAGGAGGCAACGATAACGCGGCGCTTGGCGTCACGCATGACGTTAGAGATAACCGGGCCGATGTTCTTTTCGGTCGGGGTGAAGCCGGGAACCTCAGCGTTGGTTGAGTCGGGCAGGAAGAGGTCAATACCTTCTTCACCCAGGCGGGAGAAGTGGCGTAGGTCGGTGATGCGGCCGTCGAGGGGCAGCTGGTCCATCTTGAAGTCGCCGGTGTGCAGGCACTTACCCGCCTTGGTGCGGATGAAGACTGCCAGGGCATCGGGAATGGAGTGGTTAACGGCTACGAATTCGCATTCGAAGGGGCCGAAACGCTCAACCTGGCCTTCAACGACGTCCATGGTGTAGGGCTTGATGCGGTGTTCCTGCAGCTTTGCCTCGACCAGGGCCAGGGTTAGCTGGGAGCCAACCAGGGGGATGTCGGGGCGCAGACGCAGCAGGTAGGGTACAGCGCCGATGTGGTCTTCGTGGCCGTGGGTCAGCACGATGGCCACGATGTCCTGCAGACGGTCCTTGATGTAGTTGAGGTCGGGCAGAATGAGGTCAACGCCGGGCTGGGACTCTTCGGGGAAGAGCACGCCACAGTCGACAACGAGCAGTTTGCCGTTGATCTCGTAGACGGTCATGTTACGGCCGACTTCGCCCAGGCCGCCCAGGGGCACAACGCGCAGGGTGTCTTTTTTCAGTTTGGGAGGTAGGTGCGGACTTTCAACTGTTTGCATAGTTTCTCTTTCGTTCGTTTTTCTTTTTCTGAATACGGGCAAAGCGGGCCACCCAAAATCGCCGTGATTTTGGGTGGGCCCGCCGGGTACCCGCAGTACGTTTTTACTTGACCAGGGTTGAGGCGATGATGGAGCCTTCGAGGTCGGAGCGCATGAGGGCGGCTTCTTCGTCGGTAGCGAGCACGTGCGGCAGGCGCACGGTGGCTGAGTCGAGGATGCCCTGCCAGGTAAGAATCTGCTTGGCGGCGACGCAGCCGGGTACGCGGCTCATAGCGGCGCGGACGACGGGGGCCAGGTCGAGGTGCAGTTTCTGGGCGGTTGCCAGGTCACCGGCAACGGTTGCGTCGATGAGCTGGCGGAAGTGTTCGGGGGCTACGTGGGAGGTGACGCCTACAAGACCGACTGCGCCCATGGCGAGCCAGGGCAGGGTGAGGCCGTCATCGCCTGAGTAGTAGTCGAGGTCGGTGGTTTCCATGACCTCGGTGGCGGCGGTGAAGTCTGCTTTGGCGTCCTTGACTGCCACGATGTTCTCGTGGTCTGCCAGGGCGCGGTAGACGGCGGGGGTGATGGGGATGCCTGCGCGACCGGGGATGTCGTAGATCATGACGGGGGTCTTGACGGCGTCAGCTACGGTGCGGAAGTGGGCTTCCAGGCCGGTCTGGGTGGGCTTGTTGTAGTAGGGAGTGACCACGAGCAGGCCGTCTACACCTACTGCTTCGGCGCGGGAGGCCAGGTGCAGGGTGTGGGCGGTGTCGTTGGAGCCAACGCCAGCTACGATTTTTGCGCGGCCGCCGACAGTCTCTTTGACGATGCGGAAGACGTTTTCGTTTTCCTCATCGGTCATGGTGGAGTATTCGCCGGTGGTGCCGCAGACGATGAGACCGTCGTGGCCTCGGTCCACCAGGTTGGTCGCGAGCGCTGCGGTTGCTTGTTCGTCCACTTCGCCGTTGGCGGCGAAGGGGGTGACCATGGCGGTGAGCAGGCGCCCGAAGACGGGTTCTGCTGCGGTTGAGGTGTTCTGTGCGGTCTCAGACATATCTACTACGTTACCTTATCTGGCTGGGTGGGGTGAGGTGAGTTTGCTTAAAGCTAGGTGGCTGGGCGGGGCGGGGACGTCTGCGGGCAGCTTCTAGACGGAGAGTTGGGCCGGGGTTTTGCCGCGGTAAAGAGCGATGGCGGTGCGCATGGCTTTGCGGGCGCGTTTTCGGTCGCCGGAGGCGTCGTAGGCCAGGGAGAGGTGGAACCAGTTTTTCCAGTTGGCCGGTTCGGTCTCGGTTGCTGCTGCAACCCGAGTGAACTGGGCGTCGGCGGCGGTGCGGTCGATGCGGCCGGATTCTGTGCAGGGCAGGGTGTCTTCGGACAGTTCCCCGGTTGCAGCAAGTTCTTGGCCAAGTGCCTGGGTGCGGGAGCCGAAGATAATTTCGCGAACCATGGCCCAGGCTCCTAGGACGGGCAGCACGATGAGAGCTCCGCCTAAGAGGGCGCCCAGGGTTCCGGCGTTCTGCAGGAAAATGAAGCCCCTCTGAACGGTCAGTACCAGGTAGAGGCTCAGGGCTACCGTAACGAGGGCGGCGAAGGCACGCCCCCGCCCACCGGCGTCCACCGCGATAAACACCGCACAGAAAACACCGACCGCGAGCAAGAAGAGGCGGGTTCCTAGCGGCAGGGGCAGGATGAGCACGGTGAGGACGGCCAGGGTGATTGCCCCGGCGGTGAAGGCGCGCAGCGAGGTCACGGGCTAGTCCAGGTTGAGGTAGCGGTCAAGGCCTACGGTGAGGCCGGGGTGCTGTTCGACCTGGCGGACGCCGAGCAGGAGGCCGGGCATGAAGCTGGTGCGGTCAAAGGAGTCGTGGCGGATGACCAGCTGCTGACCGGCATCGCCCAGCAGGATTTCCTGGTGGGCGGTCAGGCCGCGCAGGCGGACGGCGTGCACGTTAACGCCGGCGACCTTGGCGCCGCGGGAGCCACCTTCGTCGGTTTCGGTAGCATCGGGTGAGGCGGGCACACCGGCTTCGGCGCGGGCTGCTGCAATTTTGTGGGCGGTGTGGACGGCGGTACCCGAGGGGGCGTCCACCTTGTTGGGGTGGTGCATCTCGATCACTTCGACTGACTCGAAGAACTTAGCTGCCTTAGCTGCAAACTCGGTGGCCAGGATAGAACCGATGGCGAAGTTGGGGGCAATCAGCACACCCACCCGAGGGTGCTCGGCGAGCAGGGCTTCAAGGGAGGCCAGGCGCTCTTCATTCCAGCCGGTGGTGCCGACCACCGCGTGGATGCCGTGCTCAACGGCGAAGCGTACGTTCGCTTCGGTGGCGGAGGGAACGGTCAGGTCGATCATGACGTCGGCGCCGTATTCAACGAGCAGGTCCAGGGAGTCCCCGTTGCCCAGGGCGGCTACCAGATCCATATCTTCTGCGGTGTTAACCGCTTTCACTGCCTCTGACCCCATACGACCGGCAGCGCCTACAACAGCGACCTTCCAAATCTTGCTCATGCCTCTATATATCCCTTAGATAGTCGTTAGCTTGGGTGCCGGGCGGCACCTGGCGGTACTCGCTCACACGCACAGCACCGGCTGGCGCAGGTATCGCATCAACAAGCCACATCACACTACTCTAGCGAACGGGGTAGCCCCACTGCACGCCCTGCCGCACCCAAGCGTCCTTTCACCTGTGCTAATACCCGAAAGTAGGCGGGGGTATTTCAGCATCCGAAACCGGTTTCGGCCCGCTGAGTGCTAAAAGACCCGGCGGGTTCGACACAAGAAAACCCGCCCAGCTCTTACACTAGAAAGGTGCGTCTGCACCCCAGCTCACCGACCCAAGGGAACTATGAAAGACGATCACGTTTTTTACTCTGCCGTGCACCCCCACGAGGGGCAGCGACGCTTTGTCCTGCGCGGTCTCGACGGCGTACGTGCTATCGCGGTGCTGCTGGTGCTGGTGTACCACTTTTGGCCCCAGTACCTGCCCGGGGGCATGATTGGCGTTGATATTTTCTTCGTTATCTCGGGTTATCTGATTACTGCCCTGTTACTGCGCGAGGGTGCCTACACCGGCAAGATGGATATCGTTTCTTTCTGGGTGCGGCGTCTGCGCCGTCTGGTGCCGGCTTTTGCCCTGCTGACCCTGGTGGTAGGTTCTTTGGCCCTGCTGGTAGGCGGTGATGCCCAGGTCGGTCTGGGCCGCCAGATTCTCGGCGCTTTTACCTATTCGTCGAACTGGCTGCTGATTTGGGCCGGTAACGACTATTTCACCCAGACCTCTCCTGAGCTCATGACCAATTTCTGGTCGCTGGCGGTTGAAGAACAGTTCTACCTGTTCTGGCCTGTCGTGATGGTCTTTGTCTTTATGTTTACCGCTAAGTGGTGGCAGCGGGCTCTTGTCCCTGGAGTTTTGGGTGCCCTGTCGCTGCTGACTGCGGTCGTGCTGGGGCTACTGGGTGCTTCCACCACCCGCCTCTACTACGGAACCGATACCCACCTCTACGGCCTGATGCTGGGCGTCCTGCTGGCCATGATGATTCCCTGGTCCATGTACCCGCCTGTTGATGACCGTCTCTACCCCCTGGTCGGCTACGGCAACGGTATCTGGGGCTGGATGCGCCAGCTGGTCGGCTGGGTGAGCTTGGCTGCCGTCATTCCCTTTGCACTCACCCTTTCAGACCACAGCTCCTGGCTCATGCCCTGGGGCCTGCTGGTGGGTTCTCTTTTGGGTATGGGCATTATTCAGGCCCTGCTTCCGGACGTCCGCGGCGGCACATCCGAGCTCTTTCGGGGCTTGCTGTCCCTAGCTCCCCTGCGCTGGATCGGCCAGCGCTCCTACGGCATATACCTCTGGCACTGGCCGCTGATGGTGCTGGCCCACTACACCTTTGGCGCGGCACGCTCCCCCTGGGTGAACGTCGGCGTGCTGTTCTTAACCCTGATTGTTGCGGGTCTGTCCTACATGTATGTGGAGCAACCCGTGCGTCAGCTGGGCTTCCGAGGGACGCTTTCAGCCTGGTTCTCAGCCATGGTAGCACCGGCAGGCCGGGCCCTGCCGGTGGGCGTAGCCGTCCTTGCCGGTGTAACCCTAATTGCCACCGTTTTTGCGGTGCGTACCGCACCTGCCATGACCCAGGCTGAAGCTGTGGTAGCGGCCGGTGCCAACTACATGCAGGCGTCCGCACCGGCGCCCCAGCCGACCACTGCCTCAGCTGCTCCCAGCTCTTCTGCCAGCCATAGCGCCTCGGCTGCACCGACGGAAAGCGCCAGCCCCTCCCCTACCACCGCACCGTCTGCCGCTGTTGATGGTTCCCAGGTGACGGTTGTGGGTGACTCGGTCACGCTGGCCTCCTCGATTGCCCTGGGTGAGGCCATGCCCCAGGCCCTGGTCAATGCAGAAGTTTCCCGCACCAGCGCAGCTGCCCTGCCCGTTGTGGAGCAGCTAATAGATTCGGGGCAGATGCGTGAGGTACTTGTACTATCGGTAACCGCCAACTCTACTTTCACCGTTGCCCAGCTAGAACAGCTCAAGGCCTCGGTGTCACCCAACGGGGAGCGCAAGATTGTGCTGGTCACCGGCGTTGGCCCGGCAAACCTGACCTGGATTGAGCCCTCTAACCAGGTAATTCGCGAGTTCGCAGCGCAGAACCCCGATACGGTCTTTATTGCCGACTGGCAGGCAGCAGCCAAGGGCCACCCCGAGTACCTGGTCTCCGACGGCGTGCACCCGCAAAACGAGGGCCTGACCATCTACGCCCAGACCGTCAAGGACGCGGTGGCAAAGGCACTGGCGGGATAAGGTCGCCGCGAGGCCGGACTGTCACATCTGTACCGTGTCACGGGCTGCCCCGGCTCCCGGCGTCCTTCCCGCGCTTGCCCGCTTTTCCCCTTCCCCCCCCATTTTGTACCACCTGCTGCCCAGTTTTACCCCCCAAAGTGGGCAGGGCGCGGTACAAAGTAGCTAGAGCGGCACCCCTCTGTGCAGTTCGAGCATTGCAGCAATTTCACGGGCTATCTGCTCCGGATGGTTTCTCACCTGCGCCCAGCTATACCGAAGAACAATCCAGCCCTGATTCTGCAGCTGCTTCTCACGTCTGCGCTCTGATATAACAGCCCGATCAGTAGGCCCATAGTCCGTGTATTTAATGTGGCCGTCAAACTCAACAATGACCTTCTCATTCTCATACAGAAAATCAGGTCTATAGACCCTACCACCAACCACTACATTTACTTGTTGTGCAGGTCTCGGTAGACCACCGTCAATAATTGCAATCAATAGAAGAGTTTCACCGGGGCTTTCACACAGGCTACTGAGGTACGGAAGTGTAGCCCGCGCTCGGCGTGCACCTCGCCCTTGAAGTTTCTTCAAACGCTCTTCTACAGCTTCACTCGTTGTAAGTTGCCGGTTCAAAGCCGAGTTGATAATGCACACCGATTCGCTCAGCTCCAGGTATCTCGCACAGTCATCGAGTGTCTGTAGCAGGCTAGTTGCTCGCACTGTTCCTGATATGTATGCGATAGGCACAGAAGGTTTTACAGTGTAATGCTTGATGATTCCTTGAGCGCGGCCTCGGGTATTCGGGCCAGCCAGAATATCGACCAGGTTCTCTGAAGCAATGACGCTAAGGCCATGGAGCCAGGCAGCGCTCCTGTGGCTGAAGATAGCATCAGGGTTCTGTTTTGCATAGGCAACTATGGCGTAGGGGTATCGCTCGGCTGGTCGCAGAGAGTTATAGATAGAGCTTGGGCAGAATATGCCGGGACGTAATTGCACGAGCTCGCCGCGGTGCATTTTGCGTGTGATGGTGGAGTTGCATAGGCCGGCGGCTACAAGTTCGGCACGGGTGGAAACGAAGGTTAGAGGTTCAGCGATCCGCATAGGGTGAGTTTGGCTCACCCAGTCTGAGATTTTCTACTACTCGGTGTTCTGTGGATAGCAGATAAGAACCTTGTGCCTAGCCAGGGGTCTTTAGGTCGTTCTGTTGGTGCAGCGAAGACACTTTGTTTCGCCTTCCATCCACAGGAGTTGACAGGCTGTCGTTTACCCGCTTCGAGGGGCCGCCCGCCCTGCTTTCCCCTCACTTTGTACCACGTGCTGCCCAGATTTAGCCCCAAAAGTGGGCAGGACGCGGTACAAAGCGGCAAGCTTCCCGTAGAGAGCACAAAAAAGAAGGACGCCTGCAGTTTTGCAGGCGCCCTCCCTAAAGTTTATTTGACGATGGTGGTGACCCACTCCTGGTCTGCCAGGTAGCGGGCCAGGTCGTTGACCTGGTCAGCGGTTACTGATCGAACACCATCGAGCAGCTCATCAATCGAGAGGAACTTACCCGAGTCCAGTTCTGCCCGGCCCAGGCGGCTCATGCGGGAGCCTGCGTCCTCACTGCCCAGTACGGTGGAGCCGCCCAGCTGCCCTACGACCTTCTCAAGTTCTTCCTGTGTGATACCATCGCGTACAAACTCGTCGAAGGTAGAGCGCATGAGTTCGGTGACCTGCCCTGCTTTGGCAGGCAGGCAGCCAGCGTACATGCCGAAGTAGCCGGCGTCTGAATAGGATCCGGTAAAGGAGAAGGTCGAGTAGGCCAGGCCCCGCTTCTCACGGATTTCCTGGAAGAGGCGGGACGACATTCCCCCGCCCAGGGCGGAGTTGAGCACGCTCATGGCGTAGCGGCGCTCGTCGCCGGCGATGAGGCCGGGGCAGCCCATGACGATGTTGGTCTGTTCAAAGCCTTTTTCGAGGATTTTTTCGCGAGCACCGGGCACGATATCGCTCTGGTGGCGGACGCGGCGCAGGGCTGGCAGGGCCCCTTCGGTGAGGTCCCAGCCACGATTGGCTAGGGACTCAAGCACCAGGTTGACGATTTCGGAGTGGTTGAGGCTGCCCGCTGCTGAGATAACCAGGCGGTCGGGGGTGTAGAACTTTTTGTAGTGTTCCCACACCTTGTCGCGGGCAACGTCGGTGATTTCTTGCGGGGTGCCGCCGATGGGGCGGCCCAGCGGGTTGTTGCCCATGAGCTGTTCGATGAAGGATTCGAAGGCGACGTCGGTGGGGTCGTCCTGATCCATGGCGATTTCTTCGAGGATGACTCCGCGTTCCTGTTCCAGCAGGGCGGGGTCGAGCTTGGCACCGGTGACCATGTCGGCGATGACGTCGATAGCCATGGGGGTGTCTTCGTCGAGTACGCGGGCATAGTAGCAGGTGTGTTCTTTGGCGGTAAGGGCGTTGGATTCGCCGCCTACCCGGTCAAAAGCGTGGGCAATGTCGAGGGCGGTGCGGCTTTCGGTGCCTTTGAAGAGCAGGTGTTCGAGGAAGTGGGTGGAGCCCAGCATGCCGGGCTGTTCGTCGCGGGAGCCTACCCCTACCCAGAAACCGATGGAGACGCTGCGTTGGGAGGGCATGCATTCGGTGATGACGCGGACGCCGCCGGGTAGCACGGAACGGCGCACTTCGTTGCCTCCCCCGCCGGCGTAGATGAGACGGCCGGTGCGGTAGTTGAGCTCGTCGGTGAGGTCAGCGATTTCAAGGGGTAGAAGGACGGGCATGGGCCTGCTTTCTGCTGTTCTGGAATACCTGTTTAGTATGCCAGATTTTTCAGTTTAGAATCTGGGGAAACGCTTCACCCTCTAAAAATATGACTATGTTTTTTAGACAAAAAATAATTGAGGGGTTAAGGGTAAATTTTATTTTTTATCTTTTTGATTAGATAACTAAGGAAACATATTCTTATCAGAAGGCCCTTTAGTTTTTATGAAACAACACACTCGCATCGCGGCCGCTCTGCTATCGTGCGGAGCCGCGACGCTCCCTATTGTTGCTCTCCCCCAAGCTGTCGCAGAGACCACCGCACAACAGGTTACTCCTGCAACGCAGACCCAGGCGTCGCTTTATTCGCCCCAGTATGATCAGAGCGATTCTTACTTAGTTGTGGTTCCTGACGAGCGAACTTTTTACCCGCCCATAGATTATTCTGGGGAACTGCCTGAGGGAACTAGCTTTTCAGCCGCCCCTGACACCCCAAGCTGGATTTTTGCTGGCCCTTTTGGGGACATATCTGCCTCACCTACCTATGATGTAGAACCGGGCACCTACACGGTAAACGTTCTTGTAACCTACCCCGATGGGTCGGTTGATACCCTATCTCAGCCTATAACAGTCATCAACGATTACTACAGCTCGCACATTACAGGTAATTATTTCCCCGTCACCCAGCTCTCTTGGGGGCAGGGGTTCCCTTCGTTTGATCTTCAGGTTCCGTGGGAGCCGGGGACAGCTTTCTACATGGGTGATAGCATAAACCCCGTCGTGGGTTTCTGTAGCTAGCGATGGTTCTGTAGTACTGGACCCCGACGTTGGGGCGCCTAGCGGCGAGCATAAGATTCCTCTGACCTTCGTGGACGAGGACGGGGTAGAGCGTGCAGTTCATCTTACTGTGAATCTTTTAAAGTACAGTGACTTTATTTCTGTTTCTCGTGAACAAGTTTCAGTTGCAGAAGTCGTTCCGGGTTGGGCTTTTAGTTATAACTTAGTAATCGCAGGTAATGGTGGCTCTTTGCCGGCTGGTACCGGCCTATCGTTGCAGTACTCTGACAGTGATATTTCGTCTGTTAGTTTGAGCGAGGACGGGCAGCAGATTCATCTGGTTGCTTCTACGGATGCTCGTATTTCAACCGGACCTTGGGCAAGTTATGCGTATCTACTACTCACCTACCTGGACGGGTCACAAGATAGTCTAGTAGCTCCTTATCGGGTTGTTGCCCCGCCCGTTCCAGAGGCAACTCCGGAGCCTTCCTCCGAGCTCGTAGCCCCTGCCCCTGAGGAGACCTCAGCAGTAGCTGTTCCTACAGCTTCAGCTGAGCCTACCGCTACTCCCGTCGCTACTGACGCTGCGGCTGCTCTTCCGAAAGTCACCGAGTCAGTGGTGGCTCCTGTTGCGCCCACTGCAGTTGCGGCGTCACCCACCTATGTACCGTTTGTAGAGCCTACCTTGCTAGCAGCTAGTCAGTTGTCTGTAGGGCCGTTGCCTACCCGTGGCCTGCCTCTACTGGGCCCTCGAGTGGAGCATGCAAACGCTGCATCGCAGACTGCTCAGTTGAGCGAAGCAAGCTCATCACAGGCTGCAGCTTCGTCATCGAGTTCTGCTCAGCAGTCAGCCCAGCCTGTTTTGGCCCGTACCGGAGCTGGGGATAGTTTGACCATTCTGTCTATGGTGGGGGCAAGTTTGTTCTTTGTAGGTGGTGCGGCATTGGTTGCAGTACGCCGCCAGGCTAAATCAAAGTAAAGTTCAGAGAGTAAAGGCAAGGGGCAGGAACTCAAAGTTCCTGCCCCTCTTCTTTTATGGCTGGAGTACCGGTTTGATAAGTGGTGCCAGGCTTTCAGCAAATGCCTGTGTGATATGGGTAGGGTCTGTATGTGTAAGGTATTCTCCAATGACTACAGGGCACGTACCGTTGACGCAGGTTACTGCAAGTGCGTCAAAACGAGTTACCGTAGTTGCTCCTAGTCCAGTGGATTCTACTGCACGTTGTTCAGCTGTTTCCTTTTCTTGTTGGTAGCTTTGTAGCTCTGCAGAGCAATCTGCTGTTGTCCCAGTCTTAGTCATACAGCTTCGTGGATCGCCAGTAAGCGCAGGGGAACCAAGCACGCTGATATGGCTGGTGTAGTTTGCAAGTTGCTTGAGCGTCTGAGCCGTTGCTTGCTCCCAGTTCTCTGACTTTTGAGTTGCATCGGTAATAATCTGGCCAGCTTCGTTGAGCTGATACTCATAGCCACCTGTTGCGCTCGCAATAACAATGAGATCTGGCTGCATCTTTTCAGCAAGATTAAACATAGCTTCACGTGTAGTTGCACATTTTTCAGCGAATCCGCTTGCTTCAAAATCGGCTTCCTGGCGAATCGACATAATTGAGCAAGAGCCTACACCAGCAGCGACAACTCGGTCTGTTGCCTCGCTCGCTGCAACAACTGCTGGAGTCCAGGCCATTGCGACTGAGTCGCCAATAACAAGTATTGTGCGTTGAGCAGATTCTTCGCTTGCGCCCCATTCACAGAGCTTTAAGTCTGTGGCTCCAAATCCTACAGCGCAGGAAGTCGATGGGGCCATTGCTTCGCCCATCTGCTCCTGGGTGAGTTGGTTGGGTGAAGGGATAAGCTGGTTACTCCACTCTGATTGAGATGAGCTTGCAATGGCGTTCTCGACTTCTTCCAGTGTGTTGTAAGTAGTTGTTGCTGACGCTCGTTCTACATTCATGGTCTGAGGCGCAAGCACAGCATATTTTGAGGGCATAAACTGCCACACTGTCATAGCTGCAATCGCAATTAGAACAGTGGCAGATATCAGGTTGCCGGCCTTGATCCATAGTGAGGGCAATTGGTTTCGCTCTTGCTTTTCCCAGCTACGAAGTAGGTCCGAATGGCGGATGGGGTTCTCTACAAGGTAGTAAGAGAGCGCTGAAAGTCCAAATGTCAGCACCAGGCACCCCAGCAGAACCAGGTTGGAGTTACTGAACCAGGTTGTCATGAAAATAAGGACGGGGAAATGCCATAGATAGAGCGAATATGAGATATCGCCGATCCAACGCATGACAGGATTTTCAAGTCCAATCACCACGGGAACTGTCTGTTGTTGGGGTAGTAGTACTAAGGCTGTTGCAATCGCAGGGACAAGGGCGAAGGGTCCGGGGAAAGGAGTTGCAGCAGTAATAGTAAATGCTGAGGCGATGAGCAGAACAAGCCCTACTAGGCCGAGGTAATGGCTGTACTTCCTTCTAGCACCTAATCGTGCGGCCAAGGCGCCAATCGCGAATTCACAGGCTCGTGAAATGGTGTCAAAGTAGGCCCACTGTGCTCGGTAGTCAGTGAAGAGAACTGCCCATAGCGCAGAAAGAATAATAGTCGCGATAATTGCAATATCGACCGCGCGTTCTGGTTTTTTGAACTTGCTACCTATAGCCCAGGCCAAAGTAAGCACCAGAGGCCAGGCTACGTAGAACTGCTCTTCAACGGATAGCGACCAGTAATGTTGGAAGGGCGAGGGGTTTGAAGAGTGTGCCAGATAATCTGTTCCGGCTCCTGCGAAATGCCAGTTAGCTACCCAGAGATTCGACCAGATGGCATCAAGGGTGTATTGCAAGGTCTGAGGTGTGAACCAGGTGAACCAGGCAAGAACAACGGTAATAACCGAGACGAATAGAGCTACGGGCATGATACGACGCAGACGGCGGGCGTAGAAACGAGGCAATCGTACCCGTCCGTGTTGCTGGATATCTCGCAGGATAATTCCTGAGATGAGGAAGCCTGAAAGCACGAAGAATATGTCAACACCGATGAAGCCACCCTGAGGTACATTCCAGAAGTGCTGGGCGATGACGAGTAAGACGGCTACGGCCCGAAGACCCTGGATATCGGATCGCTGTGTGCCGGTGGCTCTATGCCGGTAGCCATGTGATGTGGTAGCTGTGTTCATGGTTCCCTTGCCATATAAACCCTTGGGAGGGGTGCTACCCCCCCCCGAAAAAAATTATTAATTTAATCGATAAAGAATTTTTATGCGATGCTGAAGAGGTCTTACCAGCCGCGCTTTTTCATTTCTTGGAACATGAAATAAGCCCAGGCCCTTGACCCTGCTTCGTTAAGATGTCCGTTCGCATCAGTCCTGAAGCTCGCTGGAATTACTCGGTTTTTAAGATTTGCGTCATCTTGCTCAGTCATCGGAACTCCGGCTTTATCAAAGGCTATCTCAGGGTTATCGAAGATTGCTGTGATGGGTTTAACAAAGATATCGCCAAAAGCCTCTTCTAAAGTTGCATTCCATTCATCGATTGCTGCGCGTGCTTCGCCACCTATAGGTTCATGCACCCATGGAACAATTTCCCATACAAGCTTCCGGGCTTCAGGGTGAGTATTCGTACCGAGAAGCACTCCAATATTTTCAACGACAGACTCAATAGAGCTCGTTAGATCCTTATCATTCCTACCTAGCCCAATAATCATCGAGTATTCATGAGCAGGACCTTTGCGCAGGAAGTCAATTTCTGCTTCAGGGTCAACAGTGACCTCTACTGGGCCTCCCACATCGATGGCATCACCGGGAGTATCTCGGGCAAAATATGCAACATCTTCACCATAATGGCTAATAAGGTAACCTTTAGTTCCTTGAACTACCGCTGGGTACCGCCATGAGTTCCTCGCGATAAAATCAATTGGCTGAAAATCAGTAATTAAATTTTCCCCAGATTCCTTAATCACATTATTTTCTAGAGTAATTTTTATTTCTAGCGCGCCGCTTCTTAACGCAGCGTTAATTGCTTTATCTCCAGAGATACCAGCATTTATATGCTCATATCCTGTTAGCCCAGCTAAATCATCTACTGTTGTACTTATGGCTGTTAGAGAATCACCAAAGTGCACCCATTTTCTGGGGTCTGAGCCTGATGCAGCTGCACTTGAAGTAGCCGCTGTAGCAGTTTCTGTAGGTACAATTCGTTCAATTTTTTCCTGCCCGCAGCCAGCAAGCCCCGCCACAGCTCCGGCTGAAAGACCAGATAGAAGTAAACGGCGTGACAATAGGTTAGTCATCGTAAAAATCTCTTCTCTAGTTTTCTGAGACGCGAGGAGCGTCCTGCGCGATCAAGTCAATTTCGTTCTGGGTGATGCTCGCAGCCAACTGCTTATCATTCAGATTTTCCGCAACATTCTGATGGTGTAGAGCGTTCTTCTGGGTACGGGGAATGGAAATAAAGGTCATACCCCGGTGGTCAATTTTGCGAGCTTTCAGACCATTCCGCAGGGCAATAATGTTTACCCAGATATCGTCTGCTTTAGGGCTCTTATCAAGAAAGTCTTCGCCAGCTTCTTTCAGAGCCTTCTGCAAGGTTACAGGAAAGATAGTGCCCGCGCCCGTTGTGATGAAGTTTGAGTACAGAGCATCGTTAACTGATCCGTACACCCACTGCTTATACGGTGCGACCTGCCCCTGAGCGTCCAAGGTAAAACGATGAGTACGGTACCCTAAAAACTCGCCAGGGTACTGGACAGCAGCTTCATTCAGATAACGTAACCAGTTCTTGGGGTAAAGGATATCGTCGTCTGCGGTTACCAGCAGGTTTTCTTCTCCCCCGGTCTCAAGGCAGTAGGGGTAGGCTTTCTTGTGCGGACCATAGTTCTTCGTAAACCGAATCTCAAGGCCGCGGTTCTGCAGTCGTTTCAGCTCGGGGTAGTTGTCGATAGAAAAGTCTTCTTCATCGACCCAAAGAATAAACCGTGCAGGCAAGACCGAACCCTGAGCCAATGATTCGATGGTGTACCACACTGTTTTCAGGCGGTCTGCGTACGAAGTGAGCGACAGAGTAATCGGGGCTTTGCCCACAATACTCTTCTTGCTCACAGCGTTGAGAGCGCGAAGCCGCCCCATAGCTGCTGATTTGAGAACAATTTTTACCGGTCGGCTGTAGGTTAGATCCATCGAAACCATGTGTATTTCTTTCTACTTCATAATCTTTGCTTTGCGCAGCACTGCTCGAGCTGCTCGTCCAAGAAGCGCAAAATCTGCTCCTCGGGCGAAATAAAATTCATGAATCTTGAAGCCAAACTTAAGTTTCAAGAAAACGATGTTGCTGAAACCAGCTAAGCCGCTACCTACCAAGGTAGAAAGGGCAGCACCCATACCTCCAATATGCGGGGTGAGGGTTATAAGAACAAGCAGGTTAAACACTGCGCCGATAGCCATAGACCAGCTACGCAGATCGGGGTGTCCGCGCCCTGAGAGGCCAGCGCCCGCTACGGACCCTGCGGAACCAATAGCCGCGGCTCCTAACAGAACCCAGGTCATAGGTACTGCTGCTTCAAATTCTTGGCCGAAGATAGGGCCAATCCACCACTGAGCTGTCAGAGCAATCGGGAGCGAGATAAGGAGCGTAATGAGGGTGGTGACTCTGGCAGTCATTGTCAGACGTTGATCGGCTGCCGCTGCGCTATCTTCATCGCCGCTATCACGTGAGTCTAAGGCAAAAACCACATTACGAATAGCGTTTGAGATAACCGAAGGTACTTCGCCGATAGTCACAGCTACAGCGTAGAGACCCTGCTCTTGAAGAGTGGTCAGTTTAATCATGAGGGTCTGGTCAATACGTGAAAGCACAATCCCAGAAAGGGAGCCAAACCAGACCTTGCCGCCGTACCCCAGAGCTTCCCCTACTGGCTGTTTTTCACCCGAGTAGCGGTACTTCTGCTGGCGAATCTTCACCAGCATTGGCACGTATACAAGAGCACCCAGTACCGGAGTTACGAGGGTAACGATAACGGCGCTGAGAACGTTAAGGTTCCCGGTCCAGAGGAGTACAAGAATGGCTCCGAGTCGTAGCAACGAGAAGAGGCCCTGTTCCAGCGCTTGCAGGTGCCATTGGTGGGTGGCCGCTACGAGGGCGCGCGGGATAAGAATCAGCATGTTGGGCACAACCGCTAATGCTGTCAGAACAACGAGCTGTGCATACCAGGGCCCGTGGTCTGCTGCTAGGTAAGGTGCAAGTACATAAATCACACCTGCGCATACGGCTCCTAAAAGTACGAGCACACCTACAACAAGCTTGAGAACCGAGCCGGTACGCCTCACGAATCGTGCAGCGTGAAAGGTCAGTGCTTCTGGCATACCAAATGCACCAACCGCAGTTGCTACAAGCACTAAAGATGTGATGCCGCCAAGGGCACCGCGCCCAGCATCGCCCAAAGAGTTAGAAAGAATAGGTGCAATGGCAAGACCCGCGATAGGCGCAATAAGGTTCCCCAGCAACGAGTAGAACATGCTCTTTCGCACGCTCGGTTGGGGGGTCTCTTGTATCGGCTCTTCAACGGTGTGGCTCTTATACTTTTCCGTGAAGTCGGTTGCCAAATGCCTCGGTTGGTATTTTTTAGCCATAAATCTTTCTTCGTGCCCGGTCGGTATAGCACAGGGGTGGGAGGTTGTTCCTCCCACCCTCATTACTCAATGAACGATTACGTGCTACTACTTCTCTTTGCGCTTAGCTTTCTTGGCCTTGCGTGATTTTTTCTCGCTTTTCTGGCCAGTACGCTTGCCTTCATTGTCGTAGTAGTATTCACGGCCGTAGTACTGGTAGTAGCCTGCTTCAGAGCCGGTTGCAGGAACCTTGTTGAGCACAGTACCGAGGATATCGGCATTGACTCGGTTCAGGTTGCTGATGGACTTCGCAAGTTCCTCACGCTTAGTACCATTTGCTTCTACAACGACAAGGGCGCCATCGAACTTAGTAGCCAAGATAGCCGAGTCAGTAACAGGCAGGAGCGGGGGCGCATCCAGAATAACCATGCCTTCTTCTGCGAGGCGGTCAATCATCTGGGTAAAGGCATCTGAGCTGAGGATTTCAGAGGGGTTCGGAGGGATACGACCAGCAGCCAGGATGTAGAGGTTGGGGTAGCCTTCTACGGTCTGAAGTACGTCTTCTACGTCAGCGCGGCCGATGACGACGTCGGTGACGCCGACTTCTTCGATGAGGCCGAAGCTCTTAGCGACAGTAGGACGGCGGAGGTCAGCATCGACGAGGAATACGGGCTTGCCTGACTGCCCCAGAATAATCGCCAGGTTATCTGCAACGGTTGACTTACCATCAAAAGGAAGTGAGGAGGTAACGACGATACGGCGAGGAGGGTTGTCGGGGTTCTTGAACTGCAGGTTGGTGCGGAGTTCTTTGAGGGACTCGACGAGTCGGAAATCAGCACGTCGGGTGTTCTCTGCTGCGTCGTTCGGAGTGATTAGACGTGAATCTGCAAATGATGAGGAGAAAGGAACGGTGCCCAGAACGGGAATTTCTGAGCCGGTTACTTCAACCAGGGCGTCCATTGAGCGAATTGATCGGTCGCGAACTGAACGGATGAAGAGGTACACAACGCCAACAATCAGAGCTAGAGCAATGCCTAGCAGGGTGTTGAGCTTAACGTTGGGTGAAACCGGTGACTGAGGAAGATTAGCCGGCACGTAAGCAGAGAACTGCATGACAGACTGGACTGCGAAGTTACCTTCACCGGTAGTTGCCTTGTTGCCGGAGTTTTCGACGGTCTGGACGTTCTCGCCCAGGGCCTGAATCCAAGCGTCAGCAAGGTTCTTAGCTAGCTCGGGATCCTGTGAACGAACACTTACCTTGATCTGTGCGGTATCAAGGGGAACAGAAGCAGACACCATGCTGATAGCTCGTTCAGGGGTCATCTGGTAGCCAGAGATTTCCAGAGCACGTTCTGCAACAGTGCGGGATGATGCTAGGGCCTGGTACTGGGTAGCCTTTGACTTAGTGAGGGTATCAGCAGCCGATGCCAGGGCCACGCTACCGGTATCACCGGTGGTGACGACGCCGGTTGCGTCAGAAGCGTAGACCTTAGGCTGCATCATAGAGAAGCCGAAGCCTAGCAGGCCGCCAATAACGGCGGCGATGATAAGGATGTACCACTGGCGGCGGAGAGTACGAAGGAAACCTTCGATGGCGCCTTTCGATTTTTCAGAAGCCGAGTCGGCTACTGCTTGCGATTCGTTCATTGAGGTTGTTCCGTTCAGTTGTGCTGTGTGATTAGGCCCGTGAGGCTCTCATATGTTCGACGTTTGCGATAATATCAAGCGCTTCCATGATTTCCTGGGTGCTCGCGATGTAGACGTCCATATCTTTTTTGAAGGGGTCAACGATATCTAGATCATTGTCAGGAGCGTTGACCCGTGATCTGAGCTGGGAGGCCTTACGGGCTGTAGCTCTCCACCATTTGCTGGGGTCTTCCTGATGAATTTCTTCTACGTCGATTTGAGGTAGAAGCTGGGCAAACTCTTTGATGGTAAAAACCCTATTGAGCAGGGTCGGTGCCTCTGCTAGTACTTGGGCCCGGTGGGCTACCGTCGCGGTCAGCACGATGTCGTGCGCTTTGAGCTCCTCTCCCTCGATAAACCGGGGGGTATGTTCATCGAGGGAGAGTCCCTGGCGGGCTGCAAGTGTTTTGATTTCTTCAGTAGGAGCCAGGGCCTGGTTGACCCCGGTTCCCCCGCTGTGTACAGCTGCTACTCCGTTGAAGAGACGTTGAAGATAGGCCTCTGCGAATGCCGACCGGCAGATATTGCCGGTGCATACGAAATACCAGGAATGTTGTGCTTGCTGTACCATTGGGGAGCCTTCCGAAGGAGTAGCAGGTTTAGAGACGAACTGCCTTGTCTGAGGTGGTAACGCCGCGGGTGTCGAAGAAGACCTTGGACTTACCAGCGAGAGCGTCTACATCGTAGTCACGGTGCTTCTGGAGCAGGATAACGATGTCAGCTTCTGCAAGGCCCTTGTCGAGATCGGTAACCTTCTCGATGCCGTCGATGCCCGGGGTCCAGTTCTCTACGTAAGGGTCGTTGTAGGAGAGCACTGCACCGCGCTTAGCGAGTTCAGCTGCTACAGGTACTGCAGGTGATTCACGCTGGTCAGAGATGTTGGCTTTGTAGGTTACGCCGAGCAGGAGTACCTTTGCCCCGTTGAGGGATTTCTTCTCTTCGTTGAGCATTTCCATGACGCGTTCAGAAATGTACTTGGGCATGGACAGGTTGATTTCCTGTGCAAGTTCGACGAAGCGGAAGGGGTAACCCAGTGAACGCTTAACTTCGTAGGAGAGGTAGTTAGGGTCAATCGGGATGCAGTGACCGCCTACGCCGGGACCGGGGTAGAAGGCCTGGAAGCCGAAGGGCTTAGTAGCTGCTGCATCGATAACATCCCAGAGGTCGATATCGAGGTCATGGCAGAACTTAGCCATTTCGTTGACCAGCGCAATGTTGATGTGGCGGTAGGTGTTTTCAAGCAGCTTTGCGGTTTCTGCTTCGCGTGCACCGCGTACGGGTACCACAGTGTCAATGAACTGTGAGTAGAGCGCTACGGCCTTTTCGGTTGATTCAGGGGTTACGCCGCCAACAACCTTGGGAGTGTTCTTGAGGCCGTAGACGGGGTTGCCGGGGTCGATACGTTCAGGGGAGAAGGCAAGGTAGTAATCTTCGCCCAGGGTGTGGCCAGCTTCGTTGATAATGCCAGCGACGAGGGTATCGGTGGTTCCGGGGTAGGTGGTTGATTCGAGAATTACGGTGGTACAGGAAGTGAGATGCTGGGCGATTGAGGCGCTAGCTTTCTCTACTGGGGTGAGGTCGGGGTTGCCGTCCTGGCCCAGCGGGGTGGGTACGCAGATAACAACGTAGTCTGCGTCTGCGATGGTGGTTGCGTCGCTGGTGG
The DNA here is from genome assembly GCF_004569295.1 of Rothia nasimurium. Classification (GTDB taxonomy): domain Bacteria; phylum Actinomycetota; class Actinomycetes; order Actinomycetales; family Micrococcaceae; genus Rothia; species Rothia nasimurium_B. Next base: position 71,726 of record NZ_SPQC01000006.1, read on the forward strand.
CGGTGTAACCGTTCTTCAGCATTTCTGCGATGTTGTCGTTTGAGAGGTCATCGATGTGCGAGATGCCTGAGTTGAGGCCGTCAACGATGCGGGGTGATAGGTCGAGGCCGACGACGGTGAGGCCTGCGCGTGAGGCTTCCTGTGCGAGGGGCAGGCCTACGTAGCCCTGACCGATAACAACAACTTTGGTCATGATGTGTTTTCCTTCTAGGAGGTGGTTGAGTGACTATAGAAATAAGCTAGGTAAGGTTTGCTGTATTTCCTACAGCAAACTTAGAGGGGTTACGGGGCAAGAATTTTCTGGACCCGGGGTGGCACCATATTCTTCGCGACCAGAGCAAGTAGCACCGAAAAATCAAACAGATAATGAACAGAGGAACCTTATCTGCCATTTCTTTCCCGGTCCATCCAACGTTATACCAAAACCAGATGGGGACAGGATGAAGCAAAATAATGGGCGTAGCCAGGCCAACAAACCATGCGACAGGTTTCTCCAGCAAAGCATCTAGAGGCTGGTACAAAACTTCCATGCTTGCAATCCAGGCAAGCGCCAGCAAGGAATAGACCAACGTAGACAAAACAGGGGTTCCAAAATCACCAGATTTGAGAACCATTGGAGCTACAGCCGCTGTAGCTATCATGTAAACACTAGCGCCAAGAAGCAGTAGAGAGATATACCAAGGTACTGTGATTTTAGTCTGTAGCACTTGTAGCGCATGCCCTGCTGCATAGAAAACTAGAGAACAAAAAGCTACTCCTATGCCCAGAGGCAGATTGGCTAGAACCTCTCCGAAGAAGCTTCCGGCGAGAAGAGATAGAGCAATGAATACCCCGTATACGAATGCAGAACGTTGCGTAATGTATCGATAGAAAATCCCAGAAAACCAGATTGCAGTAAAGTACCAGAAAGCGGTGAAAGGAGCTTTAGCTTTCTCGCCGCCCCACAGCACTGTTGCGACAGTCTTCAATACATCTGAGGTTCCAATTTGTGCAAAAAACACCAATTGAATTACCAGAATAATGAGCAGCGGGATGCCCCACCCTAGATAAGGGTAAACCAGGGTCTTAAATTTGTTTCGCGCCTCAGGTATAAGTTCCCTACCCGACTTCCAAAGGTAGCCAGATAAAATCATGAAGACATAAACAAATACTGTAAGAGGTATTTCAGCCCACACATGCCCAATGACGATGAAAAAAATACAGACTAATCGGATGAAGTCAATATAGCCATACCTTTTATTAACGGAGAGGCGCTCCGTAGAATGTCTAGGCTGATACACGGCTCACCACCCTCTCCTTCTGAAAATACCCCTTCTCAGATACCCATGAGCCAACAGTACAAAGGCCCAACGCAATCCAAATCAGATAAGCGCTGTTGGAGTTCGTAGTGAAGCCACTATTCGTCATATTAACGAAGATAACGCCAAGTGCGGCCAGCCCCATTACAGCCCCAGATAGTGACCGGGCATTACGGAGAACAATATAAAGTTGAAGCATAATCAGGATTGCTGAGAAAATAAGGCCATAGCCCATTGCCGCGATAAGGTAGGCATTTTCCAACGAAGAAGAAAGCTGCCCCGAAGCACGCAGGTCACGGTCACCGGGGTACCCCATCATAATAAAGTGCTGGAAATTATTACCCACCCAGGTCAGCGCATCGAAACGCTTCTGATTAGAGCCACCGTCATTATTCATTTTCTCAATAATTGACTGGCCAGCTTCAGAAGAGTACAAGAAAAGGAAGCCAAAGACTCCAGCGACTATACTAAAGATTTTTGCCGTAGCTGACGAACGGGCACAAACGATAACAGCTATAGCAACAACGATGCCAATAGCCACTGCGGCTCGACCATTGCCCAGCAGATTCGTGTAGGTATAGGCCATGATGAGCGCAATTCGAAGCGCACTATTTCGAACCCAGTAGGTCATGGAAATAGCAAAAACACAGAGGGTTGAAAGCTCTAAGCCACCTTCCAAGGTACCGTAGCTACGGCCGAGATCATCACTCGTCTGAAACCACAAAGCGTTCTGGGCAATTTGGGAGTAAACCAGAATTTCCCCGGTTTCTTCCTGACGCATAGCTAGCCAAAATTCATAGAGCATCGTCAGGTGGAAAGGTACAGAAATAACCTGAATAGCGCGCAACCCCAAACGATGAATCTCCATCTTCAAAAGAAGATAAAGAGTAAAGGGAGTCAGATAAATAATCGCCAGGTTCATCAGGGTATCTATGATGCTTGAATACGCAGATACCGAGTTTACAAGCATCAAGACAACTAGAACGGAGAACAAGGCCAGCTCTGTCTTCGAATTCAACAGCACACGAATCACGCGCGGGCGGTACAAAACAAGTTGCATAATTGCAGTCGCAGCAACAAGATAGCCCGCCATATGCAAGCCAACCATCCATGCGTTTGACGCATAGAAAGGAACCAAAATACGGATAATAATCGCAGCAGAAAACAACCAGACAGGGCGAGACGCAAAAGCAGAAGCCAGCACAAAACAAAGTACCAGCCAACCAGCTAACAGAGCCATTAAAGAGCTACCTTCCGGTAAATACCATCAAGCTGCTCAGCAATCTTCTGCATAGAGCAATACTCAGCCACAAAATCCTTGCCGTTAGCCCCCATACGGGCACGGGCGTCCGCGTCCTGAACCAAAGAACGTACAGCCGCAGCCAAGCTGTCTACATCATCGCTATGAGCTACCAGCCCAGCATCAAACTGCTCAATCTCAGGGGCTAGACCGCAATCGTCCATCACAACAACAGGCAAGCCAACCGTCATAGCCTCAACCACCGTCATACCATACGGCTCCTCAACAGCAGGAAGCACATAAACCTGTGCCTGCGCCATACGGGCCACCGTCTGATCAGCAGGCAAAGAACCCTGCCAACGAATACAGCCATCAGCATTATCGTGAGCCAGCAACTCAAGGACAGCCTTCCCCTGGCCCTCGTCAGGGCCAACCAGACTAAACCGAACCTGCGGAAACTCCCGCGCTAGCTCCTGGGCTACACGAACAAAAACAGTAGGGCGCTTACGCTCCTGCAAACGAGCTAAAAAGAGCACCTCAGGAGATTCCTGCCCGTGGTCAGCCTGCAACTCTGACAAGGGAACGCCATTACGCAAAATCTCAATATCAGAAGCCCGCAAAGAAGAATCAACGACCTGCAGGTCACGCTTCTCCTGCTCCGTCAAAGCAATAATTCGAGCAGCTCCCCGCAAAGCACGGCGGGTCATCAAAGCATCTAGGGGCTTCGCTAAAAGACGGTCAGAAGCATCAATCATGCCATGCGTATGAACAACAGTAGGCACGCCCGTGGCCTGAGCAACCAAAGCAGCAGGAAGAGTCACCAAATCACGTGCCATATGCACGTGTACAACATCGGCTGTCTGAGCGACCTTACGCAACCACGACAGCAGACCAGTAGAGGTCAGACCAGCGAAACCGGCACCAGGAACAACCAACCGGGCAGGGAAAAGCTGAACAGGTACACCATCATATTCAGAGGGTAATTCACTCCCCCAGTTCTGTGCACCAGCAGCAAGAAGCACCTCGTGCCCCTGCTTCTGCGAAGCCTTCATCAGGTTCACAGCTACACGCAACGGCCCACCCAACGAGCCATCAGGAGTCACCAAAGTGACAACGTGCAGAATCCTCATAAACGGTTCCCTACCCTCATCTATCTATCAGCGCTCACGAACGCCCCATCTACCGGGGCAACGCCGAATCATCTAGACCATACTATTTTGTAGCCAGCCTATTTCCTATACCTTGCCACTGAGCTTTTGCTCTCACCGGCTAGACAAGTGTGGCTACCCCTTTCAGAGCAGCCACACAGATATTTCTACACAGCCTACTTCTTAGGCTGGTAAGGGCTTACATCGCCCAAAGGCGCAAGCACCTTAGACCCTGCGGGCACATCTTTAGTCACCAGTGCCATAGCACCGACCACACTATCGTCCCCCACGGTTACCCCACGCAAAATTGATGCGCGTGAAGCAACCCATACCCGGTCACCAATCACGATAGGAGCATTATCAAACTCAAAATTATCGTGGTTGAACAGGTGTGAACCAGTGCAGATATAGGTGTCCTGGCTCAGGCAACTATTCTCACCGATAGTGACCTGCTCAAGGTTCAGGATCCAAGTGCCTACGCCAACCCAAGAGTTCTTCTTAATCTCCAACTTCCAGGGCCAGTGAATAGTCACACCGTGACGGATTAACACGCCTTCTTCAATCTTCGCGCCAAAAGCACGCAAAATCTTTACACGCAGCTTGGGCGGAAACCACCAGTGCTGCAGAAGGGTGCTCTGGGTCAGAAGCCACAGCGCCTGAATAGCCTTCGGACGGCCTTTATCGTAGCCATAGCCCTGGAAGCCAGAAAGATCTTTCATTCTTCTCCTTAGAGACCAAGTTTCGCCGCTAAGTGATCAGCCAAGCGAATTGAAATAGCAATAACAGTCAGAGTCGGGCCGGCCATACCACCTGTGGTAAACGCACCGGTAGTTGAGAGGTACAGGTTAGGCGAAGACCAAACCTTCAGGTTCTCATCAACCACTGACTCTTCCGGGGCACTACCCATACGAACCAGACCCATCTGGTGAGTCGCATCAACCATGGGGCGGGTCAGCATCTCTTCCAGAGTCGGCGGCTCGTAGGTTGCAAAACCAGTCGCGTTGATACCTTCAGCAAGCAACTCCAAGGAACGGTGGTAATTACGGCGATCCTCTTCAGGAATAAAATGCTGCACATCCAGACGCGGCACCCCGTAGGCGTCCTTCTCCACATCAGACAGAACGACACGCTGCTCAACGCGCGGAGCCTGCTCCGCATCAAAACGAATTCGGTACACACCCTTCTTAGAATAACGGGTGAAAGAAGGAAGGGTACGAGGATCAAGAATACGGTCGCGCAGCCAATGCACACCAAAAGCGCCTACGCTCGGGAGCCCCTTAAGCACGTTCAGCACGTGTGCTTTAGGGTTCTCCAACTCCGCATAACGACGGTGCATACCTGTGCCCTTGAAGCCGCCTGTCATCGTAAGCATTTTACGAACCAAAGCAAAAGAACTCAGCAACGGATCGCCATGATCGGGGTTACGAGGCTCGTCATACCAAATTGCAAACCCCATGTTGAGCAGGCCTTCGCGGCGGCGGACGTCCTCATGCAGCTGCAGATTTCGTCGTACCCAAACCCCATCGTGGCTCTTTGTATAGGTCACAGCGTTACCTTCAGCCTTCGGGTCTGACATAGTAAGCTTGCCGACCTCGCCAATCGGGTGAATGGTGTAGTAACGACCTACCTGGTCATTCTCGTTACCCACATTTGAGTTCAGCAGAAGACGAGCAGTCTCAAGACCACCCATAGCCAGCACAACTTCATCACCGCTCACGGTGAGGAACTTACCGGGCTTCGACTGAATCTTTAACTCAGTAATACGGCCAGTTTCGGGGTCTTGAACCACATGAGTTACGTTCGCATTATGTAAAACGCGCACATTCCCGCGGTCAGCTAACTCATCGGTAACAACATCACCAAAGTTAACCGGAGGCCCCCAGCGCCAGATACCCTGAGTGTTAACGAGATCAGACTCCCCCATCAGGTGCTGGGGGGCACCCTCAATAGCCTGAGCTGCGGTGTACTGCATATTCTTCACACCTGCAGCTACAGTCGCGCGCTGGTAGAAAGGGTTGAGATCTTCTCGGCTAATAGGCCAGCCCTTAAAGTTCAAGCCGCCCTCAGTCCGGTCTTCAAAATCCAAGGCGTCGAAGGGGTAGGTTCGCCCACCCCACTGGGTTGAGGCACCGCCCAAACGCTTGGTGCGCGCCTTTTCCAAGGGTTCAACGCTCTGGGAGCGCTGATCCGCCTTCAGGGTGTCATCGTGCTCAGGCGAACGCCCTAAAGAGCCGCCCTCAACCATGAGTATATCGACGCCCGTAGGCGCCAGTTCACGCGCTACAGTAGTTCCAGCCGGACCAGTACCAACAATAACCACCGTACCGGTCAGATGGGCGTTTTCAGGCAATTCACGGGCGTCGATGAAACTCATAGTAGTCTCTTAACTCTCTAGTATTTTTCGTGCAGATTCGATATCTGCTTCTGATGCGCCGCGTTCTAAAGCGGCAAGATTTTCAGTGACGTGGGACGGACGGCTCATACCCAGCAAAACGGCGTCAATAGCGGGGTGCTGGTAAGCGCCCTCAACCATGGCAGCCACGGCCTTCGGACGGTTCAGCCCACCTGCGGTTACCTGCGGCAGCAAAGAGCCGTCACCCAGTACAGCAATACCTACGACCTGAATGTCTTCGGTTAAAGGCTGCACAGCATCTGCAATAGCAGTATTGCCCAGGTTGATAGGCACCTGCAGCCAGCTTAAGCCCTCAGCGCCAGCTGCAGCCACAGCGTCCGCCTCATGGCGCACAGAGGCTCCCCAGGCGCGGATTAAGCCGCGGTCCTTCATGGAGTTCAGCTGCTCAATCAGGCCAGAGCGCTCAAAATCTACGGCGGTAGGCTCATGCAGAAGCAAAATATCGAGCTCATCTTTACCCTGACGGCGCATACACGCTACTGCAGCTTCTTCAACGTACCCCGGTTCGAAACAGGTAGCAGCCGCAGTAGCCGCCTTGAGCCCCTGAAGCCCTGCCCCACCAGAATGCTTCCGTGCGTTCAAGATGCCCCGCGGGGTCTTGAGCAGACCTACCTTGGTCATTACGGCTACGTCATCGCGGTGCTTAACAGCCCGGCCGACGATTCGCTCGCTAATGCCGCGGGCGTACACATCAGCGGTGTCAACCAGACCAACGCCCAGGTCTAAGGCACGGTTAAGAGCCTCTTCACCTTCTTTGATGGAGCGCTTCTGCCAGAAGGCTCCCAGGCGGGAAGTACCGATACCGAGAGGGCTTACTTGAAACTCTCCAAGTTCCGTAGGAGTTAAAAGATGACTACGCATAAACGACCTGCCCCCAGGTTGCACGGATAACTGCGGATTCCCAATCATCATATACTTTCTGGGGGTTCATAGAACGGCCCAAAAGCTCGTAACCTGCAGAACCGATTGCATCTGCGCGGTCGGGGTTATCCATGAGGTATTCGATGTGGTGGGCAAACTCTATTGCGTCATGCCCTACAAGGTACTCATCACCGTGCGAAGAAGGAATACCTGCTACACCTAGCGGAGTGGCTACTACAGGAATACCTACGCTCAGAGCATCCAGCACCTTGGTCTTTACACCGGTACCGCTCTGAATAGGCGAGACAAAGACGCGGTGGCTGCTTAGCTCAGCATGCAAATCTTCTACGTAGCCCTTGAAGGTAATAGGAGTTCCTTCGAACTCTGTCATCTGTTCAGCGTCTGCCTTACCGACTACTGTTACCTCGACCTTACGACCGTGGTCTTCCAGAATGGGGAGCACCTCGTCACGCAGGTAGCGCAAGGCCCCCATGTTCGGCCCGTAGTGCATAACACCAAGAAAGACTAGTTTTTCAGCGGCGTTATTGCTAGGAGTGCATTTAACGTTCTGCGGTACGGCCATCGGCAGGCCTATGACCGGAGCCTGCGCACGAAGTGCAAGGACGTCGGCTTCAGCTTCACTGGTCAGGGCAGTCACAGCGGCCTCACGGGCAATCTGAATTTCGCGACGGTAAGCCAGTTTTGCCTCGACTCCCAGCAGGTGCTTGACAACACCTTCAAGAAGCGGACGAATGAAACTGGGAATCTGCTCACCGAAGTAGCCAAAGACAGAATCATTGTTCTCTTTGAATTCGGTAGAAGCATAGCGGACAGACAGCAGATCATCTAGGTGCATAACTACCGGTAAACCGGTGGCCTGTGCGGCATCCCAGGTACGGATGTTATCGCCGATAACCACCGCCGCGCCGATCTGATTGCAGATGGCCTTAACAGAGTTTCTTACCTGCTGTGAATCGAAGAGAGCTTCGTTCAGAGTCTTACGCGATGCAAGCGAACGTACAGCGCTAAAAGGCATTGAAACGATAGAGGGAGTAGGTACACGGTGGACGGGGCAACCCAGCCAGGTTGCTGCGCCCTCAGAGTTAGTAATCGCGATGACCTCTACATGGTAGCCAGCATCTTGGAGAGCTTTTACCGCTGTCTCAAGCACCGCGATACGGCCGGTACGGGCAGCAGTGACTTCGCGTGCTGCAACCAGCACTACCTTTTGGTTTTTTTCCGACATAGCTCTACCCGTTTACCTTCTGATAAGCACGAACCATTGCGTCGTAGAACTTATCGATAAAAACATGTTCTTTATAGTTTTCTACGTGGCTAGGAATCTTCTCTTGGAAAGACTCGTAGTAGTCACGGTCAGCGATGAGTTTCTCAAGCTGATCTGCCAAAGAATCTGCATTATTAGGAGTGAATTTGGGGCCGGCATCGCCGATGGCTTCCGGCAGACCGCCGTGATTAGCCACGAGAACCACGCAACCTGACGCTGCTTCTTCCAGCGTGACGGTGCCAAAAGGCTCAGGAATTCGAGAAGGAACTACTGAAATAGCGTTCTGGTTCAGAATATCTGCGATATCGGTACCGGTCTTCGGCCCATAAAGCACAACTCGGTCCTGCAGATTCAACTCACCGATAATACGCTCCACCTCAGGCTGATAATCTCCACCACCGATAATGGAAAGTTTGGGAGCTAGCCCGCGATCAACCAACTTTGAGACGGCCTCGAGCAACAGGTCAATTCCCTTATCATCGCTCAAACGACCCAGATAAACGATTGATTCGGGGTCTCGTTCCTCGGTGTTCGTTACCTTGAAAATATCGTCACGGTAGCTGTTATAAATAACTTCAGCTTCAGCGTTAACGTGGCCGGCAAGCACCTTAGAGTTACCCACAAGCAGGTCAGCTCGCTCAACCATCTTGTACTTGAGCCAGTACTTGATTTTTTCGATTCGGCTCAGTTCCTGGCCGGGCAAGGTAATCCAGGTACGCAGTGCTACAACCCAGGGCTTCTTCATAAAGAGCTGGGGCCAGTAGAACTGCATACAGGGGTTATTGTGGAAAACAACGTCTGCCCCCGAGATAGCTTTCCACAGCTGAATAGGGCTAGGCTCGCGCAGAACCTTGAAGGGGAAGGTCTTATCGGTCGCTTCTTCTTTGGTATGAGTGACCACAATGACTTCAGCGTTATGGCGCTCGACGAAACCGCGTGCGATAAGTTCGGCAGTAACTTCTACACCACCAAAATCGGGGTAAAAGCGGTGAACCATGATGACGATACGCATTAGTTCTTGTTCTCTCGTTCCGAAGTAGTCAGCGTAGCTTCCTGAACCTTGCTGCGGAAGTTCTTCCAGCTCAGTCTTTCGACTTCTTCAAAAGCCAGTTCCATGTAAGGGCGAGCGGGGTTATATGTGTGCTCAGCTTCTTGGAGGGCCTCTACAAGAGAGTCAACCGATCCAGCTGTCACAACGGTGCCGATAGTCTCAGGTAGCTGCATATCGACCAGGCCGGTGTTTGAGCTTGCAATGAGGCGACACCCTTGGGCTAGCGCTTCACTGAGTACGAGCCCAAAGCCCTCTACAAGTGAGGGTAGCACGAATGTATCGGCCTGTTGCATCAGCTGTTTGAGTTCTTCGTCGTCCACACGGCCCTTAAGCTCAAAGTTATCGAGCCCCTCAGCGAAAGCTTCGATTTCAGGGTCCAGACGTGACGCTACAACAGTCAGCGTAGAGTTTTGCAGATTAGCTCGGCGCCAGGCCTCAATCAGGTGATGAAGCCCCTTACGGGCAATACCCTGCCCTACAAAGAGGAAGTTACAGCGAGCGTCCTGCTGGCTGAGCGCAAAACGGGTTACCTCAGGCCCACCATAGGGGGCGATAGCGATTTTCTCCGCCGGCATACCTTGAGCGATAAGGCCCTGCTTAGTAAAGGTCGAAGCACACAGAGCAGAATCGGCAAGGGCAACTTCCTCGGCGTGCAGGGCCTGCATAGCGGGGTTAAGCGCCTCTGCTTCTTCCTGCCAGGGGCGAACCCCTGCTAGCTCATCAATGTTGTGCAGAGTTTTGACGATAAATTCCGGTGAGGGGTGGTACTGGAAAAGAATTTTCTTACCGGTGCTCGGCCCCTCAAATGCCCATTTAGCTGACCCCGAATATAACAGCAAATCTGCTGTAGAGTTTTTTCGTGCAGCGTGCGCAATAGTCTTACCCAGCTGACGCTCCACAAAAAAGGTGGGAAAATCAGTTGAGCGGTCAATGCGACGCTTTACTTCATAGGGCATCTGTGCCAAGAAAGCGCGGTGAGATTGGCGGACGAGCGAAGGCGCGATCCCCTTACTTTTTCGGTGACCCAATGTGGGCAAAGACAGTCCGACACCTTCATAATAATCGGTAACAAACAACTCCAGCTGCCCCAGTTCCGCGAGTGCGAGTGGCACCTGGTAAGAGTCTCGGTCTCTATTCAGACCAACGATAAATCCCATTAAATTTTCCTCAAATTTTATTTAGAAATATTCATTTGAGTCTTCGTCATAACGCAAGAAGTTTTTCCTCTCCTCTTACGAACAAAGCTAATCGCAAAAGATGCCTGAGATTACTTCAGTATATAGAAATGCCAGGCATCTTTATGAATCAACCTTAGTCAAGGCCTCATAGTCCTAAAGCCTAAGGATTAATGCGAGAAGTTGTTGATAACGCCTTGAGACAGCATGAGGGTATCGCTAACACCCCCGCCACTATATGAGATAGTAGCTGAATCCACATAGGAATTTTGCTGGTAGGAAATCCAACCAGAACTAGTAGGGGCAACTACCTGAGCAGGCATGATGATGGTTTGAGCGTAATACTTACTGCCAGACTGCTTCAATGTGTAAGAGTTAGAAGTGGTAACAGTAATCACCCCCTTAAAAGTGTACGTACCATCAGCATTTTTAGTAATGGTGGGAACGCTGGCCTGCCAGGTAGAAGCAATACTGCCAATTGCAAGATATGTAGCAGCTTCGCCCTTAGTGTTGTGAGCAGATAGTTTCCCCTTTGGAGCAGTGCGATTTGGAGACCAAACCGAGCCGTTAATCCTAAAATTAGTATTTAGAAGGCTTGCCGCATTTGAGGGAACCGTAAACTCAACCTCAGTGACAAACCGCGCGCCAGCAGCTAAAACAACATTAGATCCAGAAATATAATCTGTGCCAGTCAGAGTGTTATTGGTAGGTACTGAAAACCAGAAACCGCTTAACGAGCCATAGGTACCTGCAGTGGCGGTTGCGCCATTTGTAACAGGAGTGAAGCTACCTTCACCATTGACATAGGGGGTGGCGTAAGGACTCGAAGTAGCATCATTCCAATTGAAGTCACTCTCTGGAGGAGTCGTCGCGAGGAAATATTCAGCTTGGGTCTTAGGCTGGCCGGTGATGTCATTACCCCCAAAGTACCCCACAAAGTCATTATTTTGAGTGCTGACAAATAAACCATATTGAATTCCAGCGACTGGAGTAACGGGGGGGAAGCAGCATAGGCTGGGATTGCTGTAGGAGCTACCCAGAGCCCAGCCTTTGCTACGCCACGACGTGAGATTTTAGACATATAAACCTTCCAAAGGTGCTAACTTAATGCGATAAGTCCAAGCTTATCAGAACGATTGCCGCCCTTCTACCCC
>NZ_SPQC01000070.1 GCF_004569295.1 Rothia nasimurium
CTTGTTGGAAGAGGTGGATGAGTTGTTCTCGTTGGTGTTGGGTGAGTGAGCTTCGTGCTCGCATAGGAGATGCTCCCCATTAGTTGGTGACTGTTTTTTAGTAGTCCAACTTATGGGGAGCAGTTCATTCAAGGGGTCTGGGCTGCTTTTATGCTCTGGCAGTGCTGAACCTACCGGACTGAATCTACTGGGCGGAATCTACTGGGCCGTGGGGTTGAGCACGCGGGAGAGGAAGAGCTGGGTGCGCTCGTACTGGGGGTTACCGATGACGGCGTCGGAGGGGCCCTCTTCGACCACCACGCCGCCGTCCATGAAGACCACGCGGTCAGCTACATCGCGGGCGAAAGCCATCTCGTGGGTTACTACGATCATGGTCATGCCCTCGGCAGCGAGCTGGCGCATGATAGAGAGCACGTCGCCCACGGTCTCGGGATCAAGAGCGCTGGTGGGCTCGTCAAAGAGCATGAGGGCGGGGTTCATGGAGAGGGCACGGGCAATGGCTACGCGCTGCTGCTGACCACCGGAGAGCTGGTCGGGGTGGCGGGCCGCCTTATCGGCCAGGCCTACCTTTTCGAGGTTGGCCAGGGCGATTTCTTTAGCTTCGGCCTTAGAGCGCTTGAGCACCTTGACCTGGGCAACGGTGCAGTTTTCGAGCACGGTCAGGTGGGGGAAGAGGTTGAACTGCTGAAAAACCATACCCACAGAGCGGCGCATGGCATCGATATCGACGTCGGGGTCGGTCACCGAGTGACCGGCCACCTCGATGCTGCCGGAGTTAGGGGTTTCGAGCAGGTTGACGCAGCGGAGCAGGGTGGACTTGCCCGAGCCGGAGGGGCCGATCAGGCAGACGACCTCGCCGGGGGCTACCGACATGTCGATGCCCTTGAGCACTTCGACGTCGCCGTAGGACTTATGCAGGTTGGTGATGGTGACGGACGCGGGTACGGTCTGAAGAGGCATGGCTGGTTCTTCCTGGGGTAGGTGAGGCTTTACTTGCGGAAGCGGGCCTTGGCGCGCTTTTCGAAGTGGCGGGCAAGAAAGCCCAGCGGGACGGTGATAATCAGGTAGCAGGCGCCTGCCAGGACGAGCGGGGTCAGGCCAGCGCCGGAACCCGAGATACCTTCACGGCCGAACTTGGTCAGTTCGTACTGGGCCACCGACATACCGAGCAGGTAGACCAGGGAGGAATCCTTGGTGAGCAGGATAATCTCGTTAGTGAGCGGGGGCAGGACGATGCGGAACGCCTGGGGAATAATGACGGTGACCATAGCGCGGGTGTGGCTCATGCCCAGGGAGCGGGCTGCCTCGTACTGGCCCTTGGGCACAGCTTCCAGGCCGGCGCGCAGTACCTCACCGATGTAGGCAGCCGACACCATACCGAGGGCCAGCATGACGGTGACGTAGTTATTCAGGCGCAGGCCGAAGGCCAGGGGGATGCCGTAGCCGAAGGCGATAAAGACCAGCAGCGCGGGCAGACCGCGGAAGAGCTCAATGTAGAGCGAGGCTAGCCAGCGGTAGGGGGCAACCGATGAAATCTTCATCAGGGCCAGCAGAACACCACCGGCCAGGCCCACCACGAAGCCTAAGGCCGTGTAAATCAGGGTGTTCTTGAGAGCAACGGTGATGATGTTGGGGAATTGCTGGGCGATAATCTCGGGGTTGAAGGCCTTATCGCGCAAGGTAGCCCAGTCGGCAACGAGAATAACGACGAGTGCGATGATGGCCAACAGGGCGCACTGGGCGTAGCGGGCGTAGGTTTGTTTCTGCCGGGTCGACAGTGCCATGGGTGGTCTTTTCCTTTTGTTTCCCCGGTTGCCCGGGCTCGTATCGGCGTAGAAGAGGGGTATACGGGTGAGGGGTAGGCCGCTCCTGCGCTAGCCTACCCCCGTTGGTGAGCTTGGGTTTATGCTACTACCCGTTGTCCGTGGTTACTGGGATACGCCCAGGTACTTTTCGCGCAGGTCTGCCAAGCGGCCGTCCTCTTCCATCTTTTTGAGGGTGGCGTTGGCGGAGTCAAGCAGGGCAGTGTTCTCGGTAGCAACGGCGCCAGCGATCTGCTCACCGGTCTCGATTTCCTGGACTACAGAGAGGGATGAGTCAGAAGTCAGCATTTCAGACAGCACGGTGATGTTACCGACGATGGCATCGACTTGGCCGGTCTGTACTGCTTGCAGGAGCAGGCCGTTGTCTTCGTACTGGACGGTGTTAGCGCCGGCTTCCTGGGCGTACTTTTCACCGCTGGTAGCCTGCTGCACGCCGATGTTGCGGCCGGAGAGGTCAGCATCGCCCTTGATGTCGGAGCCAGCGGGAACGAGGATCGCCAGGTTGTCATCGACGTAGGAGTCGGTGAAGCTCATGACGGTCTTGCGCTCGTCGGTGATGGTGATGCCTGGCAGGGCGATGTCGCACTGCTTGGAGGAAAGGGCTACACCGGACTGGATGCCCTCGAAGCTGGTGGTGAACATTTCGGCTTCGACGCCCAGGTCTGAGGCGATAGCTGCTGCGATATCGGCGTCCAGGCCAACAATCTTGCCGTTTTCTTCGTATTCGAAAGGAGCATAGGGAGGGTTGGTGCAGACGGTCAGCTTGCCCTCTGAAATCAGAAAAACGCCTGACTCGGCAGTGGTACCGGTGCTGGATGAGCCACAGGCGGTGAGCATCAGGGCGGCTGCAGCGAGAGCGAAGGGAGCCTTCTTCATGGTGTACCTCGTATCTAAAACTGTGTAGGTGCGATGTGCTTTGAGCTTTATTCTGCCCCGCTATGCGTAAAAATGCAAACCTATGCATGAATATTCATTATGAATTTTTCACACACCCCCAAGGTGAGCTTTAGACACAAACATGACAAAATAGGCAGGGTGAACCGAGCAGACCTTAACAAAAAGACCACCGACATCTCCTCCATGTTCGATCAGGTAGCCGAGCGCTACGACCTGATGAACGGCATCATGTCGCTGGGCCAACACATCTACTGGCGCAAGCAGACCGTTGCTGCGGTCGACGCCCACCCCGACCAGAAGGTCCTTGACGTCGCCGCCGGAACCGGCACCTCGTCCGAGCCCTTCGCCGACGCCGGTGTTAAGGTCATCGCCGCCGACCTCTCCGAGGGCATGCTGGCCGTAGGCCGCCGCCGTCGCCCCGACATCGAGTTCGTACAGGCGGACGTCACCGCCCTCCCCTTTGCCGACGAAGAGTTTGACGCCGTCACCATGAGCTACGGCCTGCGCAACGTCGCCGACTACCCCCAGGCCCTGCGCGAACTCTACCGTGTGACCAAGCCCGGCGGACGCATCGTCATCAACGAGTTCTCCACCCCCACCTTCGCCCCCTTCCGCGCCATCTACCGCAACTACATCATGAAGCTGATTCCGCCGATTGCGCGCAAGGTCTCCTCTAACCCCGAAAGCTACGAGTACCTGGCCGAGTCCATCCTGGCCTGGCCCGCCCAGGACGAGCTGGCCCGCCACTTCACCGAAGCAGGCTGGCAGAACGTTCAGTACAAGAACCTGACCGGCGGCATCGTAGCCCTGCACCGCGCTTATAAGCCCGAGCAGTAAACCCGGTAGACTTACACCAGCAGCTTGCCGCGGCTCTGGGCCGCAGCCACCCACCGAAGAAATGCGAAAGACACCGTGACTGAACCCACCAGCTCCCCTATGAGCGTTGAAGCGCTCATGCCCGAAGCTGACTTCAACCTGCCCAAGGGGTTTGAACTCATTGCGCAGGACGCTGAACTCGGCCCCAAGATTCTTGAGGCCCTTTCTGAGGTTGAGCAGCGCCTAGAACGCGCGGTTGCCCAGACCAATCACCTGGCAGACGTAGCCTCCCGCCACCTGCTTTCTGCCGGTGGCAAGCGGGTACGCCCCCTGCTCACTCTGCTGGCAGCAGAGGCCGGTGGCGGTATCAACGACCGGGTCATCGACGCTGCTGTTGTTGTTGAGCTGACCCACCTGGCTACCCTCTATCACGACGACGTCATGGATGACGCCCCCAAGCGCCGCGGTGTAGACACCGCCCAGAACATCTGGGGCAACTCGGTCGCTATTCTGACCGGCGACCTCATCTTCTCCCGCGCCTCCCTGATTGTTTCCGAACTGGGTAGCCGCGCTCTTGCCGTCCAGGCCCAGACCTTTGAACGCCTGGTACTGGGTCAGCTCTTCGAAACCACCGGCCCCGAGAAGAACGAAGACATTCTCAGCCACTACATTAAGGTCATCGAGGGCAAGACAGGCTCCCTCATCGCGGCAGCAGGCTCCTACGGCACCATCCTGTCGGACTCCCCCGAAGCAACCGTACAGATGCTGGCCCGCTACGGCGAATTGGTAGGCGTGGCCTTCCAGCTGGCCGACGACGTCATCGACGTCACCAGCTCGGGGGCAGCCTCCGGCAAGACCCCCGGCACCGACCTGCGCGAGGGCGTCCCCACCCTACCCACCATCCTGCTCGATCGAGCTGCCGCAACCGGCGACCTGGAAGCCCAGCACGTCCAGCAGCTAATTCAGGGTGACCTGACCAGCGACGAAGCCCTGGCCCAGGCTGTTGAAGCACTTTCGGCCCACCAGGCCACCACTGAAGCCTGGAAGATTGCCTACCAGTGGGCTGACGACGCTATTGCGGCCATCGAGCCCCTACCCGACTCAGTGGTCAAGGAGGCCCTCAAATCCTTCGCTCACGCCGTCGTCCACCGCGACGCCTAGAGCTACTCCCGGCGGGAAACCGCCGGGATTTTTTCACCCAATTTTCTATCCACTATTTGAGATTTATTTATCACTTGCTAGTCTGAACCCACATACTACAAAAGATTCATTCACACTTAGCCCTGCGGAGGACTACTCACATGAGTTCAAACCCCACCTCGGCGCCCAAGAAACGCGAAGGCTTCTCAAGCCGCAAGGTCTTCATCTTTGCAGCTATCGGTTCAGCCGTTGGCCTCGGTAACATCTGGCGCTTCCCCTACGTCGCCTACGATAACGGCGGCGGTGCCTTCATGATTCCCTACCTGGTCGCCCTGCTCACCGCGGGTCTGCCCTTCCTCTTCTTTGACTACGTCATCGGTCACCGCGCCCGTGCGTCCTCTCCTCTGGCCTTCCGCCGTCTGAACCGCAAAACCGAGTTCATCGGCTGGTGGCACATGGGCATCAACTTCATCATCGCTATCTACTACGCAGCGATCCTTGCCTGGGCCGCCCGCTACTTCATCTACTCCTTCACCCACGCCTGGGGCGACGATCCGCAGACCTTCTTCTTCGCGGACGTCCTGCAGCTGGCTGACCCCGTAGCCCTAACCTTCGATTTCGTGCCCGGCATCCTCTACCCCCTGATCGGCATCTGGGTGCTGCTGGCCCTCATCATGTCCCTGGGCGTACAGAAGGGCGTGGGCCTGGCTAACGTCTTCTTCATCCCCGTGCTGGTCATCATGTTCCTGGTTATGGTCGGCTACTCCCTGACCCTGGACGGCGCAATGACCGGCCTCGATGCCCTCTTCACCCCCGACTGGGTCGCTCTAACTGAGCCCGGCGTCTGGGTTGCAGCCTACGGCCAGATCTTCTTCTCCCTGTCCATCGGCTTCGGCATCATGATCACCTACGCCTCCTACCTGAAGAACAAGACTAACCTGACCGGCTCCGGCGCTGTTGTGGGCTTCGCTAACTCCTCCTTCGAGCTACTGGCCGGTATCGGCGTCTTCGCAGCCCTGGGCTTCATGGCAACCGCCGCTGGCACCCAGGTCTCTGAGGTAGCAACCTCCGGTATTGGTCTGGCCTTCATCGCCTTCCCCACCATCATCTCCCAGGCCCCCGGTGGCACCCTGATCGGTGTACTCTTCTTCGGCTCCCTGCTCTTTGCCGGCTTCACCTCCATGATCTCCATCGTCGAGGTTATCGTTGCCGGTGTTGAGGACAAGTTCAATCTGGGCCGCGTACGCTCCACCCTGCTGGTTATTGCTCCCATCGCGGTGATTTCCACCCTGCTCATGGCTACCACCTCCGGCCTCTACGTGCTCGATATCCTGGATAACTTCGTCAACCAGTTCGGTATCCTGGCCGCAGGCCTGGTCTCCATCTTCGTGGTTGCCTACCTGCTGCGTGCCCTGCCGATCTTCCGCGACCACCTCAACGAGCGTTCGTCCTGGAAGATGGGCAAACTCTGGATGATCCTGCTGGCAGGCGTCACCCCCCTTATCCTGGGCTACTCCCTGATCAACACCTTCATCGGCCTGATCAACGAACCCTACGAGGGCTACCCCGACCAGATGCTCAACATCTTCGGCTGGGGCATGGTCATCGCCCTGCTGGTCGTAGCCATCATCATCTCCATGCTGCCCTGGTCTAAGACCTCCCGCGCAGCGCTGACTCCCCCGGCTCCCCCGATTGCCGGCGGCAAGGTCGTCCACGGCCACGTAGACGCCACCGCCCAGTCGGCAGCCCAGTCAGCCACTGAAAAGGAAGGTGCCTAGCATGAGCTCCATCGCCATCGTTATGCTGATTGTCTCCATCGCCCTCATCTGGGGCGGCCTGGGCCTAGCCCTGGTTCACCTCTCCCGCAACCCCGACGAGTCGGGTAGCGAGGTAGAGGCCGACGAGACAACAGTTCCCTGGGCCACCGAAACCGCCCAGAAGTAACCGGCCCTCCACAAAGAAAAGCCCCTCCACACGCAGTGAACTAGCCCCCGAAAGTTGGACTGGTTTAATCCTAGACCGTCAGGGCTGCCAAAGCCTGGCTCCGATACCCCATCGGAGCCAGGCCCTTTAATCGCTCCTGAAGCCTACCGTTGTTATACCAATAGATATAGTCATCAACCGCCTGAC
>NZ_SPQC01000071.1 GCF_004569295.1 Rothia nasimurium
GTCAGGCGGTTGATGACTATATCTATTGGTATAACAACGGTAGGCTTCAGGAGCGATTAAAGGGCCTGGCTCCGATGGGGTATCGGAGCCAGGCTTTGGCAGCCCTGACGGTCTAGGATTAAACCAGCCCAACTTTCGGGGGCTAGTTCAGTGAACCCACAGGCTGGGGCTGTTTTTTGTTTTAAAACAAAAAACCCACTCTCATGTAGAAGCCTAGAGAGTGGATTTCGTGGCTCCGACCGGCGTCGATCCGGTGACCTTACGATTTTCAGTCGCACGCTCTACCAACTGAGCTACAGAGCCAGGCATACCCTTAGATATGCCACAACCGCGTCTTCCCACAAGTGAGAACTTACGCGGTCGGAGCGACCCCGACGGGACTTGAACCCGCGACCTCCGGCGTGACAGGCCGGCGCGCTAACCAACTGCGCTACGGGGCCATACGCAAGAACCGAAGCTCTTACATGGCCGTGAAACCAAAGATTTCACAGTACCCCCAACGGGATTTGAACCCGTGTTACCGCCGTGAAAGGGCGGCGTCCTAGGCCGCTAGACGATAGGGGCTAGTTCGCTATATCGTGACTTGCTTTGTTTCCTCAGCCCGTCGCTTGAACAAGTAATACATTACGCGAGTTCAAACAGGCGCGCAAATTGAAAACCGCCCATCCGTGCCATTTTGGGCCAAAAATTAGGTGCCCTGCACCACAAAATTCACTCAAAAGTAACCGGAGATACACATAAATAGCCTAACCAGAACCGATATTGCCGCAGCAAGCGTCCGTCCCAAAAATTTTTTGAACTTTTTTAAAAAAGACGGCAGGATAGCGCCGTCGGAGCCCTTTTCAACCTGAAAAGGAGCTTCGGCGGGAGCTATCCTGCCTTGCCTTACCACCAGCCTACTCCTTGCGAGAGAAGCTGACTAGAGTGCTTTTACGTTTTGGCTAGCCCCAGGTGACGCCGACATCGGGGGCCTGCTCGATGCGGGGGTCTTCAATCTGGGGAACAATCATGACGGGCACCTGGGTGTTATACAGGATGCCCTGGGAGGTGGAACCCAGAATCATGCCGGCAATACCACCGCGGCCGCGGGTACCGACCACAATCAGGTCGGCTGCCTTACCTGCTTCTAGCAGAACCTGCACGGGGGAGCCGTCAATGAGCTTGAACTCGATTTCTAGCTGGGGGAAGTAGCCGCGAATCCATTCGGCAGCCTTGCGCTGCAGGTCGGCGATTTCACGGTAGAGGGCCTCGAAGTCAACAGCGGCGGGTACCCAGTTCAGGGCACCGGTGTAGGGGGCGAGCGCGTTGACCAGGGTGAGTTTGACGCCGCGGCGGCTTGCTTCGTCCGCTGCCTGCATCATGGCAAGACGGGCTTCGTCGGAGCCGTCCGAACCAACAACGACGGACTGGCCGCTGCCCAGGATACCGGGGTCGGCTTCAATCTTCTCGGCGTAGGAGTGGGGAACTGCAACGGTAGGGCAGTGGGAGTGGGCGGGCAAGGAGGTGGAAACGGTACCCAGCAGGCGGCCCAGGAAGCCGCCGTGGGAGCGAGAGCCAACCACCATCAGCTCAGCCTTCTTGGAGAGTTCTAGGAGGACGGCGGTGGCGTCGCCGGTTTCGACGGTTGCGCGAAGTTCAACGCTGGTTTCGCCAACGCGGGAGTGGGCCTCGTCAAGGATCTGGGCTACCCCGTCGGTAAGGGCCTGTTCATCAACCATGGAGTAGCCGGCGTCGAAACCGGTGCCGGTGAAGACGGGCAGGGAGTAGGCGGTGACCATGCGGACGGGCACCTTACGGATTTCAGCCTCGTGTACGGCCCAACGCAGGGCACCGTAGCTCTGCTCGGAGCCGTCAATGCCGACGATGATTTCGCCGGATGCGTTGGCTACTTCTGCGATGTCGTTGCGGGCAGCTACTGCTTTTTCACCGAAGGTGAGAGCGCGTTCGGTCATGGTCATCTCCTTAGATTCATGATGACCCCGCTCTGCCAGTCGGGTTACCGGCGCTGCTGCCGGGGCCTACTTCTAGTTTAGTCTTCCCCTCGTGAGCGGCGTGACTTATTTCGCATCATTACCGCACTTATTCATTTTTGAACTAGATAAGGTAAGGACGCCGCATCCCACTCCCCTGCCGATGGGCAGGGAGGTGGGTGGCGGCGTCCTTGCTTACGCTAACCCAGGGGGCTAAACACAGCGCCGGAGGCGGTCACCGTCAGCACGCCCTGTTCGGTGTACAGCACCGAGGCATCCCCTACCTGCTGCACCTCGGACACCGGGAAACCAAAAGCATCTACAGCGCCGTGGGCATTGAAGTAATCGCCCGCCGGGGTTCCGGACTCAATAAAATGGGCGCCGGTAGCCTCAGACCAGAAGACGTTACCGCTAGCCAGGCCCGGCTGGGCAAAGCTCTGGCGTACGCCGTTGCCCACCGGCTGCTCGTCGGTCACGGGAATCAGGTTGTACAGGGCAGAGCCGTCGCCCACCGTCACCGCGCCAAAACGCCATAGGTCGTAGATGGCACCGTGCACAGCATGGGTGCCCGTTACCTCGTTATAGAACACAGCCCCGTGGGTAAAGTTCTGGCCCATAAAACCGGGGGTACCAGGAGTACCGGGAGCAATAAAACCCTCATCGGTGGGAGCGCCCAGCCAGGCGTAATCTTCAGGAGCCCAAGGCAGGGCACCGGTGCTTGAGCTAGTCACCAGCGACGACTGCTCCGCGGTACCGTCCTCGCTGGCCTGGGCGGGAGCAAGACCCGTGAGTGTCAGCGCCCCGAGGGTGAGCGCAACCGAACCGCAACGGGCAAAAATACGGAGTGAAGACTTGTTCATGGTGGTTGTACCTTCCTTTCTCCAGTACCTCCACCCCATCACAGACACCCTGGCCCGGGCAAGCAAAAACAGGCCGGTTTATCGAATTGTGAGTCAACTGTTACCAAGCTGTGACCGGCCGCCCAGACTCACAGCCAGCACACACGTGTTCGTGCGAAAATATGCATGAACGAGCAAGAATCGAGGTAGATCATGGCCGACACCCCGCAGACAAGCCCCTCGTGGAGCACCTGGGCGCGCCAACACACCGTGCAGTCCACCGGCGTCCTTACGCCCCGGTCAGTGCCCGAGCTGCAACGGCAGATTCAGGACGCCGCCGCGGCAGATACCCGGGTCAAGGTAGTGGGGCGGGGGCGCAGCGCGTCCGCCATTGGGCAGCCGGTCGGCACCATGCTGACCCTAGAGCACCTCACCGGCCTGGTGCGGGTGGACCCCGATCACCTCACCGCCACCTTCCTGGCGGGCACGACCGTGCGCGAGGCCAACCGCCTGCTGGGCCACTACAACCTGGCCTTCACCAACCTGGGGCGGCTCGACGAGCAGACCCTGGCCGGGGCAATTTCTACCGGCTTTCACGGCACCGGCCTGAGCTACGGCATCTTTGCCACCCAGGTTGCCGAGCTCAAACTGGTGGAAGCCACCGGCACCCTGCTCACCTGCTCACTCCAGCAGAATCCGGAAATTTTCTCAGCGGCCCTCTGCGGCCTGGGCGCCCTGGGCATCATCGTGGAGCTGACCTTTAACGTGGTGCCCCAGTTCCGCCTGCATGCGGCTGAGCGCGGGCACACCTACCAGAGCATCGTGCACTCTTTTGAAGACCGCTCCCGCGGGGCTGACCACTACGAATTTAGCTGGTTCCCGGGCTCCGGTGAGGTGCGCACCCGCAGACTCACCCGCCTGGCCCTGCTCACCGACGGCTACATGCCCGCCAGCGCGGCCCTAAGCCAGGCCCGGCGCTACGGCGGCGACCATCTGCTCAACAACGGGGTGTTCTCGGCGCTCAGCTACGCCGGGGCTAAAGTGCCCGCGGCGCAGCCAGCGCTGAACAAGGTAGCCAACTGGGCTAAGGGCAACCGCCGCTACGCCGACTATTCGGCCCGCGTTTTCACTATTCACCGCACCGTGCGGCAGAACAATATGGAATACGCATTCGATATGTCGCAGTTTGCCGACGTCATGCGCGATGTACGCGCCCACCTGGCGTCCTACCGCAGCCAGATGGCCTACCCCCTGGTCGTGCGCACCGCTGCCGCCGACGACATCTGGCTTTCACATGCCTACGGGCGGGAGACCTTCTACGTCTCGGCGCGCGCCTACTGGCGCCAGCCCCACGCCGAACTGTTCGGTGTGCTTGAGGGAATTTTCAAGGAGCACGGCGGACGCCCCCACTGGGGCCAGTACCACACCCAGGACGCGGACGCCCTCACCCAGCTCTACCCCCATTTCAACGATTTCGTGGAACTGCGCGAAGAGCTAGACCCGTCGGGCCTCTTCCTCAACCCCTACCTGGACTGGGCGCTCATGCGGTGACGCCCCTCGGGTAGGTACCATCTAAATCAGAAAAACCCACCTAGTTGGTGGGTTTTTCTGATTTAGATGGTCTTTTCTGAAAGAACCTGACGCTACTCGCCGCGTGAAATCGCGGTCATCTCGTCGCGATCAACCACCTTGATACGGGCGCGGGGCTCGCCAGCGGCGTCCTTGGCTTCTGCGCCCAGGGCCTTTTCGTGGTCGTCCAGGCGGTGCCAGCCTTCCCAGGTGGTGTAGCGGACGCCCGCCTCGTCGAGGAAGGCCTCAATGGCTGCGGGGTCGGCTGCCTCGGCGGTGTAGAGGTTGTCGCGGTCTTCCAGCAGGTGGGTGACGGTTTCGAGGGCGTCTGACTTGGTGGAACCAATCAGGCCGACGGGGCCGCGCTTAATCCAGCCGGTGGCGTAGAGGCCGGGAACGGGCACGTCGCTATCATCAATCACGCGGCCCTCGACGTTGGTGATGACGCCGCGTTCGCTGTCGTAGCCGACCTCGGGCAGTTCGGAGCCGAAGTAGCCGATGGCGCGGTAGACAGCCTGCACGGGGTAGTTGATGAATTCGCCGGTGCCGGTGACGCCACCGTTGCCGTTGAGCTCGGTGCGTTCCATCTTGATACCGGTGACCTTGCCGTGTTCACCGAGGATTTCGGCGGGTGACTGCAGGAAGTGCAGGTGCAGGCGGCGGGAGGCGGTGCCGGGGTTTTTCTTCTGCTCTTCGAGCCAACCGTTAAGGGTCTTCATCATGACCTTGGTCTGGGCGTTGGTTTCCATGGCTTCGCGGGAGGCGTCGTCGAACTGGAAGTCTTCTTCGTAGAGCACAATGTCAACGTCGCGGGAGTGGGCTAGTTCGCGCAGTTCGAGGGGGGTGAACTTGATTTGGGCGGGGCCGCGGCGGCCGAAGACGTGCACGTCGGTGACGGGTGAGGCCTTGAGGCCCTCGTAGACGTTATCGGGGATTTCGGTGACGAGCAGGTCATCGGCGTGCTTGGAGAGCACGCGGGCGACGTCGAGGGCTACGTTGCCATTGCCGAGCACGGCGATTTCTTTGGCTTCCAGCGGCCAGGTACGGGGCACGTCGGGGTGTCCGTCGTACCAGGAGACGAAGTCGGACGCACCGTAGGAACCGGTGAGATCAACGCCGGGGATGTCGAGATCAGCGTCCTTGATGGCACCGGTTGCGAAGATGATGGCGTCGTAGTGCTTGCGCAGGTCGGCCAGGGTGACGTCGGTGCCGTAGTTGACGTTGCCGAAGAAGCGGATGTCGCCGCGGTCAAGCACCTTGTGCAGGGCGTTGATGATGCCCTTGATGCGGGGGTGGTCGGGGGCTACGCCGTAGCGGATCAGGCCGAAGGGGGCGGGGTAGCGGTCGAAGATGTCGATGGCTACGGGCACGGCTCCGGTGCGGACTTCTTCGCTTTTGGTAAGGATGTCTGCAGCGTAGATACCTGCGGGGCCTGCACCGATAACGGCGACGCGCAGGGCGCGGGGGGCTTCGGTTGACACGGGTTTTCCTTTCGGCGCCGGGCGTAGGCGGGCACGGCGGGTTGGGACTTTGGTTCTGCTCTAGTCTACCGAGTTTGGGGCGGACGCTGTCGCCCCGGTTACAGAGTAAGTCTTGGGATTACCGCGGGTAGGGGCTGGTCGTAACAGAGGTAACAGATGCGGGCGGGGGTGCAGGGTGTTTTAGGTGGCTCCGGCCTGGGACCAGCCAGCGTCTAGGAAAGTTTGCTTTGTCTAGCTCCTTGAGGCTTATTCATAAGGGGTTCCGCAGGCTCACGCTCGCTGCCGACCCTCTCGCTGGTTCGCTGTGAGCCTGCTCCACCTACCCTAATGAATAAGCCTCCTTATAAATATCCCTTCTCACAAATCAAGCTTTACTAACCTTATCTTTTGCACCCCGCCCTGCCGGCAAACATCTCTTTTACCATTTAACAACAAATTGAGCAAATTCAAGATTTGTGCAACAGGTACTGACAGCAAGCCAAAAACAAATGCATAAAAACCCCAATCGAACCAAAAGAACGAGGTATACATTATAAGAAAAATACCAACAAAGGGCATCACAAGATACAGAGTTCTACCATAGAAAAAATCTCTTTAGCCTTACAAGGAAAACTTTCAGCAATTTTAAGCAAACTAAGAGTGATATGTACTGGCTTTAGTTCCGACAATTATAAGACCACTAAAGCACCATCAACCACCTCCTGCGGAGTCCGATAACCAAGACCCTGATGCAACCGACCAGCATTCCACCAAGCAACCCAAGACGC
>NZ_SPQC01000072.1 GCF_004569295.1 Rothia nasimurium
CTTGTTGGAAGAGGTGGATGAGTTGTTCTCGTTGGTGTTGGGTGAGTGAGCTTCGTGCTCGCATAGGAGATGCTCCCCATTAGTTGGTGACTGTTTTTTAGTAGTCCAACTTATGGGGAGCAGTTCATTCTTTGGGGCCGGACCTTAATCTGGTGAGCACTCCTTTAGAAGAGCTGAAAAATCTGAGGCAGAAAGAAACCGATATCGGGCCTCGTCGTCTAGAGGCTAACCAACGAGTTTCCCTGCTTGAAGGGGTAGATGCTTTTGAGCTAGAGATTACTCTTGACCTATCTGCCAGTTCCGCTGAGCGAATCGGCATCATGGTAGGGAATCTGGCTCAGAATTCCTATGCCTACCTTGGATACGATGCCCAGGCAGGGCGGGTTTTCCTTGATCGTCGCTTGACCGTGGGTGATGGCGGTTATCGATCTGCTGCTGTTCCTGTTGAGGGCGTACTCACCTTGCGCATCTTTGCTGATAGAGGCTCTATCGAAGTCTTTATCAACGATGGGTTCAACACGATTTCCTCGCTGGTCTTCAACGAAACAGAGTCTCGAGATGTAGTGCTAGTTGCTGAATCAGGGGATGCGCTGATCGATGCTTGCAAGGCTTGGCAACTGGGCAGTATTTGGGTCTAAATCTTTAAGTCATACACGAGACGTATCCCAGCTGTCGTAGTTTCATACCCGGGTATGATTTGTTGTTTTCTGGGTGTCAATAGGACGTCTGTCTTGGGGAAATTAGTCTTGATAGCGAGGGGAGACTGCTAGGAATTGAGAATTTTCAGGATTAGCGCAGTGTTTTCTCTCAAGACTCTGCCGTTACCTTCTGTTTGCCTGAATATTATAGGTGTCCTAGCTGGTAGTTCTCTGTGATGTGCGGAAGTTCCTCATACTCAGGTATGAAATAGGCTTCCTCAGGCTTTCCGGCCTGACCATAAATCTCGTAACTCCCATAAAATGAGGGCAAATATTCTTTATCTCTACCCCGAAATATGGAGAAAACTATGAGCAGTAGCCCCTCCACCCGCCAGCGCCCCAAGAAGCGCAAGAAGCTCTCTACCCTGACCAAGGTGCTCATTGCCCTGGGCGTTTCCCTGCTGGTCCTTATTTTTATCGTCAGCCAGGCCATCAACTCTGTCGCCAACCGGGCCTCCAGCGTCGGCATTCCCTCCACCGACTACATCCTGGTCACCGACAACCAGGGCGTCAGCAACAGGGTGCGAGTAGATGGCACCGTCCAGCCCGGAGAAACCCGGGCCGTCACCACCCACCTGACCACCACCATCAGCTCCGTTGACGTCAAGGTAGGCGACCGGGTACACCAGGGCCAGACGCTAGCCACCATGGACACCTCTACCCTGCAGAGCGAACTGGACTCCCAGCGCACCCAGCTGGACACCCAAGTCACTACTGCCCAGGCAGCCCTCACTACCGCCCAGAACAACTACAACCAGCTGCACGACGGCATCAACAACAACACCAACGCCGAAATTATGGCTGCCCTGAGTGCCCAGCGCACCGCCAACGAGCAGCTAACCGCAGCCAACAACGACCTGGCCACCAAACGCTCCCTGCGGGACGCCGCTGCTGCCGCAGGTGAAGACACCACTGCCCTCAACGCTGAAGTAGCAGCCGCCGAATCAGCCCAGCGTCTGGCTGCTGGTGCCAAGACCGATGTCGACACCGGTGTTACCACCGCCCGCAACGCCGCTAATACCCAGCTGACCAGCCTGGAAGCCGAAGTTAACTCTGCCCGCACCAGCCTGAGCGCCGCCGAAACCAGCCGCGACCAGACCCTGACCAAGCTGCAGAACGACATCAACGCAGCCACCATCACCGCCCCCATTGACGGTGTAGTCACCAGTGTCGCCAAGCCCGGCGCCGCAGCCACCGGCCCCATCGTCACTATCGGTAACGACTCCAGCCTGACCATCACCAGCAGCGTTCGCGAATCTGACATTGCTAAGATTAAGGAAGGCAACAAGGTCACTTTCACCGCCGGTAGTGACTCAGCCAAGGAGTACAAGGGCACCGTCACCTCTGTCTCCTCCATCGCTGACTCCCTGCAGCAGGCCTCCAGCAGCGGTAGCGACGCAGTCTCTGCCCTGGGTGCTGGCACCAGCAGCAATAGCAACCCCACCTTCAGTGTCCAGATTACTGTGGAAGGCGACCGCGAGGGCCTCTTCCTGGGCTCCAAGGTCAAGGCCAACATTATCACTGCTGAAGATTCCTCCTCCATCAGCTTGCCCCGCGATGCCGTCTACACCACCGACAGCGGCGCTAAGGCCGTCATTGTGGCTGTACCCGGTGAAGAAGGCCAGTACACCCTGGAAGAGCGGACCGTCGAAACAGGTTTGACCAACGATGTTGACATCGCCATCACCGGCGGCCAGCTGCAGACCGGCGACATGGTTATCACCCAGGGCGAAGCCTACAAGGACCGTATCGGCGCGCAGGTTCTTCTGGACGCCGGCACCAGCATTGGCGGTTTCTAAACCATGACTAGCCACAAACCCCAGGACTACCTGGACAATCCCACCGACGTGCTGGCTACCCAGACCCAGCCCGCCGGGGCTGGACACCTGCTAGATATGCGGGACATTGTTAAGACCTTTAACCAGGGAACCGAAAACGCCATCACGGTTCTGCCCGGTGTCAACTTCCACGTGGACGAGGGCGAATTTGTGTCGGTGGTTGGCCAGTCTGGCTCCGGCAAGAGCACCCTCATGAACATCATCGGTATGCTGGACAAGGCCACCGCAGGCTCCTACACCTTCGCCGGTGAAGACGTCATGGCCCTGAACGACGACGAACAGGCCTTCTATCGCAGCCAAAACATTGGCTTTGTCTTCCAGAGCTTCAATCTGATTGGCCGGATTTCTGCTCTCAAAAACGTGGAGATGCCCCTCATGTATGCAGGGGTTCCAGTCAAGGAGCGCCGCGAAAGGGCCCAGTATCTGCTAGAACAGATGGGCATAGCCGACCGTATGGACCACAACCCGGCCCAGCTCTCGGGTGGTCAGAAGCAGCGCGTAGCTATCGCCCGTGCCTTAGCCAACGACCCACCATTGCTACTGGCCGATGAACCGACAGGTGCTCTGGATAGCCAGACCGGCCGCATGGTCATGGATCTCTTCCATCAGCTCAACCGGGAGCAAGGCAAGACCATCGTCTTCATTACCCACAACCCTGAGCTGGCTGCTGAAACTACCCGGGTCGTGACCATGGTGGACGGCCGCATCCAGAACGGGCAGGAGGCTGCCAGCCCCTACCTGGCCCAGCAGCCCCAGGCTGGCGTCCAGACCTTAGACCCCACCCTGCCCATGAACCTTCAAGGAGGTCAGTAGCCGTGAATCTTCGTGAATCTCTGATACTGGCCCTGGGCAGCCTGCGCACCAACAAGATGCGGTCCTTCCTGACCCTGCTGGGTATTATCGTGGGTATCGTCTCGGTGATTGCTATTCTGACCCTGGGCCATGCCCTACAGGTGCAGACCAACCGGTCTATTGCCAGCTCGGGTGCTAACGATTTGACCGTACAGGTTAAGGGGCGTCCAGATCCGCAGGCTTCGGCTTCACCCTCCAGCGATCCCTACGGTGGTCTACTGGGCGAAAGCGGAGCCACCCCGGATACTGACTCCAAGTTTGATATGGACGACATCAACCTCATTAAGCAGGTCATGGGTGACTCCATTGCTGGTATTCCCATTGGTGACTCCAGCTACGGTGGCTCCTACATGCCCCTGACCGCTAACGGTAAGGAAGCTAGCGGTAGCGCCAAGTTCGTGAACGAGGATGCCCTTAAGCTTAAGCCTCTTGAGATTGTGGCCGGCCGCAACATTACCGCTGAAGATATCAAGACCTCCCGCAAGGTGGCTGTTATCTCGACCGAGACTATGAACGCCCTCTACGATGGTGACCCGCAGAAGGCTATCGGTAATGAAATCACTATGGACGGCACTAGCGGCTCCATGACCGGCGTGGTCATTGGTGTTTACGCCCCCGACACCAGTGGCGGTATTTTCGCCTACACTGACACCAGCGCCTACTATATGCCTTACACGGTTGCCTCAGCAGTCAGCGACTACGAGACTACCGAATGGTCAACTATTACGGTGCGTCCTTCTGAGAACGCAGATCTTGGGCAGACTAAGGCTAAGCTACAGGCTGTCCTGACCCAGATGTACCGGTCTAACGATAATTTCCAGGCCGAAATTATGGACTTCTCAGCTTCTACCGCTTCCTTTAACCAGGTGCTGAACAATATCAGTATGGCTATTAGTGCTATTGCTGGTATCTCTCTGCTGGTGGGTGGCATTGGCGTCATGAACATTATGTTGGTGACGGTGACTGAGCGAACCCGTGAAATCGGTATCCGTAAGGCCCTGGGCGCTACCCGTAGTGCTATCCGCACCCAGTTTGTGGTTGAGGCTATGATGGTTTGCCTGGTCGGCGGTATTCTTGGCGTTCTATTGGGCGGTGGCCTGGGCATGCTGGGTTCTAACCTGATGGGCCTTATGGTTCTGCCGCCGTTCAACGCGGTGCTGACCTCCCTGGGCTTCTCCCTGGCGATTGGTCTCTTCTTCGGCTACTACCCGGCCAACAAAGCAGCCAAGCTCGACCCCATCGACGCCCTGCGCTACGAGTAAGTGCAAACCTGCCTGCCGGTAAGCGTGCGGGCGGTTCGGGTAGATAAAAATTAGGACGCTGCCCCCACCTTCCTGCCTTCGGCAGGGGAGTGGGGGCAGCGTCCTTGTACCTACAAGCTACCCCAGAGAGTCGCTTATACCGGGGTATCTAGCGCAGGGTCTCACCAATCTTTAGGTGTACGACCGAGGGGCCGCGGGTTGCCAGGGCCTGCTGGACGGTCTCGGCCAGGATGTCCATGGTGGCTGAGAAGCCGGTGGCGCCGAAGCCCTCGGCCAGTTTGACCCAGTCGGGCTGCACCAGGTCTACCGCCACGGGGGCGATGCCGCGGTCGCGCTCGTTCTGGCGAATCTCGCCGTAGCCGCCGTTTTCGACGCAGATGATGGGTAGGTCGAGCTGCTGCTCAACGGCGGTCATGAGCTCTTGGATGGCGAACATGAGTGCGCCGTCGCCGAGTAGGCAGACCACAGGACGCTCGGGGGCGGCTACCTTGGCGCCAATAGCAGCGGGCAGGCCGTAGCCCAGGGTGGCGTAGGTTGCCATGTAGAGCAGGGAGTTGGGGCGGGCCGCCCGGTAGAAGGTGGTGGTGCCCATGTAGGTGACCTGGGAGGAGTCACCGGCAATGATGGTGTCTTCGGGCAGAATCTCCATAATCTTCTCGTTGAGCTCTGCCAGCTCGGGAGCCAGCGCCCGCCCCTCGTTGTCGAGGGTGTCGAAGATGTTTTGCAGGTTGCGGGGCTCGCGGGAGCCGGGGGCCAGGCCGAGCTCGGCGAGGGCGTCCAGAAGCTGCGGAATGACGGCCTTGGAGTTGCCCGGCAGCTCAATGTCGGGGGTGATGTTGGTGAGCATCTGGTCGCGCGTAATATCGATGCGAATGACGGGGCCGGCGGGGCGGATGTCGCCGTCCCAGAGCTCCGCTTCACCGATCTTGGAGCCGATAATCAGCATGGCGTCCGCCTCCCGGCAGAAGGCGTGGGCTGCGCTCAGGCGTAGGTCGGCGCCGAGGGAGAGGCGGTGCTTTTCGGGAATGGCGCCCTTGCCGTTAACCGAGGTAATGACGGGAGCTTCCAGGGTTTCTGCCAGGCGGAGCAGGTCGGCTGCTGCGCCGATGGAGCCGCCGCCTGCGACGATGATGGGTTTCTTCGATTCAGCCAGCATGCGGGCTGCCTCGCGCACGTCGTCGATGGGAGCGGGCTGGGGCTTGCCGAGGG
>NZ_SPQC01000073.1 GCF_004569295.1 Rothia nasimurium
ATACAGTGGACGCAAACACCAAACACACTCAGTCAAAAAATGTAAGCCTTCGGACTATTAGTACCAGTCAACTCCACGGGCATTCCCCGCGTCCATACCTAGCCTATCAACCCCATCATCTATAGGGATCCTCACGTGACACAAAAGCCACCAGGAAATCTCATCTCGAAACAGGCTTCCCGCTTAGATGCTTTCAGCGGTTATCCCTCCCGAACGTAGCCAATCAGCCATGCACCTGGCGGTACAACTGACATACCAGAGGTTCGTCCGTCCCGGTCCTCTCGTACTAAGGACAGCCTTTCTCAAATTTCCAACGCGCGCAGCGGATAGGGACCGAACTGTCTCACGACGTTCTGAACCCAGCTCGCGTACCGCTTTAATGGGCGAACAGCCCAACCCTTGGGACCAACTCCAGCCCCAGGATGCGACGAGCCGACATCGAGGTGCCAAACCATGCCGTCGATATGGACTCTTGGGCAAGATCAGCCTGTTATCCCCGAGGTACCTTTTATCCGTTGAGCGACGGCCGTTCCACAACGTACCGCCGGATCACTAGTCCCGACTTTCGTCCCTGCTCGACCTGCCAGTCTCACAGTCAAGCTCCCTTGTGCACTTACACTCAACACCTGATTGCCAACCAGGCTGAGGGAACCTTTGGGCGCCTCCGTTACTTTTTAGGAGGCAACCGCCCCAGTTAAACTACCCATCAGGCACTGTCCCTGACCCGGATCACGGGCCGAAGTTAGACATCCAGAGCGACCAGAGTGGTATTTCAACAACGACTCCACACGAACTAGCGTCCATGCTTCACAGTCTCCCACCTATCCTACACAAGCCACACCGAACACCAATACCAAACTATAGTAAAGGTCACGGGGTCTTTCCGTCCTGCTGCGCGAAACGAGCATCTTTACTCGTACTGCAATTTCGCCGAGTTCATGGTTGAGACAGTAGGGAAGTCGTTACTCCATTCGTGCAGGTCGGAACTTACCCGACAAGGAATTTCGCTACCTTAGGATGGTTATAGTTACCACCGCCGTTTACTGGGGCTTAAATTCTCAGCTTCGACCCAAAAAGATCTAACCAATCCTCTTAACCTTCCAGCACCGGGCAGGAGTCAGTCCGTATACATCGTCTTACGACTTCGCACGGACCTGTGTTTTTGATAAACAGTCGCTTCCCCCAATTCTCTGCGACCCATACACGCTCACGGCCGCACGGACCGATCACGCTCAAGGCTCCCCTTCTCCCGAAGTTACGGGGACATTTTGCCGAGTTCCTTAACCACGATTCTCTCGATCGCCTTAGTATTCTCTACCTGATCACCTGTGTCGGTTTCGGGTACGGGCGGCTAAAACCTCACGTCGATGCTTTTCTCGGCAGCATAGGATCACCAAATCCCCCACAAACGGGGTCCCATCACGTCTCAGGCCAACACCGGCGCATTTAACAACCGGATACCCTACACGCTTAGACCACGACAACCATCGCGTGGCTTGGCTACCTTCCTGCGTCACACCTGTTAATACGTTTACCTCTAAAAATCGGGTCCTGCAGTCCACCACAAGCTCCCCACCACAAGTGGCAGGGTTACAAACAGCTTCTCACAGTTAGCATCAAAATATCAGTATGGGCGGTTTTTCGCCGGTACGGGAATATCAACCCGTTATCCATCGACTACGCCTGTCGGCCTCGCCTTAGGCCCCGACTAACCCAGGGCAGATTAGCTTGACCCTGGAACCCTTGATCATCCGGCGCACGGGTTTCTCACCCGTGATTCGCTACTCATGCCTGCATTCTCACTCGCATACCCTCCACCACTGGTTTACACCGCAGCTTCACTGGATACACGACGCTCCCCTACCCAACCAGCACAAAAGCTGATTGCCATAACTTCGGTGGTGTACTTGAGCCCCGCTACATTATCGGCGCAGAATCACTTGACCAGTGAGCTATTACGCACTCTTTCAAGGGTGGCTGCTTCTAAGCCAACCTCCTGGTTGTCTAAGCAACTCCACATCCTTTCCCACTTAGTACACGCTTAGGGACCTTAGTTGATGGTCTGGGCTGTTTCCCTCTCGACAATGAAGCTTATCCCCCACTGTCTCACTGCTACGCTCTCACTTACCAGCATTCGGAGTTTAGCTGACGTCAGTAACCCTGTGGGGCCCATCGGCCATCCAGTAGCTCTACCTCCGGCAAGAAACACGTAACGCTGCACCTAAATGCATTTCGGGGAGAACCAGCTATCACAGAGTTTGATTGGCCTTTCACCCCTATCCACAGCTCATCCCCTCCATTTTCAACTGAAGTGGGTTCGGTCCTCCACGACGTCTTACCGTCGCTTCAACCTGGCCATGGATAGATCACTCCGCTTCGGGTCTAGATCCTGCCACTAACTCGCCCTATTCAGACTCGCTTTCGCTACGGCTTCCCCACACGGGTTAACCTCGCGACAGAACACTAACTCGCAGGCTCATTCTTCAAAAGGCACGCTGTCACCCCAAAAGGCTCCAACGGCTTGTAAGCACACGGTTTCAGGTACTATTTCACTCCCCTCCCGGGGTACTTTTCACCATTCCCTCACGGTACTGATTCACTATCGGTCACTAGAAAGTATTTAGACTTACCAGGTGGTCCTGGCAGATTCACACGAGATTCCACGAGCCCCGTGCTACTCGGGTGGCACACACGCGGTCTAACACATTACGATTACAGGACTCTCACCCTCTCCGGTCGCCCATCCCAAGGCGTTCACCTACATGCTAGAACATCACGTCAACAGCCGGTTGAAACTGTTATGCGTACTCCCACAACCCCCATGATGCAACCCTCAACCGGTATCACACACCACAGGTTTAGTCTCTTCCGCTTTCGCTCGCCACTACTCACAGAATCATTAGTTATTTTCTCTTCCTGAGGGTACTGAGATGTTTCACTTCCCCCCGTTCCCTCCAACCAGCCTATACATTCAACTGGTGGTAACAAACCATAATGGCTTGCTGGGTTTCCCCATTCGGACATCCTGGGATCAACGCCCTGTTATCGGCTTCCCCAGGCTTTTCGCAGATTCACACGTCCTTCATCGGCTTCTAGTGCCAAGGCATCCACCGTGTGCCCTTAATAACTTACACACAGATAAAATCAAAGATATTAACCTTGACTAACTAAGTACAAAATCAAAAGTATCAAAGAAACCCAATCATAGAGATTGAGAAATCTTCATTACATTCGAAGATGCTCGCGTCCACTATACAGTTCTCAAACAACAACCCGATACCACTCAAGGCAACCAGGAAAAACCCTGACTACTACTCTCATGCCGGGAACCTAAGAGCAACAAACCATGTATGGCTTGTTACCTCAAAACCCAAAAGCGCACCAGCATTACACACAAACTCATCAGCACAGCACCAACTCCAAAGAGCAAGCACAGCACCTGAACTAACATTCCACCCATGAGCAAACCACCCAAACGACACTCGCGTCCAGCGTGGCTCAACCAATATGTTGAAGCTCCTTAGAAAGGAGGTGATCCAGCCGCACCTTCCGGTACGGCTACCTTGTTACGACTTAGTCCCAATCGCCAATCCCACCTTCGACGACTCCCTCCCAAACGGGTTAGGCCATCGGCTTCGGGTGTTACCAACTTTCGTGACTTGACGGGCGGTGTGTACAAGGCCCGGGAACGTATTCACCGCAGCGTTGCTGATCTGCGATTACTAGCGACTCCGACTTCATGGGGTCGAGTTGCAGACCCCAATCCGAACTGAGACCGGCTTTTTGGGATTAGCTCAACCTCACAGTATCGCAACCCTTTGTACCGGCCATTGTAGCATGCGTGAAGCCCAAGACATAAGGGGCATGATGATTTGACGTCATCCCCACCTTCCTCCGAGTTGACCCCGGCAGTCTCCTATGAGTCCCCACCATTACGTGCTGGCAACATAGAACGAGGGTTGCGCTCGTTGCGGGACTTAACCCAACATCTCACGACACGAGCTGACGACAACCATGCACCACCTGTATACCAGCCCCGAAGGGAAACTCTATCTCTAGAGCGGTCCGGTATATGTCAAGCCTTGGTAAGGTTCTTCGCGTTGCATCGAATTAATCCGCATGCTCCGCCGCTTGTGCGGGCCCCCGTCAATTTCTTTGAGTTTTAGCCTTGCGGCCGTACTCCCCAGGCGGGGCACTTAATGCGTTAGCTACGGCGCGGAAAACGTGGAATGTCCCCCACACCTAGTGCCCAACGTTTACGGCATGGACTACCAGGGTATCTAATCCTGTTTGCTCCCCATGCTTTCGCTTCTCAGCGTCAGTTACAGCCCAGAGACCTGCCTTCGCCATTGGTGTTCCTCCTGATATCTGCGCATTTCACCGCTACACCAGGAATTCCAGTCTCCCCTACTGCACTCTAGTTAGCCCGTACCCACTGCAAACCCGGGGTTAAGCCCCGGGCTTTCACAGCAGACGCGACAAACCGCCTACAAGCTCTTTACGCCCAATAATTCCGGACAACGCTCGCGCCCTACGTATTACCGCGGCTGCTGGCACGTAGTTAGCCGGCGCTTCTTCTGCAGGTACCGTCACTTTCGCTTCTTCCCTGCTGAAAGAGGTTTACAACCCGAAGGCCGTCATCCCTCACGCGGCGTCGCTGCATCAGGCTTGCGCCCATTGTGCAATATTCCCCACTGCTGCCTCCCGTAGGAGTCTGGGCCGTGTCTCAGTCCCAGTGTGGCCGGTCACCCTCTCAGGCCGGCTACCCGTCGTCGCCTTGGTGAGCCGTTACCTCACCAACAAGCTGATAGGCCGTGAGCCCATCTAAAACCAGTACATATCCCTTTCCACCAGCATCCCATGCGGAAACTGGTCGTATCCGGTATTAGACCTCGTTTCCAAGGCTTATCCCAGAGTTAAAGGCAGGTTACTCACGTATTACTCACCCGTTCGCCACTAATCCACCCAGCAAGCTGGGCTTCATCGTTCGACTTGCATGTGTTAAGCACGCCGCCAGCGTTCGTCCTGAGCCAGAATCAAACTCTCCGTTAGAAAAATGAAGTAGTTGATGATCCTGGTCTCTGATTGTTAGCGAACCATTCACCACGGGGTGGTGTGGTTCGAGCTGACGAATCTGAAACCATGTGATTATCAAATTCAGTGAGAAACCGCTGGTTTCTCACAGTGTTGTATAAATATTTGGTATCAGTTCAATTTCCATATCACTCCAGGACCGTTGTGGTCTTGGTATTATGACGATGGACGATAAGAATGTTATTTATAACATTGGTACGCTATTGAGTTTTCAAGCAACAAACCGCATTCTCAACCCTAGCCAAACCTGGCCGGTGTTTCGTATCGGTCATTCTCAAGTTTTCGTGTTACCCGTTTGGGCAACTCGTCTAGTCTATTGCGTTTCTTTTCTGTGCGTCAACTCCGTATTCCGTGTTGTGTCTCACAGTGGCCTGTGGCTGGGTTGTTACTTCAAACTCTCACTCGTGCGAGTTGGGATTTCTCGGTTCCGGCTTTGGCCTGAATTCGCTATGTGACTAGGTGTTTTGTCGCTTGGTGGGTTTCCCCTGTGCCGTGGCGACTCGTAATACTCTACGCAGGTT